>DZDI01000002.1 GCA_022730455.1 Phycisphaera mikurensis | reverse complement strand
ATATCAGTTGAATTTCATTTCTTTGGCCATTTTTTACCCGTGAACGGTTACAATATTTCGGCCATCTTTAATGCGTACCGCGGCGGTAATGGTTATACATTGTAAGACAAAGTTATACAATGTCAAATGCTTGGCACCGATGAAGGTTCGACTTACCCCGCCCCATGACCATGAGTGCCCTCCAATGCGAGCACTTTGCCCATACTGGTACCGATGTAGACCGTGACGGGCGTTGAGGTTTTGACGTCTGTCGATTGACGGCTCTCCACCACTGGGGAAGTGATGACCGACGCGGTATGGTAGGACCACAGAACTTGCCCCGTCCGGGCACGGATACTCACAAGGCGATGATCACCCACCTTGATGACCACCGCGTTGCCATCGACTACCGGCCTTGAAAATGGCACGCCATGCAGATCAGTTGTCCACAATATCTGGCCGTTACCGGGATCAATCCCCAAGGCATTTCCATCACGAGAGGCAACGATTAGCGCTTTATCCAGAATAACGGGGGCGTAATTCGTGTAATCAGCCATCTGGTGATACCAGAGTTGCCTGCCGGTCGACACGGACAAGGCATATATGCCTCGATCACCAGCCCCAGCAGCGATAAATGCCTTGGAATGGTAAATCACCGGAGCGACATCAATGGGCCCGTTAGCAGCCGCCGTCCAAAGAGTTTTTCCGGTAGCCACCGCACAGGCAAACATATTACCTCCGCGATCACCAGCGATCACAACACTTCCGGCTACAGCGGGCTGGGCCACAAAACTGTAACCGGTATTCCTTTTCCACAGTACGCTTCCTGATGTGGCCTGCAGTGCGTAGAGGCAGTGATCGGCAGAACCGAACAGCACCACACCGCCCGCGACCACCGGCGCAGTGAGTTTGGCCCCATCCCCGAAGAATACCCACAGACGTCGAGCCGGAATATTCTTCTGCGGATCAAGGGCATAGAGTGAATGTCCATCAGTCTCCGCAAAAAGGAGATGCCGAAGGTAATGACTCACATGACTGCACATGCACTCGGGTGGATGGTGACGGGTATAATCCCAAATCAACTGACCTGTTTTGATGTCCAAAGCCCGCATAAAATGCGTGGATCCGATATCCGATGCCACAAACAACTGGGACCTGCCTAGGGTTACGGGTATCGCGATGGCGCCATCGGTGGGGTATTTCCAGAGTATTTTACCGTCTTGTACGGCGAATACGTTGGGGCCGCCCGCCTGTACCGTGTCAAGGTAAACCACGCCATCCCGCACACGCGGTGGGTTGTAAATCGGCTGGCCCACGTTGACCGTCCAGCGCACGCAGGCCGTTGGCGTGGCGGCCGCAGCCACCAGCGGCGAAATGGTAAAGGCGGCCACCGCGAAGACCGCGACAAGTCGGCGGAGAGCCAACCTGCATTCATTTACTACGGATGCCGGGAAACGCGACAGACTTGTTGACATGAGAACCGGCCTCTTCGTATGCAGCCCATATTTCAGTGGCCATTGCCGATACCACCACGGTATAGCGCCAATATTCTCCAACGCCGCTGCGATGGCGTTGCACGTGAATCATTGTTGCTGATCGGCATGACTGCTTCAATGCGGCAATTTGTCGCAACCCAAAGGTTTTATTTTGTCGGGAATGGCCGCTTGGCCAGCTTGCGTTGAAGAGATCGGCGGTGGATACCAAGCACCGCCGCGGCACGACTGATGTTGCCATCACAATCCTGCAGAACGCGATGGATGTGTTCCCACTCGACGCGATCCAGGGGCGGGATGGAATAAGGCTGGCTCGCCGCAGGCATGCCCGTTTTGGTACCACCCGCATAGGTTATTATTTGTTCAATATTTACCGGCTTGGTCAGGTAATCTGCGGCGCCGTGCTGCAAAGCGGTAACTGCGGTTGCAATGCTTCCATAGCCGGTCAGAATTATTATCCGTGCCTGCGGGGCAGCCCGTTTGATTTCCGGCAGCACATCGAGACCATTTTTATCTCCCAGGCGCAGGTCGAGAAAAATACAGTCTGGCGAAATGGACTGCGCCTGTGCGACGGCATCGCGCATACCCGACGCGCCAAAGGCGCGGTAACCACGATTAGCCAGGGCCCTGACCACGCGATCACGAAACATGGCGTCATCATCTACGACCAATATAGTCCGGTCTGAGTGCAGAGTTTTTTCTTCCTTCAATTTAAGATTACTGTGCATCGTGAGGTACCATAATTTGAGTAAGCGGAAACTCCAATTCCGCTAGTGCACCCCCTCCTAGGCGATTGGTCAAGGTCAATCGGCCACCGTATTGAAAGGCTAACTGCCGCGCGAGAAAAAGCCCCATCCCCCTGCCGGTTGGTTTGGTAGAAAAAAACGGCTCTCCCACGCGGTCAACCACGCCAGCTGGAACGCCTGTGCCTGAATCGATGATACTAAAGATAAGATTGTGCGCCGACCGACGTGTGTGAATCTCAACGACACGATCCGGCGGAGAGGCTTCAATGGCGTTATGCACCATGGCCGTAAGTCCTTGCAATAACCGGCGGACCGGAAGCCGATATTTACCGTCTTCGCCGATAAACGTCAGCACCCGGTGGGCGAATTCGGATGGCAGGTTTTCAATGAGGGTGTGTATTAACTCCGTCAGTTCGATATTCTCAATGGGGCGTTGATCGTGGCCGGTCGGATTCATCTGATCCAGAATAGATCGGCATCGATCAATCTGCGATTGAATCAGTTCGACGTCGGCAGCGAGATGGGCTGGGATGGCGAGCTGCTGCATTTCGTGGCTCATTTCGCCAACGGCGACGGCAATGGTGCTTAGCGGCGTGGCCAGATCATGCGCGGCACCAGCGGCAAGGGCCGTCAGGGAGGTGAACGCCTCCATTCTGCGCGTTTTATCACGAATCTCAGCCAGCTCGCAGTTAAGACGGTGCTGGTCGCGCTGAAGCAGGGTAATGAGAGATGCGATGCATATGGCCGCGATGACAAAACACACAAGCATCCCAATGAGATGGAGCCGCATATCACCGCTGCCCATACTCGGTGGCGTATTCCCTGCTGCCATGCCGGGCAGAAAGAAAAGCATTCCATAGCAGCACATACACATGCCGGCCGTAAACCATGTCCATATGCCTCCCCAAAGGACGGCAATCGCGACAAGCTCGACGAGGTAAAAGATGGTGGAAGGGTTCATCGCGTCGCCGGAAAACAGCAAAATGACGGTCAGCAGTACAATATCACTCAATAGCAGGATGCCCACAGCCGCCGGGGCCTGCATGAAACTGCGGGTCCGAGCCGGTATCAGGAGCACCACGTTCTCGATGCCCTCAAATGCCAGAATCAACACCACTGGAAAATAAAATACCTGCCAGCCGCTGATAAACCAGGATGCGAGCACAATGAGCGACTGCCCCCCGATGACGGCGTATCGGAACATGGCGACGGAGTCGAGGTTCAGTCGGCCATGCCATTGGACGGTATTGTTCCTGCCGCCTGTTGTCTGAGCCGGTGGTTGGATAACATCCGCGGCCGTGGGCATAAGTACTCCGCAAAGAATGCTCAATGGTGCCGAATTATAGTATCGCCTGCGCCGATGCGTCATATGACATGGACGGCAGCCTCCGGATGAGTCAACACCACGGTGACGAAATGGCACCACATTTTGCCGCATGCGGATCGTTTACCGCCCATCGCCCGGCGATGCTCCTAGTGCTTTGTCACGCCTACCAATTAGGCACGGCGGGCCGAACTTGGCGGGTGGTTATATCCCGCGAGGTTGGACAGGCTGCAGGTTTTCAGATTTATCGGTACAGATGGGCAGTGAGACGGCAGGAATCGCCAGTCTTGATTCGGACGGATTATAGTATTTATCTATTGAATATTCAACCGGAACGCCATCTTTGGTGTGCAGCAGATAGTAACCGCCCCGGTCTTCAAGCCGCTCATAGGGGCCAATGACGCATTTGCCCATGGGGGTGGGAACCGTCAGCAGCGGTACGCGCGTGCCCGGGGCCGACGCCAGCGCCCGAAGTATGATCTGACTCTCCGGCAGCATCAGGCGGTGTTGAGGCAGCGTGCCGTCGGGAAAGGGATGAATGAGATAATACGGTTTGACAGGTATGCGGCCACTGTCCACCCGGCCGTACATTTCAGTGATGATGGCAGGATCGTCATTGATGCCGCGAAACAAAGGGTGCTGCGTCATGATAAGAGGAACGCGTTGCTGGCCTAAATCGTGCAGCAATTCAATGCACGAGAGCAACTCCGGTGTAACTTCGCGCGGATGCACGAGATGCAGAATGTGCGAGCTGGGCCCCAGTTTGGTCAGAGCCGTCTGCAAGGCGGTCGACCGCATCAGCCGCTGAGGAAACCATACTGGCTCGCGGGTGTGGATGCTGACGGTAACGGCGCGCGAACGCGTACGATTAAAAAATGCGAGCCGATCCGCAAAATGCTCCAACACCGATGCCGACAAGGCCAGCGGATCGCCACCGCTTAAAATCAGTTCACGCATGGCGGCGGCATGTGGACTTGTGGCCAACTGGCCAAACATGTCGTCGATATCCCGGAGAGTGATCGTTCCCGGTGTTACATCACGATTTTTCAAATAGCAATACCGGCACAGACCACTGCAATAGTCGGTGGTCCGAATCAGGGCTTCATAGCGATACTTTTGAATCCATCGCGGGTGCTCAACGGCTTTATTCTGCAATTGAAAGGCATCCCACCGTTCGTCGCCGGTGTCGGTCAATTCTTGCGATCCGGGCAGGACCAGGTCCCATAGCGGATCAGCCGGGTCGTCGTTAAGGATGTGTTCCACATAAAATCGTGGCAGGCGAAATTGATACCGTTGAGTGACGGCTTCCATGGTTTTGAATCGGTCGGGCGGAATACTGGGCAGAAGCGCTTTAAGCTCCTCCAGTTGCGTGATTAGGTCCGGCCTGGAAGCGCCATTTGACGCGCTTACTGGAGCAGTGGTATCGGCAGTTTGACTCATGCCGGAAATTCTATCATTTTTAACCATTTTTCGCCGCGCGCAGCCGGATGGTGGCTCGGTAGGGTGAATCAAATTCGTTCCAGGTGCGGCATTCACGGTGCGCCTCGCCAAGCAATATCGCGATGGCCAGATGCAGAGCACCGTCTGTGGGATACGCCGGTATGGACGTTAGAACACCTTGGGATACAGCCATCCTTTCTTTACCGAATCGATCGATTTTGGGATCAAGGGTCAGGTGAATGCCCTCCGCCATCGCATCCGAGCGTGTAAACGCCATCGCCACACTGCCACCACCGGGGCGCGAGTAGCGAGCCAGTTCAAGACGATGCAATTCAGTGGCAGCACGTTGGCAAAGGTGCAGCACCGGCGTCTCAACCTGATCGGCCCACATGGCTATGACGGTATCCAACCGACGTGTTTCCAGCAGCATCCATGCGCGTTGCAGCGTCCGATAAACTGGCAGGTTGGCAAAAGACAGAGTTTCGCATCCGCCATGGATTGCAAGGTCGATGACCGTCTGCGATGCCACCGCCGAATAAACAGAACGCGTAAAGAGCCGCGGCGACGCATGCCTTCCATCCTGATCCAACATGCTTTCAAGGTAGCCCACCGTCTGATTGACCGAACCCCAGAAACTTAAATACAGCAGGCCGATTCGTTCACTGTCGGCAGGCTGTATCTTTTGTGCAGCGGACAGTGCGGCTCGTGCGGAAGCGGCCGCCCACGCATCGAGATTATTTTCGCTCGGGCCGGGGAGCAACGTTTCATCAGCCAATGGAATTGACAACTGCCGGGCGAGGTGCGAGGCCGAATCAAATCCGGTTCCGCAGACACCCAATCCCACCAACGCCACCGTCACGTCTGAAATGCCTTTCATGCGGGTAGCTCCGCCGCCCGGCTGGCAACGATGGCCGTATTATTTCCGCCAAAGGCAAAGTTGCAGATGAGGGACACATTAAAACCCCGATGACGTTGGCCAGCGTCTATGGTCGGTGCAGATGCTCCCAGCGGACCTGGACCCGGTGGATAAATTCCCGCTCGCATGCCCAGCAGGCAAATAGCTGTTTCAATAGAACCGCTGGCGGCAAACGTATGTCCCGTGAGATGCTTAGTGGACGCTATGCGTACCCTTTCGTCAGCAAAAAGCCGACTGTAAAGCGTGGTTTCCATGGCGTCGTTATCGCGTGTGCCCGTACCGTGGCTGTGCACATAATCAATGTGACGGCACGCCACACCCGCATCTTCCAGCGATGATTCGATCGCCTGTCGGGCCGCGCGACCTTCGGGCTCCGGTTTAGTGATATGAAAGGCGTCTGCCGACGATCCGAAACCTCGAAGGTACCCCAGCGGCCGTACACCCCGGATCGCAGCATGCTGAACCGATTCTAATACAAGTGCCGCCCCGCCTTCACCGGGCAAAATGCCGTCACGCAATGGGGAAAATGGACGGCAAGTGCTTGGAGAAATCAGCCTTAGAGAGTTAAATCCCGAGACCAGCAAATGACATAAGCTGTCAAACCCGCCGACGATGGCCATAGATATCAGTCCGCAACGAATGGCATCGATGGCGGCACCGATGGCCGCAGCCGACCCCACGCACGTGGTCAAATTGAGATAATGCGGGCCATTAATCCGGTGCCGTCTAAGCAGCAGATGAGGAAGTTCAAAGGGATGCACGCGTTTGAGCAGTCTTATGGATGCCGCCGCAGGATCGCGCCGATAATCCGCATAAAATTTTTCATTGAGGTCCATGGCACAAACACTGGTGGCCACAAAACATCCGCAATTGAAATGGGTCAGATGTTGGGGTAGTTGGGCCTGGTCCAGCGCCTCATCCACGGCCACACAGGCCATCTGCTGCACATGAGATAGCGCCTGCCAGAAGTGGGTGGGTAAATCCGGCGGGCGCGGAATGGGCGGTGCAGCGGCCACCCGCAGTGCACCGAATTTCGGCCCCAGTTCATTTTTCCAGACGGTTGCCGCGTCGCATGAGTTGAAAATGCCCATCCACGACCGCTGGCATCCGATGCCCTGGCACGTCACCATGCCAAGGCCGGTAACGGCCACCGCGTCGTGCATGCTGGATGATGGGCTCATTTTGTGTCGGCCTGTTCAGACATGGACGACTCGTCCCTTTTACCAACGAACATCGCGATGACTGGATTGGTTCGATCCCATACATACCCGGCAAGCAGGTTTGTAATCGCCACCTTCATGTACGGTGGCCGGTAGTCGGCAAAGAAGAGTTGTCGTGCCAGATCACGGTTGTAGAAACGGTCGATAAACGCTTCAAAGACATTTTCGGCCCAATCCATCTCTCGGTCATAGGCTTCAAGCACCGCCCTGTTGCCATTGGTGAAATATTGGACAAGCGCCGCTGCGGCAAGCTGTGCCGAGCTTAACGCCAGATGCACACCGCTGGAAAAAACAGGATCTAAAAATCCCCCGGCATCTCCAATTTTCAGCCAGACCGAGCCAGAACGTGCGGCGGATCGATAGCTGTAATCGGCGGCGGTGCGGAATTCATCCCGCGGGGTGAGACCTTTAAGCCTGGCATTTAATGCCGGGCAACTCTGCAGGGCCAGCTCAAATTGTTCTCGATGGCTGAGGCCAAATCGCACGCCATCATTTTGTAATACCACACCGACGCTGGTTTCCCCCGCGCGAAGTGGAATACACCATATCCATCCATTGGCAATCAGGTGCACCGTTATGTAATCCCGTTCATCTTCCATCGCAGATGGCAGATTGGGGAAGTAATTGTAAATGGCCAAATGGCCGAACCGATTGGAAATGTCGCGCGCATCACTGATGCCATCGGCGGTGGAACAATTCAATCGCGACCGGCCGGCGGCGATGACGAGAAACCTAGCTCGGTGTATCTGCTGGTCGGATGTGAGGACCTCGACTCCATCCGGCAATGGACGCCAAGTGGTAACCTGACAATTTTCCCGGTATCGGCAACCACTGGCAATGCACCGCGATTTTAGCTCTGCATCAAATTCGGCCCGCAACACCTGAAATGCTGGCGGAGCATCACCCGAGGCGGCAAATCGGAAGGTTTCACATCGATCCAAGGCGGAATCGCAAAATCTGGCACCGTGCTTGGGCTGATACTGCGTCGCCATTTCTTGCATGCTTAAGCCGAGCGATGTAAGAATGGGCATGCTGGCAGGCAGCAAAGATTCGCCAATGTGATGCCGCGGATGTCTGCCCTTTTCAAGAATAAGCACCCGCAGGCCCGCCCGGGTCAGAAATGTACCAATGGCGCTGCCCGCCACACCACCACCGACCACCAAAACATCCCATTCATTCGGCATGGCCGATAGTTTGCCTCCCCGGATGCAAAGTTGCAACTCATTTGACCGCAGCGTTGCGCATTCGATAATGCACCGGACAGGGGAAGTTATACGGGGTGGTCACATACTGGAAAAAGCGATTCTTTTAACTGCCAGAATCTTCATCATCGCCGGTTTACTTGATCTGGCCCTGCTGGTGATCACTTCGGTCGGCGTGGCCGCGGTTGGACTGTCGCATCAGGCACGAGCGGCAACCTCCCCATCCCATCTGCGTGGTTGGATGGTGGCCTGTGCACTGCTGATGACGGGGGCCGCCGTATATTTATTCACGGGCGCCGCGTATGTGCCTCATCTGGCGATTCTTCCCGACCATTTGCTGGCCATCACCCGGCTCTCGGCGGCAGTTGTATTATTTGTGTCCACGGGCGCTGCCCTGATTTTTAATCTGCAGTCCCAACGCGTTTTTCACCTGCAAAATACCGCCAATGCCGCCCCGGTCATGGGACTGCATCTGCTGGCATGCTGCATCGCCATCCTCTCCGGCAACCTGCTGGTCATCGCGTCGGCCTGGATATTTATTACCGCCGCCCATCATCTGCAGACGTCTTACCCCGACGGCCAAGTGCTGGCGCCTCTCGTCGCCTGGCGCCGCTGGCTGATTTCCATCATTGGCGACTGCGGTTTTTTACTGGTTATCGCCCTGCTTGCGGCCGTCTACCACACGACCGATCTACAGACCATCTACTACAAAATAGCGTTCTTGCCACACACGTCTATCCCGCAGCATTTGCGATCTTTTATCGAACCACTGCTGATTGCCGTGATATTTATCAAATGCGCTCAGTTTCCATTTTCTTACTGGCTGATACCAAGCCGGCGCGACAACACATCGTGGCTGAATCTGCAACTCAGTTGCGGTACACCGCTGGTGGCGGTGCTGATGCTGCTGCGACTCTTGCCATTATGGGTAAGCCCCGGTATCGCGGTACACAGCCTGTCACTGATGATCGACTGGGCAGCTCTATCCGCGGGAGTCTATGCTTTTGCGGGCACTTGGCAGACGGATCGGTTTAAGGCTGCCTTTTATATGGCCGTCAGTAACATATCTCTGCTACTGGTGCTGATCGGCGGAGGTGAAAAGGGAACGGCAGAAGCAGGAATGATGATCTTATTCCCATCCATATTTGTGCTGCTCTTTGGCCTCATGCTGGCAGCACCGCTGAATCGTCGCCCGTTTTATCCGTCGCGCCGTCCGGGTTACAAGTCCACCCTGGCTTCCATTCTTATCGTCGCCGGCTGCATCAATCTCTGCCTGACACCCGGCTTTTCAGCATCGGTCACTCTGGGCGGTGTATTTGCCGCAGTGGCCAATGCTCATCAAGCGATGATTCTGCCCGATTTACTTCTGCTCTGGCTTACTATTGCACTCAATACGATCACGGGAACAGGTTTAATTGTCTGGTCGCTGCGCGGCCGCGCGACCCCGGCTGCCCGCTCTGATTTTCGTCCCGTCGCCGCCCTGCCGGCCCCCAGACCATCCGCCATCAGCACCGGAATACTGTTGATCATGGGCGCCATCGCCTTATTTTCGTGCACGCTTAATTTAATTTCCCCCCAGAGCGTTGGATGGCTCATGCCTTCTCAGTTCGCCCACTATTCCGGAGGCGGACCAACCTCGCTGCGGAATCCGGCTATATCCATGGCACTGGGAGGATTGGCGACGGTGGCCGGTTTGGTGTTGGGCGTGTTTCTACAATTAGCGGGTAAGGCAGCCATGCGCGGGCAGCTGGCCAAAGTGGTGGTGTTGCGGCAAATCATGCTGATCGTGCTGAATTTCGAACAGTTCACCGCCGGCGCGGTCGTTGCACTGCTGTGGGTGGCGGGCAAATTTGTGGCGGCCTGCGACCGCTTGGGACTGGAGTCCATCGTCGGCGCATCGGGCCTGATTCCACATCTGATTGCCACAGCAGCGCGGCGCGGCTTACAGATCAAAGGGGCGTGGCGGCTGATGGCTGTCATCATGCTGGTAACATTAACTATCATCGCAGCCAGCATCGCAACGGCGGTTGCCCACTCCGGTGGGTGGTGAGGCGGTTTTATGGCACCTTCAGGCTTACTGTTGATCTCCTCGTCGTCCGGCCTCTGGCTCGCACCCGTCGTCACCCTGTGTGTCGCGGGACTGATATTGATCACGCGCCGTTCCGTCGGCATGGCAGAAAAACTATGCTTGGTGGTGGCGTTGGTGGCGGCCATTCAAATAACCGGCGCCAATGATGCTCTGCGCTATCGCCTGACTACAGGCGGATCACCGGCCACGATCAATTTACCCACTTCCTGGCTGGGCGCTCCGGCGACTTGGAGTTTATCAGCCCCATCCGTCACGATTCTTATTTTTGTATTGCTTTCATTTTTATTTTCTATATCCTGGCTGGTGGCCGCCCGTCCGGGGAATAAAAGTCTTTTCTGGCTGGTTTTGCAATTCGCCTTCATATGGGGCCTTTCCACCGCCGCCGATTTATCGACGATTTTTATCTGCGCCCAACTGCTGATGGTACCTCAGTATTTTCTCAATCTGGGTGCCGGGGCGGCGCATAGCCGGCGTATCGCCCGCCGAATGCTTTTCAGCAGCATTGTCAGTAACGCATGCATCCTCGCCGCCGTCATTTTTTTTCAATTGCCAATGTCAGGGCACCTGGCGATGGCCGATGAGGCAGCATCGCGGACCGCGTTTGTCTTCATCATGGCCTCCATCTGGATGAGTCTGTCGCTGTTTCCATTTCACAACGTGCAGAACGCCCGTATGACGATCGATGGACAAAATCTTCTCCCGCTGAATTCCAATTTGTGGGTGGGTTTGGCCCTGATGCTGTGGATGGAACGTTCTCCCCTGGCAGGACAACTGCATCATGCCACGCTCTGGCTCGCGCTGTTGGGGGTCATCGCAATGGCCGCCTGTTCCGTCGCCTGCTTTGCCCAACGCGAACTATCCCGTTCCATGGCGTACGCCGCGGGTACAATATCAGCGTTTGCATACTTGGCATGGCTTGCGCAAAACAGACTTGGCGTGGTGGGCGCCGTTTTAATCCTCGGCGTTTTGCCGGTGACTGTTTTTGGTTTTCAGCGTGGCATCGACCTGTTATTTCTGCAGGCTCGAGATATAACCGTGTCACCCGATGACCGCACAAACTCGCGCGGAGCCGTCCATCTGCTTTTCCTTCTGCTAACCGCCGCATGCGTCGGAATGCCTGCCACCGCGGTGTTTCGCGGTGTGTGGCTGGCGCTGGTCGGAATGATATTGACCACCACTCAGGCGGGAGACATCAATTGGCAAACGTTTTTTCTCGGGTTCATCTTTCTCCTGGCACTCATGCCGATGATTTTAGGTGTTGTATCCCGCAGTCTACTGGCCTTTCGCGATCCGGCCCAGAACGTGCGTCGCCCTGATATTAACGTCTACGCAGGAAATGCAGGCCTCGGACCAGATACCCACTTTACCGCCCCGCTGAATCTTGACGCATACGTGCGCACGGCCCGCCGATGGGCAATCGGAGCGATGTTGGTTTCGCTGACGCTGGGAATATTTCCAACTCTGGCTATGGGCTCACTCTTGAAGTCATTTAATCCACGGGCGGAGCCCCATGTGATGCCACCACGCCCTTCGATACCGCCCATTGTCTTGCCGCACAGCGTGATTGTTGAGCGTATCATGCTGCAGCGCCGCGTGACATCCTTGCGCGGGAGTTACCGATGAACCTTCTGCTGCTGATTGCCATCATTTTCCCCATCGCCATCGGTGGTATGCTGCGCCGCATGCCAATGGCAGCCGCTCGGCGTTTAGCTGCTTGGGCATTGGTGCCGCTGGTGATCCTGGCTATCGGCATATACCTGCACCGGGCACCTCCAACCCTGATGCCGCAATGGCGTCTTTTCTCCCTGCTGGTGGCGTTGTTTTCTGCAGGCTTCGCCTATCGCTGGTTGCAGCAGGCCGTTGCATGGCCATTTGTGCACGCGAGTCTGATTCTGCTCCTTGGCTTTGTAGTACTCTTAATTCTCAACGTGAGCCATCCGCCCTCGTTGGTCCTATTAGCCAATTTGCCCGCCCTGTTGCTGCACGCATTGCCGCCCACCGCCGTCGGTAATACGTCCAAATCCAGCGATGGAATAATCCGACGGTGGCTACCACCCTCGCTTAGTCCCGTAGCACCGGCGGCTATACTGGCGACCGGCTCGGTACTGGCGGCTTTCTTCATCCCAGCAACATCTCCCGATGCATTATCGCCAGTCAGCAGTGTGGCACTGGGCGTGGTTGTGGCATTGTTAATTTGGCAATTATTGCTTCATCTTATCAGCGGGCAGCCTAATCATGATGTGCCCGGAGGCCAGCACCCGGGAACATCTGTGAACCCCTTCTGGCTTATGCAGCGGCAGGTGCGCGTTGCATCGGTGGCCGCCATTTTGCTGGTGCTGCTGCACCTGCGACCGCTCATCACTCACAGTCCATTTACCCTCTCCGTTGTCACCATCCTGTCGGGAGCCATGCTGGTCGTTGTCGGATCACTTCTGCTGATGGAACGCGATGTGCCGGCGATCCTGTCGCTGATGGAGTACATATGGATTGGCAGTTTTCTAGCCGGGCTGGATACACGTCATTGGCCATTGGTCGGGATGCTGCGGCATAACGTGTCGTGGATATTGGTATTCATGACGGCCGATTGCTGGCTGTCATCTGATCTGCTGGCTTCCCCTAGTAGACGGCTTAACTTGGATACAATCATCGGCTGGCGCTTCAGTCGAAAGTGGAATGCCGCCGGACTTTTACTGCTGGTTTTAGCCATGCAGTTTCTGCCGGTAATGCCTGCATGCCGATTCCTTATCGTGCTGCTTTCGGGCCTTGCCACGGTTCATCCGATCATTGCCATTCTCGTGCTAACGGCAAATGGGGTCATGCTGGTGACCGCCTTTCGTGTTCTTGGGGCGATGTATCTGCGGCCCGGCCATCGTACCAACGGCCAATGCGGCCGGGGTGGAAACGTCGGCACGGAAGGCCCTCGTTGAATATAAAAGATGTATCGATTTCATCGCCCACGCCGTGGAAAAAAAAGGGGTCTCGAATTAGAACGCGTAGCCACCGTCCTTTTTATTTTTCAGACACTGCCGGCCGACAACCCCGCAAATCGAGCGGCCCAGAGGCTCTGCGAACTAAAACCGCATGTCCCCGATGCCGACGCAGTGGTGGCGGTCACGGAGGCCCGCAATCTTACGAAGTCCGCAACGGACATGCTCAAAACCCCTTTGTGAAAGTTGTGCCTGCCGATCCTCGCAGTGCAATCGGCATTGACGCATCGTATCTTCATGCAAAGTTTACATTTCTTTTGTACACTCTTACACCGCGTTCGGTAGCCATCGCCTGCAGCGACCATCCATATTGATGGAAATGGCATCGGACGCAATGGAGAATCATCATGCCGAAATTGACCCGTAAAGACCTGCTCAACAAAACCATCCGGCACATTGACATTGCCAAACTTGAAGGCATTGTGCCACTGGTTGAATCGATGGAGCACATGGCGTTTTCATCCCGTGATCTGCATCGCGCCGCTGATATATACGACCGGATGCTGCGTGATAAATCATGTGCAGTGATTTTGACCTTGGCCGGGTCACTGATTTCGGCGGGGCTTAAGAAAGTCATTGTTGAAATGGTGCGTAACAATATGGTTGATGCCATCGTCTCCACCGGTGCCAATATGGTGGATCAGGATTTTTTTGAAGCCCTCGGCTTTCGGCATTATGTCGGGTCGCCGTATGTCGATGACACCGTGCTCCGTGATCTGCATATTGATCGCATCTACGATACCTTCATTGATGAAGACGAACTGCGCATCTGCGACGACACCACTCGCATTATTGCCGATAGCCTGCCGCCGGGACCATGCAGCAGTCGCGAATTTATCTCCGCTATGGGTCAATATTTAACCAAGCACGCCAAAAATCGCGACAGCATCGTTCTGGCTGCCTATGAAAAAGGTGTACCGATATTCTGTCCGGCGTTTTCTGATTGCTCGGCCGGATTTGGGCTTGTCGTGCATCAACTCAACTCTCCGGAATCGCATGTCAGTATTGACTCCGTTAAAGATTTTCGTGAATTGACGCAGATCAAGGTGATGAACCGCGAAACAGGTATCTTTATGATCGGCGGCGGGGTACCAAAGAATTTCACTCAGGACATCGTCGTTGCGGCGGAAATCCTGGGTGTGGACGCCCCCATGCATAAATACGCCATTCAAATCACGGTGGCCGATGTACGCGACGGGGCACTTTCCAGTTCCACCCTGCGGGAGGCCAGCAGTTGGGGCAAGGTGGATATTGTTGATGAGCAGATGGTCTATGCGGAAGCCACGCTGGCCATGCCGCTGATCGTTGGCTATGCGTACCACAAAAAGAGCTTCAAAGCCCGCATCGCCAAAGAATTTGGCCCCAAACTCGACGCCCTGAATCGCGGTGCCGGTATGGTTAAAAAGACCACGGTAGCCAAGGTGCAAGCGGCAACAGTTACCGGCAAAGCCCGCAAAAAAGGGAGTGCAGCCAAGGGGCTCACCGTCTGATTAACGGGCTTGTGGTGTCGGGCCGTGGCCTGCGCCTTTCGACAGCCCAATGAACTCGATCACGGATGGCATGCGACAATTCAGTTTCGTCGCATCACGGCAACGTAACCGCCGTCGCGCCATTGGTCCTTGCCGGTGACGGGCAGTGTGGTGTGCGCCTTGAACAATCGCCAGCGGCGTCCCTGTTCACTGTTCAGGAATTGTTTTACCAGCTTTTCATTTTCCCGCGGCAGGATACTGCACGTACTGTAAACCAGAACGGCTTTTGCCAACGTGCCGGCACGCCGCAGAATATTATATTGTGTTTGCAATAACTCATCTGTGTTAAGCCGCATAAGCCGCCACCGCACTTCAGGGCGCCGCGCCAATACGCCTGTGTTGGAACATGGAACGTCCACCAGCACACCGTCAAAAGATTCGGGCTGCTCCGAAAGTTCTCCCGACGGACAGACGGTGATTCGCCCGGTGCGAAGCAATGCTTCTCGCTGCGCCAATGTTTGCAATTTATCCGCGGCAATATCACTGGCCGTCACCCGCAAACCACCCATGGCCAACTGAATCGTCTTCGTGCCCCGCCCTGCGCATAAATCCAAAACATGGGGTGGCGAGACCCGATCGTCGTGCGAAGTTGTGTCAGGCTCCGCCAGTGCATCCATCAGCCATTGTGCCGCCAATCCGGCAGTCGGATCCTGCGGCGAGATGTCACCACGGTCGATGGCCGACCGGGTATCGCCATTCACGCCGCCCTCGGCCACAACGTAGCCGGCTTGCGCGTGCGGCCGCAGGCGCTCACACGCGTGGAGTACGTCAGGGCGATCAACCCGGCAGATCACTGGCGGACGGCCGTTGGCAGCAATCATTATTTGTGCGGCACCGTCGCCGAGTTCTTGAAACAATTCGGCTGCCAATTCCATCGGAATACTGGCCGCCTGCGACCAATACGCAACTCGGTGCTGCGTTACCGATGGAAATATAGCACGCTGAAAAACCAACCAGCGCCCTTGGTCTGTCGGGCAACTCCGCAATGATGCCGAACCCGACGCTTCGATGGTCGGCTCCAATCGCTGTATGGATCGCAGCACCGCGTTAATAAATCCTCCCGCCCGGCTCACCTGCAATTTACCCGCCAATTTCACCGCCGAATCAACGGCCGCGTAGTCCGCGACATGATCGGAAAACAGCAACTGGAAAGTCCCCACCCACAATATTGCGCGCACCAGCGGTTCAATCGTCTCCCCCGGCCGATTGCTCACAGCACGAATGGCCGCATCCAAGGTAAGGCGGCGGCGCAGTATGCCCGTAAGCATATCCATGGCAGCACCCCGCTCCATGGCGGGCAGATTCGCCCAAAAAGCATCCTCATGCGGCGGAATCCGCGGCGGATCACTCAACGTCTTCCATTCGGACAATAATCGTGTACAGGCAGTCCTTGCATCCCAAACCATCGAACGTCATGGTAGCCGATCTTGCCCAAAGCCGCCTGTGGCAGGTTCAATTGCCTTGAGGATTGGCCGAAGCCATCATGCGCTGCTGCAAAAATTCTGCCACCATCGGCCCGACACGTTCCGGCGCTTCCTCGTGCGGCAGATGCGACACGTGATCCACCATCTCCAGTTGCAAACCTTGGATATCCTTCTGGAGCCGATTCGGTGTTGCCCCGTGCAGAAGACCATCCTTGACACCCCAGACCACCATCACGGGCTGATCAATGTGCCGGGCCAGATCGGCATATCGGGCCACATGTGAGTGCCGCGTCGGCAACGCACGTATTAAATGCATCAGTTTAAGGCGGTTGGCCAGCGGGCGCATGTTGATCTCATACATTTTAACTAAATCTGGATGCGCCTTTCGCGGGTCGGCGTAGCCGGTCTTGAAGACGCCATAGGTAAGGCTTCGAGAACCGACGGTGCGCATTATAAATTCTCCCAGCAGGGGGATACGGGCGATTTGATAAAACATGGGCAGTGACTGCGGGTAGGCGGCGGGGTTAAATAACATCAGCCCAGTGACCAGCGATGGATGGCCAATGGCTGTCATGAGGCTCAAGCCGCCACCCAGACTCGAGCCAGAAAGCACGAAGCGATCAATCCCCAATGCATGGGGCACGGCCAAAAAATCCGCGGCGAGGCGTTCCAATGAAAGCCCTCGCCGGGGCCAGTAATCGCCGGTGGCGAAATCGCTCCAATCGATCAGCAGGACGTCGTGGCTGCGCATCGTGTATGCCAGCATGCCCCAATACGACGCGGTTGTAAGCCCCATCCCATGGAGAAATACCACCACCGGTCGCCGACCGGGTCCCGACCGTAAAAATTTAAATGGGATTTTCCGCTCGCCCGCCTCCGCAAAGTAGCTGATTTCATTGGTCTTTTCCGGTGGGTCGGTATGCGAAAATTTATCTACCGACACCAACGGGCCCTGCACCGTGCACATGACAACCGGATTGCGAGCGGCACCCGCATGATCGGCCGCGCTCCCAATAGAATCCCGGATGTCCATTTCGCTCATGGTTTTATTATAGAGCCAGGAGTCTGGTGTGGCCAAAAGTTTGACACCGCCCCACCCCGTGGCTAGAGTCGTGGGTGTCAGCCCTGTCGAGGCGGTGGCTGCAACGCGCCTCCACGCGGCGCGCGTGGGCCGCAGAGGATTGATGTCGACTCCAGGAAGATGGATCGACAAAATGCGTCAACTGGGAGCTAGTGCTCTGTCACGCCCGTCCCCATGCGATGAATCGGGGAGGGCTGTTTTGGGTTTGCCGTGCGCCATACGGTCGAAAGGCATCTCATTATGAACGCGCTTTTTCTTTCCCGCCTGCAGTTCGGCCTTACGATATCTTTTCACTATATCTTCCCACCTCTCAGCATCGGGTTGGGCTTGATGATGGTCATCATGGAAGGCCTGTACTTAAAAACGGGTAAAGCGGTTTATTCACAAATGCTCCGGTTTTGGACCGGCATTTTTGCGCTCACCTTCGGCTTGGGCGTTGCGACGGGCATCGTGATGGAGTTTGAATTCGGCACCAACTGGGCAAACTATTCCCGCTTTGTTGGCGACGTGTTCGGCGGGCCGCTCGCCATGGAGGGTATATTTGCCTTCTTTCTCGAATCGGGCTTTTTGGCCATCCTGCTTTTCGGCCACGACAAGGTGGGTAAACGGCTGCATTTTTTTTCTACCATCATGGTGTTTCTGGGCTCAGCCTTCAGTGCCGTGTGGATCACCATCGCTAATTCCTGGATGCAGACGCCCAGCGGGTTTAAGCTTATTTACAAAAATGGCAAACCGATTGCCGCCCACGTCACCAATTTCGCCCAAGTGCTCTTCAACCCATCGTCCATGGACAGGCTTTCACATACGATCATCGGAGCGCTGCTTTCGGGCGCTTTTCTGGTTCTCTCGGTTAGTGCGTTTTATATTCTCCGCAATCGGCATATGGATTGTGCCCAGCGATGCATCAAGATAGCACTTGTGGTCGCGTTAAGCACATCGCTGCTTCAGTTGCTCACAGGTGATGCCAATGCCCGCATGATTGCCAAATATCAACCGGCAAAACTTGCCGCCTTCGAGGGACACTTCAAGGCAGATGCGCCCTCCGGCATGAGCATCGCGGGGTGGGTGGACACCAAAGCGCAAAAAGTCTACGGCCTGAAAATTCCCGGCATGCTCAGTTGGCTGCTTTACTGGAACCCCAAGCACCCCGTCATCGGGCTGGACCATTTCAAACCATCTGACCGGCCGCCCGTCAATCCTGTTTTTCAGTCGTACCACATTATGGTGGCCATGGGAATGGCGATGATCGGTCTGGCCATGCTGGGAGTGTTTTATTGGTGGCGCGGCTCTCTCCTGAAGCATCGCTGGCTTCTCTGGGCGTTTGTCCTCTCGGCCATTGCGCCATTGATAGCCAATGAAGCGGGATGGTTCTCGGCGGAAGTGGGCCGCCAACCGTGGATTGTCTATGGCATCCTGAAAACCTCACAAGGCATTTCACCGCATCTGGTTGCCGGCGAAGTGCTCGCCAGTATCATTATGTTTTCATTAATTTATCTGCTGCTCGGCATCCTGTTTGTTTTTCTGCTGACTCGGAAGATCCTTGCCGGTCCCGCCCCCATCGAGCCACCACATGATGTCGAGCATCCAGTGTTAACGGATATGGTCGTGCAGCCCAACGCGCGGTTGGACGCGTAGTTCATATTACTCCAGCCCCGTGGTTCAGGAGCCGAAATGAGTTTAGAAGTTGCTCAGATAATCTGGTTTGTTCTCCTTGGCATACTGTTCACCGGTTATGCCATTCTCGATGGTTTTGATCTCGGCGTGGGAATTCTGCATGTGTTCGTCAAGGACGATACCGAACGGCGATTGCTGATCAACAGCATCGGCCCCATCTGGGATGGCAACGAGGTCTGGCTGGTAACCGGTGGCGGCGCCATGTTCGCCGCATTCCCCTATGTGTACGCCACACTGTTTTCCGGCTTTTACCTGATTTTTATGGCGCTGTTGGCATCCCTAATTTTCCGGGCGGTGTCAATTGAATTTCGCAGCAAACTCCTCTCGCCCCATTGGCGATCCACGTGGGATTGGGCGTTCGCTATATCGAGCCTGCTGGCGGCTATTCTACTTGGCGCCTTTGTCGGCAATCTCGCTATTGGCCTGCCGCTCAGCGCCAAAGGTGACTACATCGGCGGATTGCTTCATCTCATCAGCCCCTATCCACTGCTGGTCAGCATCACCACTGTAGCGCTTTTCAGCATGCACGGGTCTATTTATCTGGTTCTCCGTACGGAAGGCGAACTCCAAGCCAGGGTACGGCAATGGGTGAACCGGACCATCACCTTTTTCATTATCACTGCGGTTACCACTGCCTTGGTCACGCTGGTTTATTATCCACGCCTCACCAGTGCGTTTCGGCACAATCCCGGCTTTTTTGTTTTCCCTCTGCTGCTTATGCTGGCCATCGCCAACGTGCCGAGGGAAATCGCCCGTAATAGATTCCGACGTGCTTTTGTATCCAGTTGCCTTTCCATCGTATTCCTCCTGGTGGTGCTTTCGATCGGCCTGTTCCCCGATCTGGTCTACGCCCCCAATCATCCTGATTGGAGCCTGTCCATCTTCAATTCATCATCCACACTCAAGACCCTCAACATCATGCTTATCGCCGCCGTCATCGGCATACCGATGGTGCTTACCTACACCATCTATATTTACTGGGTATTCCGCGATAAAGTCCGCCTTGGAAGTCATAGCTATTGACACTCGCATCCACTTCGCAGAACCGGCGGGGCGTCGGTACAATCACAAATAGTGTCGGCTGCTTAAGGAGCTTTTATTGTCGTCTGATCTGCACACTTGGCCCGAGTTTTCTCATTTCGAATCCCTGCTTAAACCCGGTGCTGTCGTGCCCGTTTATGTCCGCGTCATGGCTGATCACCTCACACCCGTGACCGCCTATCAACTTATCGCCAAAAACAGCGATCATGCCTTTTTACTGGAATCCATTGTCGGGGGCGAGCGCGTAGCCCGCTATAGTTTTCTGGGCGCTGACCCACAATCTGTCCTGACGGCCTATGGAAATAAACTCACTATTGCCAACAGCAAAGGCATTGACGAAAAGCAGTCATCCGACCCCATCGCCGACCTTGAAAAAATGCTCGGCACGCACCGCTCGCCGTATCTACCGGATCTGCCGACTTTTACCGGCGGTGCCGTGGGCTACGCCGGCTACGACACCGTGCGCTATCTTGAAGGCGAAAAATTGAATTCTCCTCCGCCCGATTTTCGACATCTGCCCGATGTTATTTTCGGCCTGTACCACGAATTGGTGGTTTTCGATCATGTCAACAAAACGATCATGGTGATTGCCAACGTCAGCGCCGACGGTCAACCTCCCAAAGCCCTTTACGCCGATGCAGCCCGACGCATCAAACGGATGGTGGAAAAGCTCAATGGACCGACAAAAGCAACCGCTAAAACTATCCCCTTCACACCCCCGCCCATGCCTGCTTACCGAAGCAATTTCCAACCCGCTGAATTTGAGGCCGCTGTGGAAAAAGCCCGCGCGTACATCGCCGCCGGCGACATCTTCCAGGTGGTACTTTCGCAATGTCTGGAGATGACGACAGCCGCCGACCCATTTGATGTTTACCGCGCCTTACGGATGATCAATCCATCGCCCTTCATGTTTTATCTCAAAAGCCCGCAGTGCATCCTTGTCGGTTCCTCGCCGGAGATCATGTGCCGGGTTGAAGATGGGGTTGTGACCAACCGACCTCTGGCGGGTACGCGCCGGCGCGGAGCCACGCCCGAAGAAGATGCCGCGTTGGAAAAGGAGTTACTGGCTGACCCTAAAGAAATCGCCGAGCATGTGATGCTTGTTGATTTAGGCCGTAATGATGTCGGGCGTGTAGCTGAATTGGGTTCGGTACAAATTTCCGATGCGCTTTCAGTTGAACGCTACAGTCATGTCATGCATATCACGACGAATGTTTCAGGGCGGCTGGCAAGGGATAAAACCTGCTTTGATGCGCTTCGGAACACACTGCCGGTTGGCACTGTCAGCGGGGCCCCCAAAATCCGCGCCATGCAGATTATTGATGAGCTTGAACCCACGCGCCGCGGCCCGTACGCCGGAGCCGTAGGACACTTTGATTTTTCCGGCAACATGGACACCTGCATCGCACTGCGTACCATGGTAATTACTAAAAATTCACTAACTGGCCGAAACACCGTTTACGTTCAGGCCGGGGCCGGGTTGGTAGCTGATTCGGTGCCCGCTGCGGAATATCAGGAATCGCTCAATAAGGCCGCCGCACTGTTAAAGGCCGTCGCCATGGCGGAGGGTGGCATATAGCCTTCTACCTCATAAAAATGGCGAATACCAATAGTTTTGGCCATAATTTCGCGTTTATGTATTATTATGGGTCGGTTTAGCCACCCATTATAACCACTTAACTAACTATAAAACATATACTTACGATTTATTACCGCCGCCGCCTGCAAGCTTAGCCAAACCTTAACACAAGCCTAAGCCTCATTTAACCTTGCACCTCTAACCTACTCACATGGCCGCCGATGGTATTTCGCTGCTACAGTTGTTCTGGAGCTGCTGGCCCGGCGGACGGCTGCGAGAGATTGTCTCGCACCTGATCGAGAGTGGTAACAGAGTTCTAAACAGGAGACATCACAATGGCTGCGGCAGTCAACAATCAAATTCATGCCCGCGAAGTGTCAGAAGCGCTCAACGAGGTAAAGTTCAGCGGCTTCCACCTTCGCGCCATCATCACGGCGGGAATGGGATTTTTCGCGTCGGCATATGACCTGACCATTATCGGCACCGCCCTTGTGCTGGCGGCACCGGAATGGAAAAAGGCTTTTATGGCATCTAACCACAGCCCGCACGCGGCACAGCAATTCGCTTTTTTGATGGGCTTGGTCGCCGCGGTCTCGCTTGCCGGAACGTTTCTGGGTAGTTTCGTCTTTGGATTCTTTGCTGACAAATTCGGACGCAAGAGCGTATATGGCATCGAAGCGGCCCTTATGGCGATTGGCGCCATTGGCAGCGCATTCGCCTTGGGACCGATTTCAATGATCGCCTGGCGTACCATCATGGGCTTTGGCATCGGTGGCGATTATCCGCTCTCCGGCACCATCATGGCCGAGTACGCCAATCGCGAAAAACGTGGTCTGATGGTGTCAATGGTTTTCTCCTGCCAGGCTCTTGGTTTTTTAATCGGGCCGATGGTTGCTTTGACACTTCTCGCGGCCGGTGTCAGCCATGAATTGGTCTGGCGAATTGCCTTGGGCCTCGGCGCACTGCCGGCACTTGGCGTGATTGTTCTCCGCCGCACCATGCCGGAATCACCGCGCTGGCTGGCTCGGGCCAAAGGGCGTGGCGATGAAGCCGCAGCCGCTCTCACACGCTATTCTGACGGAGTTACTTCCTCAGCTGGCAAGGACAAGTTGGTACGCGAGCCTCTAAGCAAATACTGGATCACGCTTTTGGGCACCGCTGGTACATGGTTTGTGCTGGACTACGCATATTACGGCAACACCGTCGGGATGCCGACGATTATTCACTCCGTCGCACCACACGCCAATCTGCTCTCGGTGGTAGCGTGGAACGTACTCATCTTTGGCGTGTTCGCCGTCCCAGGCTATGTGCTCGCTACTATAAAGTGCGATAAATTGGGTCGTAAATTCATTCAAAATCTGGGCTTTGTCGTAATGGGACTCTCGTTCCTGCTCCTTGGAACGGTGCCGGCCCTGTCACGTGAACCCTGGCTTTTCATCGGTGTCTTCGGCATCAGCTACTTCTTTACGGAATTCGGTCCCAACGTCACCACTTATGTTCTATCTTCGGAGGTTTACCCCGTTAATATCCGTACCACCGGATTTGGAATCTCCGCCGGTATCGCCAAGTTTGGTGCATTCCTCGGCGTGTTGTTCCTCAATCCGATCTTGGCCAGCATCGGTTTTTCCGGAGGCATGCTCATCTCCACCGGGATGTGCGTGGTCGGAGTGGTGCTTACAACCTTTTGTATCCAGGAACCGGCTGGAAAATCGCTCGAAGAAGCTGGCCGGGAAAGCAACTGGGTGACATCTGACTCTGCTTCTGAACAAAGAGTACCGGTAAGTGCTTAAATACCACCAACCGGTGAATCACTGATACCAAGGGGCTTGGCAACAAGCTCCTTTTTCATGCGCCGTTGACAATTAGGCCTCTGCCGCCTAACGTTTATCCAAGTACGGCATCGCATGTACGCCCCCATCGTCTAGAGGCCTAGGACAGCAGATTCTCAGTCTGCATACACCGGTTCGAATCCGGTTGGGGGTATTGAGCGGGATGGGCGGGTTGTGCTGCTTCAGTCGGAAATGGAATTGACGCCAAAGTCGCCGGCATGAATCACGACGCTGGCCCGCAATCTGGCGGCCAATTTATTGATGATGCCGATGCGTCCATGAATGTCGCCGATCAAGAATCATCGCATACGCCTGTGGCTTCGATTCCAGCGAATTGAGTAAGAACCGCCCAATCGGAACGACTTGAATGGGTTCCCGTGCCGGTTGCGATCCGCTCGCCCTCCGCCCGACGCCTTGCACCGGCGCGTTTCCGGCTCATCGCAGCCCTGCTATCATAAGGGGCTGCGGCAGCATGCCGAAATTTACGGTACCGTTCAGGAGATGATCAACTTGGCTGGCGACAAACGGATGGAGCTTTCCGTCCGTAGTGAGAGAGCGATTCTCGTTGGTGTGCTGCTGCCCGATACTTCAGCCGACCCTGCCGCGCCTTTGGATGAATTGGCCAGCCTTGCCCGCACCGCCGGAGCCATGGTGGTCGATCGCGTTACGCAGCAACGCACCACAATTGATCCTGCCACATTTATCGGTCGAGGAAAAGTGCTTGAAATCGCCACACTCGTTAAACAGCATGCGGCCGATGTAGTCATTTTTGATCATGATCTTTCCCCCAATCAACTGCGGGATATTGAGCGTGTGTGCGACTGTAAGATTCTCGACCGCAGCGAGTTAATACTCGATATTTTCGCCACCCGTGCCCGCACGGCCGAGGCGCAATTGCAGGTGGCACTGGCACAACTTGAGTACACCTACCCGCGGCTGCGACATATGTGGAGCCACCTTGAGCGCATCGGGGCCGGAGCCGGAGCGGGGGTAGGTGCACGTGGCCCCGGTGAAATGCAGTTGGAAATCGATCGCCGGTTGGTGCGCGACAAGGTTTCTGATCTCAAACGGCGCATTGCACAGGTGCAATCGCGTAAATCGCGCGAGGTATCTGCACGGCGGATGGGACATTTCACCGTGAGCCTCGTGGGTTACACCAATGCCGGCAAGAGTACACTTTTTAATACCCTCACCGGGGCTGATACTTTTGTGGAAGACCGCCTGTTCGCCACTCTCGACACCAAAACCCGCCGCTGGAAATTGGGCGACGCCCACTGGGCGCTGGTGTCCGATACGGTCGGGTTTGTTCGCGATCTCCCCCACCACCTCGTGGCATCTTTTAAAGCCACGCTGGAAGAAGCCACCCATGCGGATTTGCTGCTTATCGTGGTGGATGCAGCGGATCCCAATGCCTCGGCACAGCTTCAAAGCGTTCAGAAAGTTTTGTTGGAGATCGGCTGCGCAGCGCAGGACGCCATCCTGGTGCTTAATAAAATCGATGCCGTGACCCAGAAAGAAAGCCTGGCATGCTGGCGGACACAGTTTCCCCATGCCTTGGAAGTGAGCGCGCGTGAAGGAAGCGGCGCTGCCCTGCTGGCGCAGAGTGTACGTGAGCATATGCTCGGTAACCTGTGGCAGGTGCAGGCCCAATTGCATCTTGCCGACACGCGCGGCATCACCTTTCTGGAAAAATTTGCCCGCATCATTACCCGCGATTACGACACCCACCCCGGCATGGTGCTGCTGGATATGCGCATCGGCGGGCGAATATTGGAACAGGCTTATCAGCACGCTAATCCATTGAAGATTATCTGCAAGACACCGGATCGCACCGCCACGGCCGCAACCGTCATGCCGCTGAAGGTGGCGGAATTATTTGCCGATCACACTTTCGCCCACGATCGCGCGGCGAATATCCACCCCTGATATACCCGCGCCTGTTGGAGTAGGCGCTCTCTCGCCACCGAATTGAAATGCATCGCGCTACCGGTACGCCCATGCGTTGGCCGATGACGGGATGGTGATCGTGCTGGTGAAGCCCGCCATGTGTAGCCGCGCGCCTTGTGCACGCGCGTTCGCCATTAGACGCAAACCAACGGCGCGTCCTAAAACCAGCCTCCGCTTTATTTTGAAAGCCCAAGAGCCGATACGCGTAATGGCGCTGTTGTTTGGATGAAGGTTACCGGACGGACCGGCAGCCGAGGGCGGTGCCGCCGCATGCGGAAGCCTGTGAGGTATGTCATGATAAACCCCCACTTTTGTAAACCGCGAACACAGCGGATGGTAAAAGGCTGCAGGAACGGCTTTACAATTTTGGAAATGATTGTTGTGATCACCATTATTATGCTTCTCATTGCTCTGTTGCTGCCGGCCATTCATTGGGCGCAGGAAGCGGCGCGTAATTCAGCCTGTGAGGCCAACCTGCGTACGCTGGGTCAGATGACTCTGATTTATGCCAATAACTACAATGGATCGTTACCCTACGGCACTTATTCCAATCCGGAATTGCCGATCAGCAATTCAAACTCCTATGATGGCGCGTGGGCCAACCTGGAGTTTTACACGCTTGTTGGTTCGCCGGTGACGGCAGCGAACGACGGCGTCGTCGGCAAGAACATCCCGCCGCAGATGGCTGCCAAATGGGATGCCATCTTCTGGTGCCCGGGGCGGATAATGCCCATGAGCGGTCCATGGGGAACGAATTACGCGGGCAATCCCAATATATTTCTCACGGCAGGCATCGATTCGGCGACAGGCTACGCACAGGATCACACCATGCGGCTCAATGCCATTACCGATCCATCCAATGTCATCAGCGTGGGCGACACCAACCAAAGTCGGCCCGGGGGCAGTTGCGCATCTTTCCTGTTTTCCTGGCTGCCGTCGCAGTTGACCTTGCAATGTGGCCATTACGCCAAGGGTACCGTTATCCCGCCAAACCCCGGCAACACCGATGCGACGACGCAGATTATCAACGATCAAGGATTGAGATATCGGCATGGATCAGCAGGGCCAGACTCCGGCAACGCCAATGCGGTATTTTGCGATGGCCACGTCCAGTCGATGGCGGCTAATACCGTCCAGATATTAAATATCCTGCCTAATCAATAAACATTCGGCTTTCCAGGAGCCTGTCCCAGCTCAACCGACCGGTGATTCGCTCGCGGCCGCAGAGGGTTGTCGGGTTGCTGGACACTTTTCCCCGCCGGCCCGCTGCCGGTGAAGGCCGCCGGGCATATTATGGTGATGTAATCGCCCCTGAGTTCCCTGTTATCCGACATTTCAATACCTACAGCCGCTGCGTTGCGGGCAGATGCCGTCAGCCGGTGGCGAAGAACGACCCCGGAGCCAACAGCATAAACCTGCTCGATTCGCCGCGTCAATGGCGACCGACTCTTTGTTTTTTAATGGAGACTCAAATATGAAAGTAAAATTGTGCGATGATTTTCTGGGGCACAAAAAAGCTTCGCTGGTTGAATTACCTGATGAACAGGCCAAAGGTCTGATCGAGCAGAAATTAGCACAACCGGCACCGTCGGCATCGGGCCTGGATGAAGCCCTGCAGGCCATTCAGGGGTCGATTGATCAGCAATTGCAAAATGCCACAGGCGTGATAACGCAGCGCGTGATGGATGAGGTTTCCAAATCACTGCGGCAGGTGAAACCCGCCATTGTCGTCGGGCCCGAGCGGCGGAGTGCTGACCCTACGGGCGGATTCGCCAATTTAGGCGAATTCGCCCAGGCCGTTCGGCAACTTGCCACGCATAAAGGATCAGACCCCCGACTTGCAGGCGTGCGTAAAGCCGACGGCATGGATGAAACGGCTTTGACGGACGGCGGCGCGCTGGTGCCCACCCAGTACGCCAATCAGATTTACCGCGATGTGCTGGAAGAAAGCCTGTTGTTTGAAAAGGCCCGCAAATACCCAATCACTCTGGGCAACTCGCTTTTTGTGCCGGTGCGGTCGATGACGGAACTGGGCGTCACCGCCGCCGCCGGCGGATCGCTGGGAAGCTGGCTCAATGCGGATGGCGTTGCCATCGCCCCGCAAAAACCGGTATACAGCCGCATTCAATTCACACTCAATCGCTGGGGCACGCTGCTGCCCGTGACCGATGAGTTGCTTGCCGACAACAATGTGGCATTGAGTAATTTTATATTAGATGAAGGTGGCATCGCGCTGGCGTGGGATTTGAACCAGGCGTTCATCAATGGTTCCGGCATGGCACAGCCGTCGGGCATCCTGGCATCTACCGCCTTGGTGCAGGCTCCGGCTGATGCGGGGCAGGTGGCGGGTACCATCAGCTACAGCAATCTGGTGAATATGAAGAGCCTGCTTTGGACTGCGGCACCCGGTGATATGTCCGGTGTGGTGTGGATTGCCAATCCTGATGCCGAGGCGCAATTTGAACAGCTTAAAGATTCCTCCGGAAGAAATTTGTACTACGCGGCGGGCACGATCGGGCAAACACCCATCGCTAAACTCTTTGGCATACCGGTCATCTACAGCTATCACTGCCCCGCTTTGGGTGATGCCGGCGACGTGATCCTCGCCGATCTGAAACAATACGGTGTAGCAACCAAGGCGGGTGGACAGGTGGAGACGGCCATGTCGATGCATCTCTATTTTGATGCCGCCGAGGTCGCCTTCCGCATGATTTACCGCATCGATGGCAAGGTGATGCGCCAGCAACCGCTTAAATTACCCAGCAGTCCCAATAGCCGCAGCGGCTTTGTATGCATTGAACCTCGCGGTGGCGGACCGGCGAGCTAACGGATCCAGCGGTTGGCGAGGCGGGTGGGGTGGCGGGTGAGGACCGATTCTCATTGCGGCCGAGGTGGCCTGTCCGAGCCAGGGCCGCCCACCACCTCGCCGGCCACACCGTAGACCGAGGCATTACCAACACACTTTTGGTTGGATGTGTTATCTGAAATCATCCTGCATTTTTAATAATAGAAAGGACACGACTATGTGGAAGTTCAAGACCCATTGGTGGGTGATACCGACCGTTGCATTATATCTGACAGCAGGCGGATGCAGTCAGTCGATGCATACAATGATGCACCGCGAATTGCAGTCTGTTGCAGCCATTACACAAGCCAGTGCGCCCAGCGGGCCAGAAGCCACCAACCCGGCCGTTGCCATTTTGCGGCCCGCGGTTCAGGCTGCGGCGCAGGCGGCCGGGCCGATCGGCGGTGAGGCATTGGGCATTGTGGCGGCAATAGCCAGTCTGATTGCCGGAGCAACGACCACTGTGGCAGCGCGAAGCCGAAAGCAGTTGTCACAACATAAACAGGCCATCAGTGAACTGGCACGGGCGATTGCACCGGGAACCATTTTGCATCCCGCTACGCAGCGGGTGGTGACCGCCGCCACGAGTTAACGCGGCACCAGCCCAGTACCGACGGGCCGACCTTGGCAACCGCAGGGTCGGCCTGTTTTTTTGAGAGACGCCATGAAAGACTTTCTTAATCGCTTGAAGGAAGAACCTGTGCGGTGGTCAGCCCTCTTTGCGCTAATGGGAGCAGCCATTGGAGCCGGCGGTGCATCGTTTTCCGTGGCGTCATTTGCGTGGCGGCAGGCAGCGCGGCATGCCACACACGATATTCATCGGGCCGTGGCCGTGCAGACCTTGCTGGACCATCAGCAGGAGCATACTCAGCAGATTGACGAGATACTCTCCAATCAGCGGCGTACCCGACGACTGTTGCTGCACATGGAACTGGTCTTAGATCGCATCGCCCACCAGGACAACATATCGACAGCGGACAGTCGCTGATGGGCACGGTGCGTAATTGTCGCTGTCACCTTGATGCCCCCACCTTTTCGAGGACAGATGTCAATAATGAATATTTTATTGAAATTGCCGACCAAAAGCCGTTGGCCGGCGGCAACCAGGCGGTTGATGCAATGGAAGGCCCTGGCTTCCGGACGGCACAACATAAGCTACCAGATCACCACCGATGCGTCCGAGCGTCATATGGCAAGGTCCGCTGCTGAGGCCTTGGACGCTGCTGGAATTTTCACCACCGTGCACGTCTGCCCGCCGAAGGGAAAAATCCACGCGTGTAACGCCGGCCTGGCTGACGCGCTGCCCTGGGACATTCTGCTGCTGGTCAGTGATGATTTTCTTCCCATGCTTTCAGGTTGGGATGATTGCGTGGCGGCAGCCATGGCGTGGCATTTCCCCGCAATTGACGGCGTATTGCATTTTCATGATGGGTACATGGGCGCCGGACGGCTTGTTACCCTGCCGATCATGGGCATTCACTATTACCGCCGGTTTGGTTATGTGTATCAGCCAGAATACCGTTCGCTGTTCTGTGATAACGAACTTACCGAAGTATCGCGGCGGTTGAATAAATATGCATGGATGGACCTGGTGCTGGCCCGGCACAGCCATGGTGGCCCCAACGGAGATGCCCTCTACGCTGCCAATCAGCGGCATTACGCCGCGGATCAACAATTATTTCAGAGGCGGCGCGCGATGGGGTTTACATTGCCGACTCCGGATTTATCGGTTTTGATCCCGACCCTGCAATCGCGCCAGGGTGCTGCGCGGGCACTTTTTGCCGATCTATACCGACAGGTGGAAACACTTCCTCAACCGCCGCGGGTGGAGATACTCACAGCTCTCGACGAGCAAGAGCGCCCGGTTGGGCAAAAGCGGAATGATCTCCTGACCAAGGCGCGAGGCCGGTATGTTTGCTTTGTGGATGATGACGACTGGGTGGAGCCGGATTACATCGCAGCCCTGCTGGCGGCCATGGATGCATCACCCCACGCCGACTGCGTGGTCTTCCGCGGGCGGTATTATGTAGACGGACGGGCGGAATTGGAATTTGATTTTGATTTGCAATACCCGGCTTATCGCAATACTGCAGAGAAATATGAGCGTACCCCCAACCATCTATGCCCCGTAAAAAGGCATCTGGCACTGGCGGCCCGGTTCGACGCCGTCAATCGGGGTGAGGATGCCGCCTACGCCCGGCGCCTGCGGCCGATGTTGCGCACACAGTCTGTGTGCCGCGATTCACTCGGCAATAAGAGGCAGCTTTATCACTATCGATTTTCTCCCGCAGCTACGATGACACAAAAATAAGCTGACGAAGCCTGTATCCTCAGGCAAAAAAGCCACCACGCGAGAATTGCGACGGAATCCTCCTCAAAAGAAGTCAGGGCGCGGGTTGAATTGGTGGCAAAACGGTGCAATAAATACCTAAACACGAACAATTCATCCTCTAACACAAATTATGGTGCCACCGAGCAAGAATAATGCCAAATTTGCAAAAATATCCATCTTTTGATACAATGACGAAATGGTTATGGCTAAAAAGCTCCGACATACCAAAGCTGCTCGCAGGCCTGTTGCCACGGCTAAAGTCCGGCGTGGGAAAAAAAGCGACTCTAAAGGCAGTGCAACTTTGCGACGGGCATCCCTGCGAGCGACGCAAGCGGCAGTGAAACGTGTTTTGGCACCCCAGGATTTTCCTGCCCGTAAGGCGGAAACGTCAACCGAAGAACGAGCCTATCGAAAATCGCTGGACTTTCTCCTGTCACAAACCGACTATGAACGCATGCGGGTGGTACGATACAATACCACCACGTTTAATTTAGATCGTATGCGATTGCTTCTTAAGCACTTAGGTGATCCTCATACAAAATTTAAATCCGTCCACATTGCGGGCACCAAGGGTAAAGGCAGCACCTGTTATATGGTCGCGGCCATGCTCCAATCGTGCGGATATAAGGTGGGTCTGTATACCAGCCCACATCTGGTTGATATGCGTGAGCGCATTCAAATTAATGGCGGCATGATCGCCCCGAATGAGATGACTCATTGGGTGAAACGTGTAGAACAGGCCATCGCTAAGATGGGGTCGGATAAGCCAACCTTTTTTGAAATTATCACCGCCATCGGTTTCTGCCATTTCGCCCAGCACGAGGTGAATATTGCGATTATTGAAGTCGGCCTCGGTGGGCGGCTGGACTCCACTAATGTCATTACCCCCGAGGTCGCAGCCGTCACCAGCATCAGCTATGACCACACGGCGATTTTGGGCAGTACGCTGGAAAAGATTGGCGAAGAAAAAGCCGGCATTTTCAAGCGTGACATCCCGGCGTTAACCGTGGTGCAGCCGCCAAGCGTGCTGGATGCCATTCGCCGCGTTGCAGTAACGAACGGCGCCAAGCTGGAAGTGGTCGGTGAAGATGTCGAGTTTAGCTATCGGTTTGAAATCACCCGGCCATTGGGGCCGCACATCCGAGCTACCCTGCATTCTTCCATTTCGCGGTTTGAGCAGCTTGTGGTACCACTGATCGGTGAGCACCAGGCCATTAATTTTGGGTTGGCGCTGGCAATTTTAGATCAATTAAAACAGCGCGGTTTCAAAATTGAAGAAGCTCGGGCTCTGGAGGGCGTAAAGGACCTATCCATCGAGGGGCGGATGGAAATGGTGTGGCGCGATCCGCGGGTAATTTTGGACGGAGCGCACAATGCGGCATCCATGCAGGCGCTGTTTCGCGGCATCAGCCAATACATCCCGTATGACTCCCTAGTGGTCATATTTGGATGCAATTGCGACAAAGATATCGACGGCATGCTGGAACGGGTGTCGCACGGTGCCGATAAAGTTATCTTTACCCAAGCTGGCTCCAACCCTAAGGCGGCGAGTCCCGATGAGCTTGCCGCCCACTTTACTGAACGCTTTGGGCGCATGGCGCAGGTGGCACCGAATTTCGCGTCGGCCATGGCCATCGCATCACGTGCCATCACCCGCGAAGATTTGATAACGGTCACCGGATCGTTCTATCTGGTGGGCGAGGCGAAAATTCACTTTGCATCCCGTGCCGACCGAATGGGTGCATAAGCCCTTGCAATCCAGTGACGGCCGGTCTGCGTCCCATATTTCATATTGAACCCATCTGCACTTTCAGCTTTGGTATATTTTTACCCCAAGCTGAATCGAATCTCATCCAGCACGGCTAATTTGCCGATAAAACTGCTTGTCGGGCTTGGGTCTCCTCGGATAGCCGCACTTGGCTGGCGAGGAGATAGAGGCCGATGTGTCAGGCTCAATGGAAGGGGCCTGGATAATATTGTTGTTTTGTCTCGCCGCCCCTGTCTGGAATGGAATGTGCAGGGCCGTGAGGCCCATGCCAAAGAGGCCCGAAAATGGAATACGCTCCGCTTCCCAAAAAAGTCAACGAGTTCCTCGACTACTTACAATATGAAAGGCACTTTTCCACCTACACGAGTAAATGTTACGGTGCTGATCTGAGACAATTTGGCAACTATCTTGCCGGACTGCCTGATTTGCCACCATCCATTGTCAATGCGCAGTCACGCGCTGTACACGCACAGATGCAGGCTGCCGCGGCCGCGGCGGCCCAGCAGCCCGGGCCGAGCCTGGAGCAAATTGAATCGCATCTGGTCAACGCCAGTACCGACGATGTGCGCCGATACCTGCAGCACATGCGCGACCACAATTATTCCAAGGCGACCGTGGCCCGCAAATTGGCGACGCTGCGAAGCTTTTTCAAGTTTCTCAATAAGCGCGGCCTGACGGACAACAACCCCATGCAGGTCATCCGCACGCCCAAACTGGATAAGCGCCTGCCGAAATTCATGACGGAAGAACAGGTCACCACGCTGCTCAACACGCCCAAGGATACCGATCTGCTCGGCGCCCGCGACAAGGCTATGCTGGAAGTTATTTACTCCACCGGCCTGCGGGTAAGCGAACTGGTGGGACTCAATCGGATGGATGTGGACTTTAATACTGGCATATTAAAGGTGCGGGGCAAAGGCAAAAAGGAACGCATCAGCCCCATTAGTCCAACCGCCTTGACGGCCGTGCGGAAATATCTGGCATTGCGGCAGAATATCGTCAGCGATACAGAAGCGGAATTGCCGCTGTTCATCAACAAACACGGCCAGCGGCTCAGCACCCGATCGGTACGCCGCAAGCTGGACAAATACCTCATTGAGGCACATTTAGACCCAGACATCAGCCCGCACACGCTGCGGCACAGTTTTGCCACGCACATGCTCAACCATGGTGCGGACCTGCGGGCCGTTCAGGAACTACTGGGCCACCAAAGCCTCAGCACCACGCAGGTGTACACACACCTGACCACCAAACGCCTGCAGGAAGCGTACGAAAAGGCGCACCCGCGAAGTGTGTGAGGCAAAGCCTGCCGTATGCCGTCCCTAAGCGATCCGGGCAGGTGAACGCAATCGCAGGTCGCCAGCCATCCCGCGAGCCGGGCAGTTTATCTGCCCGGTTCCCCGAACGCGCACCAGCCCCCGCACCGGTCTCCTGCCGAAACCGCCGAGATAAAATCGGCGGCTCGCATGGGAAACCGGCGCGGCTCGCAGGTACGAGGCATCGCCGACGCCATCCGGCCCGATCTGCACTCCGCCCCGCGAGCCGGGCCGTCCCGCATTGCGCGAGGCTATCCCAGATTGTCCAAAACGTGCGTTCCCTGCCGGACTACGCCCAGAGGGATGTGACACTTATTTCGGTGACGCGGCAGATCGGCTTACCGCTCTTTTCCGTGGTGATGAACTCCTCTGCTTTGCCCTCAATGGCCGCAGCAATGTGGATCGCGTCCATGGCGGCAAGGCCATACTTCCCGGCAATTTTCAACGCCATCTTTTCAAGACCGGTTTGGGTAATTGTCACGCGTTCAAACCCGCCAAGGGCCGCCCGGTAAAACTCGATTTCGTTGTAGAACTTATTAAAAATAGGCTTCGGAAAAAGTTCCAGTTCAAGAAAGAAGCTGTGGATATAGACCCGTCCTGTGCTATCCAAAAGGGCGCGGGATTTGGCACCCACCGGGTGGTTGCCCATCCATGCAGCGATGAGGACGCCGGTATCAAGGTAAGTCCGCGTAGCCGCTGGCATCAGGCATCCCGACCATAACGCCGATCCTGCACCTCGGCCGCGATTTCGTCCGGAGAGAGCAACTGCAATCCATCAGCGATGGCCCGCTGGCGGATGTCTCGGAGTTTACGGCCCAGTTCGGTTTTGGGCTCATATTCCCATGCCGAATGGGCTTGCGTACCCGTGTGGTTGCCGGCTACGTCACTCGCACCGGCCTCCTGAAATTGGCTGGGAAGCCCCGCGGTGGGCGCCCTGACGTTCTGCGCGGATATTCCCGATATCAGGGCGTATGGGCGTATCGTCAGCCGCCCCTCGGACACGGTATTTTCCGCGGGTTTAGTCGTTGCCAGTCCCCCAAGGATGAGCGACGATGAGCCCGAGGTGATATCGCCGCCGAGATGAACGATCTTGTTCTGGCTCAAGTGTATTGGATAGCCAAACATTTATTCATGCTCCGTAAACGGGGTCCATTGCCTTAATAGCCTCATCGGTAAGGAGGTTAAAAAACACTTTGTGGCAGGCGGCCTTGGCCACGCCAAGAGATGCCTCGTATTGGGCCCAGAAGGTGGTTGCGGAGGCAGCCGTCCAATTTGCCTGCACGTGGGTCACCAAGCCAATGCGGATACGGCTGTCTTGATGCGTCATCTGTGCCGGAAACGCCATCTGCACTGCGCCCGCCATACCGTCCACCTTTATTCCCATCTGTAGTTGAAAGCCATCTTCCGATGGTTCGTACGAGCCCGCCTTCAGCGCCAACCTGAAATTGCCCAAGATTTGCCGGTCGCCCTCAAAAAAATCGGTATATCGAAGGCTGAATTGCGTGGGCGTGCGAACCAAGCCTGATTCCTTCATCCAATGCGCAAGTCGGCAAATAGCCTCGCAATAGCAGCTCCAGCCGGGGTAGGGTGCCGACACGCTTAACGCCACCACATGGTCTCCCGTAAAGACCACAAAATTTCCAAACTTCAGTGAGTGCATGGGCATGTATCGGAAGGATGGTTGGAGGGATCGAACCTCTCCCGGCATCCTCACCAAAGGTAATGCCTGAACCTTCAAATCCGGATTTTCTCTATGGTATTTTTCGTAAAGGATTCCCGGCAAAGCGCTGCCAACCGACTCCTCGCCGTCAAAACGGAGCTCCCAGACGGCTTCAACCAGAGGCTCCTTGCCCAGACGAATGGGAATTCGTTCATTTGGTGGCAAATTCATAATCAGTCCTCAGCAGCGCCTTAGATTGTACCATGGCGATAGTACGCAGGCCATTAAATGCGCACAGCCGCACCGGCGCGGTGTGCTCCGGTCTCTCGGCGTTTTGAACATTCTGGACCATTTACGGTGCCAACCACCGGCAAGCCGAGCGCTAATAAAACGCCCGCGGCACCGCCTCTCTTTATAGCACCAGTCTCCTGCCGAATCCGCTGGGATAAACTCGGTGGCTCGCATGGGAAACCGGCGCGGCTCGCAGGTACGAGGCATCGCCGACGCCATCCGACCCGATCTGCACTCCACCCAGCGAGCCGGGCAGTTTATCTGCCCGGTCTCTCCGAACGCGCGCCAGCCCCCGCACCGCGCACCGGTCTCCTGCCGAACCCGCCGAGATAAACTCGGCGGCGCGCATGGGAAACCGGCGGGCCCCCGCTACTTAAGCATGCGGATGGCAAGCGGGCAACGGTACACCTGGCCGGACGAACATTTCACCGCACCCATGATTGAGAAAACGATAAACAAAATTCCGACCACAGGGGCGATAATGACGCCAATGACGACAAAGATAAGCACAATGCTCACCGCAAAATATATTAAAAATGATATCTGAAAATTCAATGCCTCGCGGACAACATCGGTAATCCATCCGCCCTCACTCTTTTTCAGCAGATAGAAGATCAAGCTCATCCAGATGCCAATGAACAAGCCGAGTATCCAAATGACAATGGCCATGTTTTTATCTTCGTTACTTGGCGCACCACTCGGCACGGGCGATACGTCGGCAGCACTTGACATGGACAACCTCCCCATCGAAATTGACACTCTGTTGCGGCGCACGATAAACCGGGACATGCTTCCCCGCCGCATACGATGGGGATTGTACATTGCCGGCTGGATGCGTCAATCACCCTGGGGACCGGCCCGGAGTGATTCAACTGCCGGTGTTTCGGCCAGTATTGAGCGTCTCATCTGGTGATTAGACCTCTGCGTCTCTTTTCCTCTGCGCGACACATAAACCAAATACCATCATGCGGTCAGCATGAAACCTTATGCCACACGAAGGATTTTTATTATCTCGCGCAGAGCGGCAGGGCGTGCGAGGGACGCCCGGTGTCGTAGACATCCTGTCTGCAACCTAAGCAGGCGAGACGCCTGCGCTACAAGCCGGTGGCTATTTGAACCGGAGGGCAAGGCAAATCAGTCCGCACGGCCCTGAACCAGCGGCGGAGGCCTTCGCAAATGGCCGATAATACCCGCGCGACGGCAACCCGGCTGCATGAAAATGGCGGGTAGGATTTATTCTCCCGACCCCAGCGATTTGATGTCCAACCCTTGAATTTCCTTTAATTGTTGACCGGCGATGCCCTGCAAGTCGCCGTACATGCCAACGGTGGCCTGCATCACGCGTTCGATTTGTGATTCTCTTTTCGCCCATTGCTTGGTAATCGCCTTTTTCTCGGCGTTCAGATCGTCCTGCATGGAAGTGAAAGCCTCCACAATCGCTTCCACACGCTGCCGAAAATGCGGTCCGGTCAAATAATCGTATACCATTCCCATTTTGGTCTGCTGGCCTTCGCCGGCTTGCCGGGCGGCGGCAAGTTCCATGAGAGATTGCCGCAGTGCCATGGCCACCGGCAGCGCGCATACCCTAGACGTGATCCATACACCATCAATGAAATCGAAGGTCTCCACCTCAACCGGCAACACCTTGGAAATGATCACCGCAATTTCGGCCTTGGCGGCCCGCTGATCATCGCGCAGTTTGGGTAGCCAAGCGGCACTCCAATTTTTGGTGCGTTTAGCTTCCCAAAGAATCGTGCCGCAGGCTTGCCCGCTAGGACTGATAATACGTTGGAGTACATCGCCGCCAAATTCGCCCTTCGGCACTGCTTCAATAGTGTCATGCTTGAATTTGTCGCGAAGCGTTGATTCCAATTCCAACTCCTGCACTTCGCCCTGTAATTGTTGAGATCCCTGTGCCCCCTGCTGTTTGAGTTCTTCAATTTTCTTTTGCATCGCAGCAATCGTATGTTCTTTTTCGGTAAGGCTAAGTTTCAGGCTTTCTTCCGCTTCCCTGCGGGCTTTGTCGCGAGCCTGCCCCAAACCCGCCTGCACCTGTTTTTCAATGTTAAGTTCCATCTCGCGTCGGGCGTCGTCAAGCTCGCGCTGTTTCCGGACCAGCTCAGCCTGCGCCTTTTGCGCCTCGGCCAGCTTGGCGTTGTTGGCTTTTAACATCTCCTCGTACTCCTGAATATCTCGCGATTTTTGCGCCATTTCCGCCTCAACCGCCAGGCGGGCCTTGCGTGTCTCTTCAACCGCAATTTTCTTGCGCTGCTGCTCGGCGATCCGTCGCGCCGCCTCATCAATATCCGCTTTTTCGGCGGCAAGCTTTTCGCGTTCGGCCTTGATGGCCGCTTCCCGCTGTGCAATTTTATCCGTCGCTTCTTTTAATACTTTTTCATTTTGGATATGTGCTTCTTCCAACTGCCGCTGAAAATCCGCCTGTTTTTGCTTAATCAATGGGGCAGCTATGGACTCGGTGAGCTTGATTTTGTGGTGGCAATTGGGGCATTCAATGGTCAATTCGTCCATGGGCACCTCCTGAAAAAAGAACCGGCTCAGTACCGGAACATATGTGACCGCAGCCGAAGTTTCAAGTCAGATATCAAATAAATTTTCAAATATTGGCAAGCTCGGTGATGCAAAAATCAGTTCGCGTTCGGGGAGACCGGGCAGATAAACTGCCCGGCTCGCGGGGTGGCTGGCGACTTGCGATTCCGTTCAACTGCCCGGCTCGCGGGGAGGAATGCAGATCCGGTCGGCTGGCGTCGACGATACTTGCCCGGCTCGCTGTTTTGTGGGTGCGGATTGCCATTGCAGTGGACGAGGGCGAGCCTCGCGGTTTATCCGCGAGGATTGGTTGGGAGCAGTGCGGCTTCGGCTATTGCCGGGTACCGGCGGATGGCTTCGGGCGATCATACATTTTTCGCGCCATGTACGCAGCCCAAATGGATACCGCAACCGGCAAAATAAATGGGAGCATTTCCTCGGTAAAAGTGCGCGGTGCTGATGGCAAAACGTTGTACATCAGCAAAACGGCCCGCAAGACCGTCATGGGCACCATCACCGCACACGCAATACGGTAGGCTACCAGCAGCGGCATGCGCAGGCGCATATTCACCAGTGCGACCAGCGGAGCAGCAAATACCATCGCCACGACCGCCCAGAGCAACATGCCAATCGTTCCCATCAGTGATAAAACCATGGCCGCGATAACAACTAAGTAGAAGAAAAACCGATGCGTTATTACCAGCAAACTGTGGGAGTTTATGGTTACCGCCGGCATTTTGCCGTGCGTGACAGGCAGGCCAAGTGAGCGGGCAAATATCTGTTGCAAATTCTTATACGGCTGAAGGTGCGTACGACTGAACAGCCCGTTCCCCGCCATGTAATACCCGGCGGGTGTCAGACGTACCGCCAACAGTTGACCATGAGACAGTTTGGGGGGTTGTTTTTTGGTGCTGTACGTGATGGCAAAGAGGGGCGTGACATAATGGAGTGGCTTTTTACCGGGGGTGGAAACCACTGTTAATTTTGCATTGGAAAGGGTCATAGGATCAAAGTGCGAATCGTAGTTCCGGGCAAAAGCCATAATCAAACCATACATTTTATGGCTGCCATTGACGGCAATAATCGACGCCATAATCAGCGCTACGATGACCAGAGGCGCCAGGGTGATGCGAAAGCCATACATGGCGGCGCGGGGCCATGCCGCCGGGTCGATCATTAAATAAAATGTTCGGACAAAAACATTGCCTGGAGGTGGGATGGTGCGGACTGGATCATTGGGGCGACCGCCGGGTTTTTGCGGGGATGGAGACATATTCATGGGGGGCATCATCTACAACCATGTAAAAGCGGGACACAAGAGGATCGTCGCATAGCCGATTACCACAGCCCGATGGTCACCACGTTCAGTGTCGGCCCGCCTGCCGAATCTTCCTTGCCTCCCCCGAATTCCACAGCCCACGAATGCTCAAGGCCGGTCGGATCAACCGCCCTGAGGACTATCAGTCATTTACCCGGCCCAGATATTCACCCGTTCGGGTGTCCACACGCACCACGGTGCCATTGCTGATGAAGTCCGGTACGTTGATCACCAAACCTGTCTCCAAGGTGGCATCTTTACCGACGTTGCTTACCGTTGCACCCTTAATACCTGGCGGGCAGTCCGTTATTTGCAGTTCAACGGTGTTGGGCAACTCCACCGAGAACGGTTTGCCCTGGTACATGGTGATTTGCACCTGCGTGTTGGGTTTGAGATATTTAACCGCATCGCCTACAACCTCACCGGCAAGCTCCAACTGTTCATAGTCCTTAAGGTCCATGAAGTAATGGGTGTCGGCGGCGGAATAGAGGTATTCCATCGGTTTTTGTTCAAGGAAGGCCTGTTCCAAGGTGTCATCCACGCGGAAGCGCTGTTCTATAATGCTGCCAGTTTGAGTATCTTTCAATTTCACCTGCATGAAAGACCGCCAATTGCCTTTGGATACCTTCATGAAGTCATGCACGACGTAAAGTTTACTGTTGTATTCGACTGCAATACCGCGCCGGAGATCAATTGCCTTGATAGCCATTAAAAAATGATCCTAAATCTAGCCAACCGCCTAAAACGTTACCAGCGTGCCACTGCCGGCCGCCGATCCATATGCCCTCATGGGGATTCGAACCCCAGTTACAGGCGTGAAAAGCCCGTGTCCTAGGCCTCTAGACGATGAGGGCAACCGAGCACCGTAGTATATCTATGACGTCTTAAATGGGCAAATCGGGCCCATGAGTCTGCCCAAGTAATAAAAGGACTGCGGCGGCATGGATTTCGGTGAATCGGCAAATTTGTATAGAATGGCAGCAGAGCCTTCAGCCGACGCTCCGACGACGTCGCCGAGTGACACCCGGCTGAAAATCCGCCCACCGACAGGAGGCATGCGATCATGGTTAAAACATTGCAACCGGATACCGAACTTACCCCCACCTACAGCCGCCGTGCCATGTCCAAGCCCGTGCCGCGCTACCGCCTGCCGCAAGCCGAAATGGATCCGCGTACGGTCTATCAGCTTATTCACGATGAGCTCATGCTCGACGGCAATGCAAGGTTAAATTTGGCAACTTTCGTCACGACGTGGATGGAGCCGGAAGCTCAAAAACTTATGGCTGAAACGTTCGATAAGAACATGATCGACAAAGACGAGTACCCCCAGACCGCAGAAATTGAAACGCGCTGTGTGAATATGGTCGCACGTCTCTTTCACGCGCCCGAGCACTCTGCACCGGTGGGGGTTTCGGCGATCGGTTCGAGTGAGGCGGTGATGCTGGCCGGTATGGCGATGAAATGGCGGTGGCGCAAGGCACAGGATGCCGCAGGCAAGACGACCACCAAGCCCAATCTCGTTCTGGGCGCAAACGTGCAGGTTGTCTGGGAGAAGTTTTGCCGCTACTGGGACATTGAACCTCGCTACATTCCAATGCAGGAAGGGCGCTACGTCATAACTCCGGAGGAAGTGGTCAGCCGACTTGATGAAAACACGATCGGCGTCGTAGCGATTCTCGGCACAACGTTCACCGGCGAATTCGAGCCCATCGAAGCAATTCATGATGCGATTGTGGCGCACAACAAAGCGACGGGGCTGGCGGTGCCGATGCACGTTGACGCAGCCAGCGGTGGGTTTGTAGCGCCGTTCATTCATCCTGAACTGCGCTGGGATTTTCGTCTGCCGAACGTCGTGTCGATCAATACCTCCGGACACAAATACGGCTTGGTATACCCCGGCGTAGGCTGGGTCGTGTGGCGAGATAAGCAGCATCTGCCCGACGATTTGGTGTTTCACGTCAATTATCTCGGCGGGGACATGCCCACCTTCACGCTCAACTTCTCACGGCCAGGCAATTCGATTGTCGGCCAATATTACAACTTTCTCAGGCTTGGCCATGATGGCTATCGACGCATCATGCGCTCCCTGCGTGACATCGCAACGGACCTGTCGGCCCGCATCGCTGCGATCGGACCGTTCGAAATGCTCAGCGACGGCAGCGAGACGCCTGTATTTGCCTTCCGCCTGAAGGACACAAGGCGCTATTCGGTTTTCGATGTTTCGGATCAAATGCGGACGAGCGGCTGGCAGATTCCCGCCTACACCATGCCAGCAAATGCACAAGACGTAGCGGTGCTCCGGATCGTCCTGCGCGAGGGTTTTTCCCGCGACATGGCCGATCTTTTAATGAACGATCTCAAACGGGCAATCGAAACCCTCAACCATCACACACCCCAAGAGCCTAAGGCGGCCAGCGGCGCATTCCATCACTGAGCGGCGACCGGCATATCCACGACCATATGGCATGCCAGGCGCCTTGAAAGTCTGTCCACGTAATAGCAGAGCACTAGTGCTCTGTCACGACGCAATTCGATTGCCACCATGCAGGAACGCGCGGGCACAGAGTACGCGGCTAAACATGACGGGCGGTTACGAATTAGGCGGCACGGCGGGTACGCCATAACACGCTTTACACCCCCTCCCCCCGTAATTATCCGAGCCTGTAAAGCATAGAACCTCTGCATGAATCAACCAAAAGCGATGCAATTACAAATGGTGGCGATGGCAGATTTGGTGTGCGACCCGGCCAATGTGCGGCGGCACGATGAAAAGAATATGGCCGCGATCAAACAGAGCCTGCAGCGGTTTGGCCAGCAAAAGCCGATAGTGATCGACGGGCAGAATGTGATACGCGCGGGTAACGGCACATTTGAAGCCGCCAAGGCCCTGGGCTGGACCCACATCGGCGTCGTGCGTACGGAGTTGGTCGGTGCCGATGCCATTGCTTATGCGATTGCCGATAACCGCACAGCCGAATTGGCGGCGTGGGATCATGATGCGCTGATCCGGCAACTCGGCGGGTTGGATGCGCGTCTTGCGGCGGCTGCCGGGTTTACCGGCAAAGATATTGAAAAGCTCGCCGAATTTTCGCTACCGTCATGCGACGAACCTGTATCACCGTTGCCCGAGAGTTATGAAATTGCCGTCACCTGCCGCGATCAGGCGGATCAGCAGGAACTCTATGAGCGACTCACCACGGAGGGGCGATCATGCCGCGTGTTGACGTTGTAAACGACTGCACAATTGAAGACACCTTTCGCAGCAGGCAGGTACAGGGAATGTTTGATTTGCCGGCGGCAAAGGCAACGCGCGTAGCAGTGGGTGCCGATGTCCCGTCGCTGCAGGATGACTGGCAGATCGGCGTGATCGTCGGCCCATCAGGCAGCGGAAAAACCACGCTGGCCAGAGCGGCTTATGGCACAATGCCGCATTTTACCTGGCCCGAGAAACGCGCAATGATTGACGGCTTTGAAGAACCGGATATACGGGCTGTTACCCAGACACTGGTGAGTGTGGGCTTATCAAGTCCGCCAGCATGGCTGCGACCATTTCACGTCCTATCCAATGGCGAACAGTTTCGGGCCCAGATGGCAAGGCTGCTGCTGGCAAACCTACCCGTGGCAGTGGTGGATGAATTTACCAGTGTAGTAGACCGCCAAGTGGCGCAGGTATGTTCCGCAGCGTTGGCCAAGGCGATTCGGCGAAAGACTGGAATACGATTGGTCGCGGTGTCCTGCCACTATGACATTTTGCCATGGCTGGACCCCGACTGGATTTTGGACATGTCGACCGGCGGCCTTGAGCGTTTTGGGCAAGCGAACGGCGCACCGGCCGTGGATACATGTACCGGGCATGATGCGTCCACTCGGCAGACACGGGGGCGTCTTTGTCGACCGGAATTGCGGTTTGAAGTCCGGCAATGCGGCGTATCGTTATGGGCCATGTTCAGCCGTCATCATTATTTAAGTCATAGTTTGCCGGCAGGGTGCCGCTGCTGGACGCTGCTTCACGATGGGCATCCGGTGGGCTTTGCAGCGGTGGCTGGCTGTATCGGCTTTGCGGGCTATTTACGATTTTCGCGGATTGTGGTGCTGCCGGATTATCAGGGCATCAGCATTGGATCACGTTTTCGCGATGTCGTGGCGGGTATAGAGGTGCGCCGCTGCCGCCGATTAAGTCTGGTCACCAGCCATCCGGGCATGATTCGTAGTCTGGAAAACAGTGCCTTATGGCGGCGCGTGGCCGTTGCCTACAGCACGGGCGCGGCGGGGTTAAAAACCAGCGGTCACCTTCGACGAACGGTTTCATTTGTATATACGGGCAAGGCAAAGGTGAATGATGCGGCCGACAAAACCTCTCGCTGACTGGCAGGGAGAATTGATCGACGCCAATCGGGTATACGCCCTGGCACGGTCCGGGGCAACCAACGGCGAAATTGCCGGCGCGCTGGGCATACGCTGGAAAGTGCTCCATGCGCGTTTTGGTGCGGCCATCCGACGGGGACGGGCCAATTTGCGTATTGCGCTACGCAGCAAGCAATTGCAGTCGGCGTGCGAAGAAGATGGCGATGCGCGTTTATTGATGTGGTTGGGCCGGCAATATCTCCATCAGACCGACGACCCGATCAGTCATACGCCGGATAAAAATATTAAAACTTACGTGCAATTTGATGTCGAAAACGTGTAAACCCGCACCGCACCGGATGGATCCGCGGCACAAGCCGTATCAACCCTTTGGTGCCGCTTTGACCGTCCTGAGCGATCGCAGTGCCGAGATATTGCTGGTCGGCCCGGCGGGCACCGGCAAAACGCGAGCCATATTGGAGAAGCTGTTTTTATGCATGCAAAAATATCCTGCCATGCGGGCGCTGCTGGTGCGTAAAACCCGCGCCAGTCTCACCCAAAGTGCATTGGTAACGCTGGAAGAAAAGGTGATACCTGACGGACACGCGATGATCGGCGACGCCAGCCGAGGCTATCGCAGCAATTACATGCTGGGCAATGGATCTGAACTGGTGCTGGGCGGTCTGGATAACGCAGACCGAATTATGTCCAGTGAATATGATCTGATTGCAGCCTGTGAAGCGACCGAACTTACCCTGGAGGACTGGGAGAAATTATTAACTCGCCTGCGCAACGGCGTGATGCCCTACCAGCAGGCCATCGCCGATTGCAATCCGGCGTATCCGGCGCATTGGCTGTACCGGCGGGCACAAAGTGGTTTGATGCATTGGCTGGAGAGCCGCCATACCGATAATCCGCAGTGGTTTAACCACTCCATCTCAAAATGGACCCCTGCGGGCGAAGCCTACCTGGCGACACTGCGGCGTTTGAGCGGTGCACGGCGGCAGCGGCTGCTCGATGGCCAGTGGTCGGCGGCGGAAGGATTGGTGTATGAAGGGTTTTCCCACTGCATCTGCCAGCACTTGAACGGTGATCCTGTTTACGCAGCCGCCGGCATCGACTGGGGCTGGTACGAACCAACCGCCGTGGTCGTAGGCGTTCTGGATAGTTCCAATCGAATTTGGATTGTGGATGAACTCTACGAAAGCCGCATGGATATTGATGCATTGGCCAAACGCCTAGAAGAATTGTTACACCGATGGAACATTGAGGTGATGTTTGCCGATCGCTCTCGGCCGGAATCGGTGGACTGGCTGCGTCGCCGGCAACTGCCCGTGCGAGGCGTACCGGTTCACGGCGTTGAGGCGGGCATTGCATCCGTGGAATCGCGGCTGATGCAGCGTTCTCTTTTTACCCTGTCATGCTGCCGCCATCTGGTGGAGGAGGCGGCACAATATCGGTATCAGGCCGACGGGCATGGGCCTATACAAAAGGCGGATCATGCGATGGATGCTCTGCGGTATTTAATTATGGGGCTGGGAGATACTTCGGAAGCAGCGCTGAGGCAGCCGCCCGGGATACCGCCGACCGCGGATAAAATGCGGCCCGATTTACGCCGCAGCTCAGAGCGCATCTGGGGCAATTGAAGCACGGCTCGTCGCCCCTCTGCGGTTCTGCACCTGCTTTTATATGTACTCCCGCCAGATTTAATATTTGACCACAGGCCCCTGATCGTCAGCGTATAACCGCCGCGGCATCCTGACCGATAAAAACATTCACCAATCGCCGCTATGACCACACATACCGGCCGCATTATTGATGGCGCACCGGGCTAAGGCTCATAACGCGCGGACACGAAGTTTGCCCCAATTTTACTTTCCCTTTTGTGGATGAATGCCGATTCACTGTTCTGTTGGACTTACCGACGGGTTGTTTCATGCGACTCGTCAAGTTATTTAGGAGCCTGCCCATGCCTGCCACGAAAAACCAAACCGGTAACCGGTCACGCACTGATGGAACTTCAGTGGCGACGGTGACGATGCGCTCGTTACGGAACGCAGCATTGACCGCCGCTGCCTTGGCGGCGATTGTGCCGCTTACCGGCGGCGCCAGCGCCGCTGTCACCACCAATCCCACGCTGACACAAATTGGGGTCGCAGCCCTCCAGCAGATCAATCCATCCATCGATGGCGCCGGCGTCACCGTCGCCCAGATCGAAGCGCCCGATGGCTACTACGATCCACCCGGCCAGCCTTATGCCAACTTAAGCGTGTTTGAACCCAATCCCACCAAGCTCAATCAGCCGGCGTCCAAATTTGCCTACTACGCCTACACCACGCCATCGACGACGTTCAGCAGTGGACAATATTCCAGTCACGCCGAATATGTGGCCAGCCTCTTTTATGGAAATACCGGCTCCGGCGTTTCCCCCGGCGTCTCCGCCGTTGATGTGTACGAAGCAGATTATTATTATTACAACCCCGTCGCCAATGACTACGCGCCGCTGGGCTCTACCCCCGCTGGCTCACCCAGCGGCGTACCCACCTATGCGTCCCCCGCGGTGGTGAATCAGAGCTTCATTTGGGAAGGTTCTGACGCCAGCAGCATCGATGAATACAACCTCGGCTACGACGACTACGCCGACTCTTATAACACCATTTTCGTTTCCGCGGCCGGGGATGGCACCACCACCGCAACCACACCCGCCAGCTATGTCAACCCGCCGGCCACCGCACCCAATGGAATCTCGGTCGGCGCCTTGGGACTGCCCAACGTCACCGGAGCCGACATCACCGCGCCAGGCTATGCGACCAGCTTTACCGCGCCGCTGGTATCGGGCGTGGCCACCGATCTGGTGCAGGCCGCACGCCAGGAAGTTGGCGGGTCAGGCACCGCTGCCGCGGCCACGAACATGCGCGTCATTAAAGCCCTGCTGCTCAATGGCGCTGTCAAGCCAGCCGGATGGTCTAATACATCCAGTACGGCGACGGGCAGCCCGCTGAACCCGGTCTACGGAGCAGGCGTCGTAAACGCGTATAACTCGTATCAGAATCTCGCCGGCGGAGAGCACGCGGCATCCACCACTACCACCCAGGCCAACGCATCTACCGTGCAGTTTCAACTGAATAAAGCCGCCATCGAAAAATCATTGATAGGATGGAATCTCGCCACCATCACCAGCAGCGCTGCGCAGGCGGCCGTTGACCATTACGATTTCTCCATGCCGCAGATCGGTAACAACAGCTACGACCTCACAGCCACCCTTGTGTGGAACCTCCCGATGGCCCAATACACCATGAATCAATTGAACCTTTATCTGCTGAATTCCTCCGGACAGATCGTCGGCCAAAGCGTAAATACCACCGACAATCTGCAAATACTCGCACTTAATGACCTCACACCCGGCACCTACGATCTGGCCGTCATGAAACTCGGCGGCACTTTTGTATCGGCCAGCGAAACCTACGCACTGGCATGGTCGATAAAAGATCCGGCAAGCAGCACGCCCGAACCGACCGCACTTGGTCTGATGGCGGTGGGAATGTTGGGATTGATGAGCAAGCGTGGGTTGCGCTTACGGCAACCCTGATAATTGGGGTACAACGCCCGAGCGGCTGCAGTGGGCCAGAAGCACACTGCAGCCGCCGCGCGCTTTTTATATCACTATCCAATGCATATCTGAAAATGGCGGTCTGACGATATTCCGGCGTGACACGGGCCACGGTGCCCACGGCACTCACCACAATCGCGATCAGGTGTATGGCCGCTGCGGCGCGGCTTCCTCGGCGTATCATCTTCGCCCGATACGCCGAGGAAGCCGCTTCTTGATGCCCGCCAAAATCCGTGCCGTCGCAGGCTTGCTATTACTTGGACAGACTCTTAGACGTTGATGGCAGTGACTTTGACGGCGATATATTTCTGACGGTGTCCTACACGGCGATGAAACCCTTTGCGGCGTGTAAAGCGTTCGACGTAAATCTTATCAGCTTTCACTTGACCGATGATATCGGCCGACACAGTGGCACCGCTGAGCACCGGCTCGCCGATGTGTACACCAGTGTCGTTCGACACCAATAATACTTTATCAAAGTTGATGCTGGTCGTGTTGTCCGGGACATCACGAAGATCAATCTTCAGGGTATCACCCGGTTGAACTTTGAACTGGGTTCCACTGTCTTCAAATATTGCGTATGCCATGATATTCCTCATCTCTGCGGACACCCGACCGCCAAATCCTCATGGTGCCGGTAAAGCCCCGCATTATGGTGCAAAGTTGCAAAATATGCAAATGCGGGAATGCGTTCACGGTTTGCGGCGGTTCACGCGGGAACAATGCCCGCGGCTAAAGGGGTGGGGGCGATCATCCACACGCGAGACGCCCCGCAACGCAGACATCTTGTCTGCATCCTAAGCACGCGAGACGCCTGCGCTACCATGGGCACGCATCATGCATCAACGCGCGGGCGCAAGGCCGCGGCTTAGCCGGGTGGGCAATTACCAACATGCGGAAGGATGCGTCGATGCCGAGGTAGGAATCTGTCTGGGTAAAAAAAACCCGGTTGAATTTAACTTCAACCGGGCTCATAAACATGCTATTGCCTCACAAAGCAGGCTGCGGCTTAGCCAAATCAGGCCTTGCGGCGGCGGCCCAGTAACAGGGCGCCCGCACCGGCTACACCGAACAAGCCGATTGATGCCGGCTCGGGGACGGGACGGTTACCCGGCACCATGCTGTTCAGGAAGGTCAGCGTGGCCGTAGAACCCGGATCAAGTTTAACCGTGAATTCTTCCGATACGGAGAAGGGTTGCGACGGATAGCTGGCACTGGGTGCAAAGGTGATCGCACCTGTGGTTCCCGACACAGTGGATACCGTCGATGCCGCGGTAAGAGAAAGGGTGGTCGTACTGCTGGGAGCCGTCATGCCAAAGGCCGTAGCCGATGGGTCGGCGAACTGCGTAAAGGTCAGGCTGCCGCCATTGCCAGGTTTCGCAAAGGACAAGCTTGCGGACAGCGGATTGACCAAAATCGTCCCGTATGGACCTACGGGGGGAGTGGTAAAGTTGGTAGCGGTAACGAAAAAATTGATGGTGGCAATACCCGAGCCTGTGTTAACCAAGTTATTGGTTCCGCCAAGCTGGTAATTCACACTGGAGCCGCTATTCACGTACACGTTGCCGCTTGCGACGGTCAGGCTGCCGTAGCTTCCGCTGGCAAAAGTCAAGGGGCCGCTTATACTCGCGGAAGTTGTTCCGCTCGTGACTGAATCAGCGCTCGAGCTCGGCCCTTGGAAGTAGTAGAACCCAACGGACTTCGTAGCCGGAAGAGAGGGGTACGTTGGTATTGCGAACGCAACGGGAGCAAACATACCAACGGCCGCAATGGCTGCTAATTGAACTTTCATTTGTATTCCTCGCATAAAAATAACTCTGTCAAAAATTAAACCACATTTAATTGCGACGGGGCAGAAACAATCCACCCTGTCAACATTGATCTATCTTCAGGCCCGACGACGACGCAGGAAGAACATCGGTAGCAAACCTACCATTGCCAATCCAGCAGCCGCCGGTTCCGGCACCACGTTACCCGTTGGTACTACCGTCGAAATGGTGTTGTCATTGAGAATATCCAGCGATACCGTTGAATTCGCCGCCAGCGTGACGACCATATTCGAGTCAATCGAGAACAGATCGCCAGGTGACAGGATAAGGGTATCGCCCGACGTCTGGGCCGGCACGGCAAAAGGAGTACTAGAAGTGGTATAACTACCGGACGAATAAACCACCTGGGCTGACGACGAATTGGTTAACGAAGTGGCGGTTGTGGTGAAAACAAACGAAGCCGATCCGGCCGCAATTTCACCACCAAAGCTTTCCTGCGCATTGTACAGTTCGTTGGGCAGGGAGCCATTGGCGGTAAAGCCATTGTCTAGGATGTCGATGGCCAATGTCTTCGTCAGCCCGGTGGTGTTCTCGATGTCGATCGAGTTGGCGTTGATGTTGTTGTTGGTAGCCGACGTCGATGCAATGTTCGACGCACCGGAGATACTCACCGTTACGCCATTGCTGCTGGCATTTTGGACGCTGAACGACCCACCGGAGGGGAACGTTGAGGGAGTGTTTGACCCGACGGTCAGCGTCAACTGCGGTGACGCCTGAACCAAGCACGGGGCGGCAGCCAGAGCTGCACCCGCCAAGAGAACTACCATTGTCATTTTCATTTGGGACTCCTAATTATCAAAAGGACTCAACCTAAAAACCCGCTGACAGGCCAATGGAAACATATCCATCAAAAAAGCCTGCCAGCGACAATTCCTGGCATGATACGATGTTCGCCATCGCACCGGCCACCGTAGGAACGCTCCGCCTCACTGCGGAATGGACAAACCTTACCTTGCAGGACCTTGGAGGACGCCACACTCAAGTGGCGCAGGCCGAACTTCAAATGGGCCGATCAGGTGTACATCAGTGCTTTATACGCGAATTATCTTGGCAAACACTGACGCTTGCTCACCCTAGGTTCCCTGCGCTTTTCCCGAAACCGACTATCGCAATCCGTGCTGCACTTTACTGTGCGTCAACTTCGGCTACCATTGATCACCGGTTTGGGGTGGGGACTTGGCGGCCGCCAAGCTCTCATCCGCCAAACCCGCTCCAAGAGAGAGCTGCATATCTGCAGCCTGCAGCCCTCATCCGCTCCCCGATGTTTGAGCCAGAGGCCAAAACCGGGCAAGCGGCAAGCGCGGTGACCGCGATGTCAACTTGATTTGCCCCGCGGGGACTCATCCAGTCGACCGCATTAGTTTAGCAGGCATAAGATAATAAGTCAATAGAAATCCAGAAAAACTTTAGTTTTTTTTTGATGTCCGCGGGGACCCATATTTGCTGCAAAACAGGGCAAAAAATGACGCTTTTTGACCTATTTCTTGTTATTGGTCATGGCACAACCCCATCGCCCCCGCACTTGGAGGGCCCGATGATCGCCAGCACCCGATTATCCTCACCCCAATTTCCGCCACACCATTGGATTTCTGCCGCCAATGGAGCCAAAGTGAAGGCCCGACGTGCATCACAATCGAAAACGTTGTGACAAAGGCCATCACAGGCAACGGCGCAAGGGCACCGTCGGCCAACAACGCAGGTGGTTTAAATATTGAATTTTTCCAAAGTACTGAACATTTAATACACCGGTTACGTTTGAAACCCGTGTACCTGACCTTTCTGCGCGGCACTTTCCAGAACACGCCAGCCGCCGGGATATCGTTCCACCGGCCGATATAGCGTGTCACGCTCAACCGGAATGCAGCCAGCCTCTGCAATTAAGCGCCGCATGTCGGCCACCGTCTGTTCCTGATGGCGATTGCCAAGGCCGCCTTCGCGCTTGGTGATGTCATACCACACTACCGTGCCGTCAATATCATCAACACCAAAATTCAAGCTCACTTGAGAGAGCTTCATGGTCTGCATGATCCAGAAAGCCTTCACGTGGGGAAAATTATCAAGCATGAGGCGTGACAGCGCCAGCATTTTAATATCTTCCAGCCCCGTCGGGCCGGGGAGATGGCCCAATTCGCTGCCGTCGGGTACAAACGACAGTGGAATAATGCATTGAAAGCCCGGTGCCGCATCCTGTAATTCACGTAGTTTGATTAAATGGTCGATGCGCTCGCGGCGGGTTTCTATGTGGCCATACAGGATCGTTGCATTGGTGCGGATGCCCATTTCGTGGGCGGTGCGGTGGATATCCAGCCAGCCGTCACTGCGCAGCTTGCCTTTGAAGACCTCATCGTGCACGCGGTCATCAAATACCTCGGCACCGCCGCCGGGCATCGAGCCGAGGCCGGCTTCTTTGAGTGCCATGAGCACTTCCCTCACTGAAAGGCGCGCGATGCGAGAGAAGTGATCAATCTCAATGGCGGTAAAGCACTTGAGGTGCATCTGCGGATGGCGCCGACGCAGGTGCGACAACAGGCCGGTATACCAATCAAATGGCAACCAGGGATGCAAACCGCCGACGATGTGCAATTCGGTAGCACCGGCCACGGCGGCCTGATCGGCAAATTCAAATATCGTTTCAGCAGAGTATTCATACGCCCCGCTTTCGCCACGCTTGCGATGGAACTCACAAAATTTGCAGGACAGAGCACAAATATTGGAATAATTAATATGCCGATTGATGTTGTAAAAAGCCTTACGACCATGACGAGCCGTACGAACGCTGTTGGCCAAGGCACCGAGACTGTGAATATCGCGGGTTTCAAAAAGAGCCATGCCGTCTTCGGCCGAGAGGCGCCGTCGGGTGCATATTTTTTCAGCGATGGGCCGCAGGGCCGGGTCACGAATATCGGCCATGGATAAGGCAGCCGCGTCAATGGGCGGCGTTTGCAGTTCACCTGCGGACAGGAGAGGGCCGGTCGGAAGTCGTTGGGCGTCGGATATCGTGGGCATGCTTGGTTCTCCCGGCGGTAATGGCCCGCCGCTTATTTCTCGCGTTCGGTTACATATCCAGCCATCTCAATAAGGTGCAACTTGAATTCGGAATCGGGCAGGATATCAACGGCAGCAATTGCCCGATCAACGCGGACGCGAGCTTCCGTCCTGGCAAAGGTCATGCTGTCGGTGGGTTGAAGCAATTTTCGCACATGATCGATGCGATCCGGGTCCGATGATTCCAGCAGGCCTATGAGCAGGTCCCGATGTGGTTGATCGGCGGTCGCCAGAAAATGAATCATGGGAAGGGTTAACTTGCCCTGCTCGATGTCCGTACCCAGCGATTTGCCCACCACACGCGTGGACCCGGTAATATCCAGAATGTCATCGACTATTTGAAACGCGATGCCAACATGGCGGCCATATTGAGCCAGGGCGCCGACCGCTGCATCATCGGCACCGGCCGCCATCGCACCAAGACGACAGGATGTTTCAATCAGGCTGGCGGTTTTACGGTAAATAATATCAAAGTAGGCGTCGGTGGTCAGATGCCAGTTACGTTCTGCCAAGTTCTGGAGCAATTCTCCTTCGCATACCAAATTAGTGGTTTTGCCGATGAGACGAGAATACGCTTGGCAGTCAAGGCTGCTGCACAGGTGGAATGCATGGCTGATGAGCATGTCACCCAGCAGGACGGCTGTCTGATTACCTTTAAGATGGTTAATGGTTGCGGCGCGGCGGCGCACTTCAGCACCATCGAGCACATCGTCATGGATGAGGGTGGCAACGTGCACCATCTCCACCACCGCTGCCAATAGTGTAAGGTCGCTGTGTAAAGAGGGCAGGCCGGTGGCAGCGGCACCCCCGAGCAGCACCAGTCGCGGGCGGAGCATTTTGCCGCGAAAATGACTGATGTGGCGAATCAGAGGCATGACAGCATCGGTAGAACCGGTCAGTTCGCGTTCAAAGAGTTCTTTAACCTTGGCGAGCCGCGCTTCCAACATGGCGACGCCATCGGCGATTAACTGAGCGGCCATCGATAAAGCTCCTTCCCGAAAGTTCCACAGTGGCATGCAGTGACGCACCGCAAACTTTCAAATCTTATTGAAATTATAGAAACATTTTCTCACGTGTCCAGTATAAAGCAAAAATTGGCTGCATTGCATGCGAAACGGTTATAACACTTGCCGCGGGCGTGCCCGACGATGGCGGTTAAACGAAACGACCGGCATTGAACCACAGCGGGGAGCGGCCACCAGGGTGGCCGGCTTATGGTATGAATGTCCGGCCGCGTAGCCGGGCTTGACCTGGCGCGCTGCGTTGTCGCAGTTTTCCGCATATCGACGCACCAACCCGCCAACGCGCGGGCACAAGGCCCGCGGCTAAAAGGGGTGGGCGGGTGAATTCGCGCATTTGGCCGCCGGCATGGGGCCGCCGTGTCACGCAGGGTTTGCGGCAGTCTCGGACTCACCTTCACCAGCGTCGCCGTGGGCCCGACCCTTGCATCCGCAGCGTTTCCGGCACGGCGCAGTCCCTGTTATTACTTGGACAGACTCCTACAGCCCCCGGATGGGCGATTTAATTACCATCGGCTATGCGCAAAGTGTGGTGCCGACTGTGACTGATGCTCCGGCGGCGATGACGGCCGCAGTTATTTCGGCCGTAAGCCGACGCATTGTGCAATATTGCCGTCGGGATTTCATCCCCAACCGATATATCGAACTCTACGATGCACCGCGCAGCGGGCAATTGATCTTACGGCAGACGCCGATCATCACTCTCAATACCGTCACCTTAATGCCCACCAGTAGCACTCCGATGACGTTTAACTCCGACCAATTTGATCTGCGGCCGACGGTGGGCCGAGTGATTTTTCGCCCCGGTGCGATGGCGTGGTTTTCCGTTGAGAATTGGCCATTGGCTGATTTGCCCATAGCGGGCGCCGACGCGATTGAAGTGGATTACACTGCCGGTTTCGGTTTTACCGTTACCGCCTTGGAAGCCATTGCCGCCGGCACAAGCACGGTCCCTGTCGAAAGCGGTTCCGGCGTGAGTCAGGGGGAACCTTGGCTGTTGCAAACCGGCATGCTGTTGACGGTGGATGCAGGGCTGAACACGCAGGAAACGGTGGTGATAACGGCAGTAAATGGCGCGAGTTTTACCGCCGTATTTGCGATGGCGCACAGCGGCGGACCGCTGCTGGGGGCAATGGTACCGCTGGATGTTCAATGGGCGGCGGCGCTGATGGCAGGCAACGCAATCAATCAGGCGGATTTGACCAAAGCGCGTGAATCGCAGGGGCGGACCGTGGGGTATGAATATGTGGTGCGGCCAGGGGATTTATTGCTCACGCCTGAAGTGCAGAATCTGCTTATGCCTTACCGCGACGTGATTGTTTAATGGATATTAAATTCGATGACGCTGAAATTGCTGTGCCGCCGAACAATCACCCTGCAGCGCGCCGTGGTATCGGCCGGGCCGGATGGATCGCAGGTGCAAGTGTGGAGCAACTTAGCCAGCAGCGTGCCGGCAAGTATTTTTAAGCTGCGGGCCCGGCGGCAGCCGGAGGCATTTCGGGCATCCGTCGCGGTGGATACGGTCATTATGACGCCCGTGGATACCGGCGCGCGGCTGGACGACCGCATTTTTGATGGCCATGGGTATTACCGCGTGCAATGGGTGATGAATCTGGGCGATCGCGATCAGGCGTGGGGCATATATGCCGCGTGGCTTGACCCTCAAGGTGGTCAATAGGAATCGACGCGGCGGGCCGTTTCGCGGATGCTGCAACAGCAGGAGCGCAGGATGCAGGCATGGATAACGGCCATTATTGGGCAAATCAATAACGCCGATTTGGGCGTTGCTATGGGAACTGCGCCGGCGGTCTATCTTGACGCGGCACCGGAATCAGCGGTACTGCCGCTGGTGGTGATTGCCGCTAGGGCGTCGCATGTAACGCATGATTTAGCCCTGAACCGGTACATCGATGCGGAAGCGGATATTACGGTTTGCAGCCATGTGCTGGCCATGGCCAGTGCCGGGGCGCAGGCGATTGTGGCCGCCATTGACGGGGTGAATTTTGCCGTTAATGGAATGGCGCTGTTGACAAGCATCGCATCGGAATCGCCAGCGGCGTCACTGGCGGTGATCAGCTCGGACGATGCGCCGGTGTATCAGATACGATGGCGCATCAGCGGAAAGTTATTTGCTGGCCGATAATATTGCGGTAAACGGGGTCTCGGATGAGTGGCTTTATTCCCACAACTGCTTGGCAGGCGGAGGTTTTACTGCCCGCCGGCCTGAGCCTCAATGTGGTGCGGGCGCAATTGCAGGAAGAATTTCGCGCCGTGGACAGCACAGCTTATTCCGACGGCGGTTTTACCAGCAGCATCCTGACCGGGCAGCAGCTTCGTGGTGAGATCAGCGGTTGGGCCAATAGTGCGGCACCGGGGCTTGGGAGTGTATTTAACGCAGTGGAGATTACATTCACAGCGGCGGGTGAGTGGAGCATCAGCGGCACCTTTAACGTTTATGGTTTTTCCTGGGCACTTGCGGCCGATGAACTGATGGAGTTTCGTGCCACGATTATTTCCACCGGCCCGTATACGGTAAGCTGGGGGCCTGCAAGTTAATTTTCAGCAATGACACTGGCCACGGCGGCGGTGTCGGTGTGACTGAGGCTGATATGCCAGGAGCGGATACCGAGTCCGGCGGATCTTTGTGCTGCGGCGCCACGCAGGGCAATGACGGGTTTGCCGAGTCGATCTGGCAGAATTTCCATATCCAGCCAGGAAATCGCATCCCGAAAGCCGGTACCCAGGGTTTTGACAATAGCTTCCTTGGCGGCAAAACGGCCGGCGATGTGCGGCAGTGGAAATTTATATTCCGCCAGCCAGGCGCGTTCAGCAACCGTAAAACAGCGGGCGAGAAAGGCGTCACCATGCTTATCGAGCATGGATTGGATGCGAGCCATATCTACCATATCAATACCACAACCGACAACAGGCATAAAGCACTCCACAAGACGGCGGATAAAATAGCCGTTATCATTCAAGTGTGCCGCTTAAAGAACCACTATCCATGCGGCGCGAGCAGGGGACATATTATGCGACATGCCGAAAAATGGGCTTGGGGGCGCTGGGGTGCCGGGTGTTTACGTTTGCAGTGGGTACCTCCGCCGGAGATGCCACCGGACGCAAGTCAGTTGATCGACCGGCTATGGGAGCTGGAAAGCAATAAAGCAGCAGAGCGCGGGCGGGTTATATTTGACGGGCCAGTCGCGGCCCTGGCCGGCTGGGAACACCGCGAAGCGGCGTTGATATTGAAGTTATACCCCGCGAAGTATTCAGAATTTCAGATCACGTGTGTGCGGCATGCAGATCACTTCAGCGACGCCCACCGCCGACCAGCGGTGGGATCAAGCATACTGCTGACGCAGGGTAGGCAGAACCTATTGGGCTTACGCAGTAAATCCGTGGCGTCATACCCGGAACATCTGCACCTGTTCGGAGGCATATTGACACTGGCGGAGGGAACGACGGGTGTGGATGTGATGCATGAATTGCAGCGGGAGATGCATGAAGAATTGCGATTATCGCCTGCCGATCTGGTCACCGCCCCACTGCTATGCGGCATTTTATATGAGCCGAATCTGCACCAGCCGGAACTGGTGTGGGCCGGAAACGTGCGCAGTGGCAAGGCAGTTGAGTTGGCGGCAAACCATGAACACAGCACCTTGATGCGGCTGACCGCGGCGGACCCGGTGCGAGACAGCCACGCGTGGCCGCCTGTAACGCCGGTGGCGCAAGCGGCATTGGGATTGATGCATGTGTGATGGGGCAGTACTATTCAAGCGTATCTGTTGGTGCTGGAAGGACCGCTGTTGACAGAAAAGCGAATCTACAGAAATGCCCCGATCGAAAGCGCCATAATCGACGTGCAAGTGGAGTCATCTGCGCTTTCGGATATGGCCCTCCTCGCAGCCCCGCCGCAGGAAATTCGCGACCGCTACCCCGAGAGTAACCCCGTGGTGTCGGGCACGGCCAATATTTCACTGGGGGCACGATCAACAGCCAGCTACCATCCCGTCCAGGTGGGTTATTTTCGGCGAAGCAGATCGGCCCCTTCGGGAATGCAGGTCAGGCAGGATGGCTTGACGGTGAGCCGAGGGGCACCCTACGAAAGCTGGGAATCTCTCAAACAGCAATTTCTGGAGATTTGGAAATGGTACACGACCGTTGTGACTGTGGCGGGTATTAAGAGAATAGGAGTCCGGTACACCAACCGAATTCTGTTACCGCTGCCGGTGGTGAACTTTAGGGAATACTTTAACACGCTTCCAACCATCGGCGACGGGCTACCTGGTGGTTTGCTGGCCTACGACATGCGACTGCAGATTCCATTGGCCGACACAGGTGCTTTCGTCATATTTGTCCAGTCCATGCCACCGTTCACCGGGGGCGATAAATTGCCAATCATCTTAGACATTGACGTAGTGCGGCCGGGGCCGTTGCCTGTGGAGGAATTGATGAAATCGCTTGCTCATCTCCATGACCGAGAAAATGAGTTCTTTGAAAATTCCATTACGGATAAGATTCGGGAGATTATTTCATGACGCCGGTGTATGCACACCCATCACCACCCGCAATCGTGGCGCCATTTGATTCCTCGCGTAGTACCCCTAACCCTTCCGGGGAAGTCGTAGACGAGGGCCCGGCGGGATCGCTTTTCGGCAGAACCGTTATCGAGGAATTGAAATGGGCACCGTACCGGGGGCTGGAGCCCGTTCTGACTGCCTCCGCGCCAATTGACTATAAGGGAGCGGAAGCCGCACTCAGAGAATATCTCAGGTCGCAAGGTGAAAATTTTGATGCTTTGGCCGCCAAAGCAGGCGAGCACTTCAAATCTGCCCGGTTGGTACCCAATGGCGAACCGCTGCCGGATGATATCATCGAGCAACTGGTGGAGGACGATGAGGAATGGCTTAGTGATGACTTGTCCTGACTGGTCGCACGACGCCCCATCGTCACGAGGAGGGAGTTCGAGGAGCGACGCGGCTGTCGCCTATAGAAACGCCATGAATTGCGCTGGCGCCGACCAACCCATCACCCCGGAAGGCTGCCGTGACTGGCACCGTACGGTTTTTAGTTCGGTGGTACCTGTAAACTATTACGCTGGAAATTTCCGGCAAAGCGCCCCCACCATACCCTGCCTCGCCGTTGATGTTGAAGTGGGTGGATTACGCGGCTCCGACCACGCGACCGTCATTCCTGATGTTGAAAGGCTGTGTTCGGACTTCAATCGTGAATGGTTGGCCCTCTCTCGAGAATGGCACGCCTATAGCGCCAGCGAGCGATCGATCAATGCCGCAACCGTGATCGGTATTTTGATCGGGAGGTTTGTGCAAATACACCCATTCCTAAACGGTAACGGCCGGATTTCGCGGATCATCTGGGCGTTTGCACTTCGCAGGGCCGGGGTGAACCCACAGGTTCGGATACGCCTTCGCCCCCGTGGTCCAGCCTACGGCGCCGCGATGGCAGCGGCGATGAAAGGCGACTTCAGAGAGGCCCAGGCGATGGTCCTTCGGCATTTGGCAAGGAGCCCAATTTAGGGTTGCCCCACTCGCTAAAACGGCGATCAGGCCGGTATCTGTTTACCGCTCCGCGGCAAATATTCACA
>DZDI01000369.1 GCA_022730455.1 Phycisphaera mikurensis | reverse complement strand
CACCTATATCCCGGCCGGCGTGATGCACCGTCTGGAAAATCCGGGGGTGATTGAGTTGGAGCTGATCGAGGTGCAGAATGGCAGCTATCTTGGTGAGGACGACATCGTGCGTTTTGAAGATGACTACGGACGGGGGGCGGCTCGGGAGGAGGCGGAAGAGGAAAAAGGATAAGCGGATGGCCCTTTAGCCGGTTTTGGGGGGATAAGAGTGTAAGCCAAACGAGCAAGGAAGAGACCTTGCTCGTTTGGCAACGGCCTCTATATGGTTAAATCATGGCGTACAGTCTTGCGGGGGCCGCCGTGCCCAGCGGTTGACCAGTCACGGATGGGGGCGATGGTCTCCATCTGCGCGCCGCGGCCAAAGCTGCTGAGGCGGTCATGGATGGACTGCCAGATGCATTCGGTGTCCTTGTTGATCTCACACTTACCGCCGACCGAACCGCCGCAGGGGCCATTCATCAGACTTTTGGCGCAACGGGCTACCGGGCAGAGGCCGCCGGTGAGGTGGAGGACGCAATCGCCGCAGCCGGCACATTGTTCCATCCAGACGCCCTGTTCGGCGGAACCACCGAAGAAGGTGGTGTTCAATGCTGGATAGACCATGGTATCTTTGCGCAGGTTGGCGATGAAGTTGACCCCAACGCCACAGGCCGTGGAGACAATGGCATCGTACTGACCATTCCAGGCATCAATGGCATCGATATATTCCTTGTCGCATTGTCTGACTAAGCTCCCCTCGATGACTTCGATGGTTTTGCCTGCTTTCTTCATGCCAAGTCGGATCAGAGAGGCCAGGGCGGCAGCTTCACGTTCCCCGCCCGCAGAGCAGACAGTTACGCAGCCGCGACAGGCCAGCACCAGCACTCTGGAGCAATCTTTCACCATTTCTATTATTTCAGCCATTGGCTTACGTTCTGCAACAATCATCCTGTATTCTCCCTTATATCAACTTTGATGGTCTCGCAAAAAGTCATCAAATTGGATGGCTAAGCAAAAATCGTCAAATGCAAGGCGCGCAAATTTCGAGGAATGAGGCGTACATAGGTACGCCGCAATGACGAGACAATTTGCAGCAACGCAGCAGTTGGCGACTTTTT
>DZDI01000368.1 GCA_022730455.1 Phycisphaera mikurensis | reverse complement strand
AGTAAACGGGAATCGACATGAAACCTGCACAACAAAAAATCGTTATCGTCGGCGGCAGTTCCGGCATGGGTCTGGCTTCTGCCCAGAGACTGGATCGGGAAGGCTATCGCGTCGTCATTACCGCGCGCATCGAGGCGCGCAGGCAAATGGGGTCTGACCCCATTTGTCCTGTCACGCGTGGTATACGACATTTCAGGCAAACACCCCCGCCACGATAGAGAGGGAGTGACCGGCACTCACAGGCAATGTCTGGCACTGGCAGGGGGACACGAATGAACGAGTCGGGAAGAGTCGAGGCTTTCAGCGACGGGGTGTTCGCGATCGCGATCACGCTGCTCGTACTAGAGATCAAGGTACCACACGACGCGGGCGGCCATCTGTGGTCCGCGCTCGGCGCGATGTGGCCGTCGTACGCCGCCTACGCCGTGACGTTCTTGATCATTGGCGTTATGTGGGTCAACCACCACACCGTCTTCCGGCTCATCGCCCGGGTGGACCGCACGCTGCTGTTTCTGAATCTGATTCTTCTGATGGGTGTCGCGGCGCTGCCGTGGCCCACGGCGGTGGTGGCCATGTATCTGCGGGAGGGTCACGCGGCGAAGATCGCGCTAGCCGTCTACGGGCTCTTCATGGTGTTCCACGCGCTGGTGTTCCAGGGCATGTGGTGGCATCTCACCCGCACGGGTCACCTCTTCGCCGACGTGGTGGATGTGGAGGCGGCCAGGGCCACGCGGGCCCGGTTCGCGCTCGGTACCGTCGTGTACCCCGTGACCGTGGGACTGGCGTTCGTGTCGGCACCGTTGACGCTGGCGGTGCACGGGTTGCTGGCCGTCTATTACGCGTTCAACCAGGTGCCCGTGCCGTCCAAGGCCGGGGCCACGAAGCCGACCGGCGGCTAGGGCCGCGTCAGCGCGGTAGGTTAATGGGCTGAATGAAATGAAGCCCAACGTTATGGTGTTTGAACATGAGAAGGATGTTGGGCTTCGCAGGCTCAGCCCAACCTACAGTGCTGTATATATATACACCTATTAAGGTGTATATTGCACGTTGGGCGTCAAGCCCGCAGTCGCCATTGGAACCGAAAGTTTAGGAAGGCAC
>DZDI01000040.1:13562-21642 GCA_022730455.1 Phycisphaera mikurensis | reverse complement strand
GCGACTTTTGACCACGGCGCGATGCCGTCCATTGTCCCCACTCAAGCAGGTGCAAACGGCCGATCGGGATCGGCGATGGTCTCGGCGCCGGGGGCTGAGTCGGCGAAGATGCGTTTCCTTTGGTAACATACCACGCGGTTGTTTACGGAGAGCCAATGCCCTACGCAAAACGTCAAATTCTGGTGACCTCTGCCCTGCCGTACGCCAACGGTTCCATCCACATCGGCCACTTGGTGGAATACATCCAGACCGATATTTGGGTGCGGTTTCAGCGACTGCGCGGCCACACCGTTACGTATGTATGCGGTGATGACGCCCACGGCACGCCGGTGATGCTGCGTGCCCGAAGTTTGAATCTTGCACCGGAAGCCTTCATTGAAAAAATGAATCATGAGCATCTGACCGATTTTAGCGGTTTTGGCATCGCTTTTGATCAGTATTATTCCACCCATTCATCCGAAAATGCCCAGTTGTGCCGTGCTGTATATGCAAAACTCTCGGCCGCCGGGCATACCCTCTGGAAGGAAGTGGAGCAGTTTTACGACCCCGTTGAAAATATCTTTCTACCTGACCGTTTTATCCGCGGTTTATGCCCCCATTGCCGCAGCCCCGATCAGTACGGCGATTCCTGCGAAGTCTGCGGCAAGCATTATGCGCCGGTAGATTTAATTGAACCCCGCAGCGCGGTGAGCGGTGCTGCGCCGGTGCGGAAAAAATCGCGCCATTTGTTTCTGCGGCTCGAAAATTTTCGCGATGCATTGGAAAAGCTGCTGCGTGGCGGCTTGGTGGATACCTCAATCGCCAATAAACTCGACGAATGGTTTTCCGATGAACTCAAGGATTGGGATATCTCGCGCGACGCTCCATTTTTCGGCTTTGAAATTCCCGGCGAACCCGGGAAATATTTTTACAATTGGCTTGACGCACCCATTGGATATATTGCGTCACTGGCGCATCGGCTCGGTACCGTGGCCGAGGCCGACGAATTCTGGGCCAACCCTGATCTGGAAGTGCATCATTTTATCGGCAAAGATATTGTTTATTTCCACGCCCTTTTCTGGCCGGCTATATTAATGGGCAGCGGCCGGCGGCTCCCCACTCGGCTTTCGGTGCATGGACATCTGACCGTCAATGGCGAAAAAATGTCTAAAAGCCGCGGCACCTTCATAAGTGCCCAGCAGTATCTCCGTCACCTCGATCCGCAGTGGCTGCGGTATTATTTTGCTACACGCCTCGGCCCGTCACCAGCCGATCTGGATTTGAGTTTTTCTGATTTTACGGCCCGCGTAAACAGCGAATTGGTCGGCAAAATGGCCAATCTTATGAGCCGCGTGGCACCGATGCTCTCACGTTTGCTTGATGGGCAAACCGGTGTCGTCACCCAGGACGCGCTGGCACTTTTGGATTCCTTCCGCCGGGCCGGCGATGAAATGGCCGACGCCTATGAGGGGCGTCATTTTGCCGCTGTCACCCGTACCGCGTGCGCCCTGGCGGACCAAGCCAATAAATTTGTTGAAGATAATGCCCCGTGGGCTCTGGTAAAGCACGACCCGGAGGCCGCGCGCGGCGTCTTAACCGCCGCTTTGGAATGCAGCCGCATATTGGCCATTTATCTCAAACCCATCGTGCCGGGCATTAGCGCCAAGATTGAAACCTGTCTGCGGACTGGCGATCTGAAATGGAGTGATATTGAATTTTTCATGATGCCCACCCGCATTTTGCCATTTGAACATCTTGTCAGTCGCGTTGATGAAAGGAATATCCAAACCATGCTGGAAGAAAATCAAGCGGTACCGGCCGCCCAACCCCCGCAAGTGTCAACCAAAGCTGCAGAGGGTACCAACGCCGCCGCGCCGGCCACGGCCAGCATGACGGCGCCTGCTGCAGCCAACCCGGATTTTGAACCCCTCGCGGCCATCTGTACGATCGACCAGTTCGCTACCGTTGATTTAAGGGTTGGTAGAGTATTGACCGCCGAGGCCGTCGTGGAAAGCGACAAGCTCATGCGGCTGGAGCTGGACGCTGGCCCGCTGGGGAAACGCCACATTTTGGCGGGTATTAAAAAAGCCTATACGCCCGGGCAGCTTACTGGCCGCCTGGTCATTTTTTGCGCCAACCTTGCCCCACGCAAGATGAAATTTGGTGTCAGTGAAGGGATGGTACTGGCGGCTGGTCCGGGCGGCAAGGACGTATTTATTCTGGGTGTCGATAGCGGTGCCAACCCGGGTGACAGGGTTCATTAAGCTGACGCGCCGCAGAGGCCGGGTAAAACGTGCCGCCCCGGGGGTATGCCGCGAACACCCCGTCGGCGGCGTTCTCGGACCCATCCTCACCAGAGTCGCCGTCGGCCCGACGCCTTGTATCCGGGGCGTTTTCGGCACATCGCAGGCTTGCTATTACTTGGACAGGCTCCCAGGTGGCCGATATAGTCTGCGGGTGTGAAATGTTTATTGCAAGGGTGATATTCTTTGGGTATTCCGTGTGCCATAGTGGGTGTGGATGTAAATGCCTCGCAATGGGTGGACGCCATATTGATGGCGATCAAGGGCGGGATTATTGACCTGGTTGCCACCGGTCAGCCCTTTCTTAATCAGGCCCGCGAGACCGGCACCCTATTCGATGTTCCGTTCTATGCCGATCTGCGACGGATGCTGCTGGAGACTTCGCCACGCATCGCCATTGTCGACCGCTCTGCGCGTATCTCACTGGACTTTATTGAAGCCTTACTGAGTCAGGGGATTGGTGTATTTTGTATCGGCCCACCAGTGCACACGCTTTCTGAGGCGCATCGTATTGCCCATACTCTTGATCCCAGCACTCACCTGCTTTATGTCTGGCCAAAAATGACACAGTCCTGGGCCATGCGTCAATGTCTGCAATCCGGAGGGATGCTTAAAAGCCCCCGATTTATCTCGGCCGCCTTCCACGCACCGGGACTGCTGATGGGGCGCAAACATGCCACTGCAGATTGCTTTGTCCGTAATCTTTCAGTGCCCGCATGGGATGCCATGCACACCCTTCTGGAAATTGCCGGCCAACCCTCGGGGCTTTTTGGATCGCTGGTGGGTACAGCCAGCGACCGTGACAGTTTTGCCGGTATTTCAGGTCACGCCGCCGGCCTCACGCGTTTTCTTAATTCCGCCACGGCAAGTTTCACTATTTCAGATCGCGATCCGCAATGGAAACGTCATTTGACCGTGGTAACGGATGACGGCACGCTTGAACTGACGGAATCGTCATATCATTTTTTTGATACAACTGGCAAGTCGATTGAGATGGATTCTATATCACCGGTGCCTATTGAAAAGATGATCGCCGATGAGCTTGAACTTTTCTGCCAGCACTTTTCGGCTCCCCCGTCGCCAAGCCGTGGCTGGCCGCACAGGCTCACTGAAACGGCGTCGATGCTCACCGCCATGCTGCTGTCGCAGCGCACCGGCATGTCGGAATCACCCATGCACTTAAGATCGCTGGCCACCTGAGCACACCCTCCGGGCGGCACGTCTTTGGCCCGGCCTCTGCGGCGCGGCTTCCTCGGCGTATCATCTTCACTCGATACGCCCTCGTCTATTCGGACAGCCTCCTAATTAAGCCGCACGTGGCAGACAGCGGTATTGCCTTTTTCGTTGATCACTTCAAACACCATGCTGCGAGCATTTTTCATTTTAAGGTCGGCTGTTAACAGCTTGGCGAACTGCTTGATATTAGACACTTTTTTATTGTTAATTCGGGTAATGATATATCCAGGCTCAAGCGGAGTGTTGCCCAATGCGGCCGGGGCACCGGTGCGAATGAGCGACACCGCAACGCCTTTTTGCGTTTGTGGCAGCTTACGATTGTAGAGGTCAAAAAACGCCAGATTCCTCACCACTACTCCGAGCTTACGATTCAAATAACGTGGCATTCGGGCGCCACTCAACGGCTGGGCAGTGACTTTGACAGCAATATTAAGATGCTTGGTCCCATTGCGCAGCACGCCCAGATGCAGCACCATGCCTGGCTTACAAGCCAGGATTTTGCGATCGAACGCAGCGAGCATGAAGTTCGGCAATGGCGAGTGTGAAAACGGTTTGCCGTTGACCGTCAGCACGATATCCTGGCTTTTAAGGCCAGCCTTGGCGGCCGGCATGCCGGGAATGACACGACCAATCATTACACCCGCCATCGGCTTGATGTGATAAAGTTTGCGGACGGCTTTTTTCAAGCCTGTGGAATCCATGGTACCCAGCCACGGCGTTTGGATTGGCGTTCGGCGCAGCGGCGCGTCTTGAAGGTAATTTTTAACGGAAGCCCATGGCAAAAAGATACCCGTTTGCAGAGGATCGGAAATATTAACCGGGCCGGAGTGTCCCAGAAGGCTCAGTTCTACGGTTTCGCCCGTGCCTGGTATCGTGATGCCGGCAAAATCGCCGGTGCGCATGACATAAACCGGACTTGTGGCATTGGTCAGGCCAAAGACTTCAACGCCCGCTTCCCACCGCAGTTGCCTGAGTAATATTTTTACGCGATTGATTCCAACATACGGCTTGTATGCGAATGTCCTGTCCATCCGGCCAATGGAATATACCCGTTGCCCCAGTTGAACCTCAACCGGATGCTTAATGGCAAGAGGCGGGAGATGGAGTGGTTTGAGAGCCTTCACATAGCACATCACACCGTCAGAAGACCGGCCAAGATATTCAGCGGGAATCGTTTTCATGCGACCGAACGGCAGTGTAATTTTCAGATGGTGAATGTAGGAAAGCGGGAGTACTGGCGGAAAAAGGGCGGAAGTAACCATCACCACACCCTGTTGGTTAAGCACGATGCCCTGGGCGCGTAATTTGGTGCTTTTCTTGAATTCATTTTCGGCTGTGTATTTCACCCATACAAGACTTTTGGCCACCCCATTGATTTGCAATGGCGTCACGCCGGCCTGAACGGTACGGGTAATGGCACCAAGGGCCGTGCCAATAGCGATGGCCGTGAGTGCCAATGACCTGTTGACGAATCGCATGGTGTGTCTCCTTAAAACATATGAATCAGCACCCATAAGGCGCCGGCGGGCGACCATCTCGGTGCCGGTTTCAGTCGCCACTTCAGTTACGATGAGCGTGGTGTCAGCACAAGGGTGCGGCGGGTACGTCCGCGACGGATCACCACTGCCACAGGATTGTGCTTTTTATCCACATCAGCCGCCGCCGTTTTCATAGAGCTGGCGTTGGTGATCGGACGGCCCGCCACCCGCACGATGATGTCGCCGTCTTGAATACCCGCATGATCGGCCACTGAATCACTTCGGATGCTGGTGACCAGCACGCCCTTGAGCATGGGCAGATGCGCTTGCCGCAGATAGGTGGTGGTTAAATTGCGCACCACCATACCCCATGGGGCGACTAAATGCTGAGGCGCAATAGCGCTTTCCAGACGTTGCGATGTGACTTTAATCGTCAGGTGCTGCACCTGATTGTTGCTGTCAAGCCGATCAATACTGAGCGTAAGCACCGAGCCAATGGGTTGCGACGCGATGTACCTGCGAATGCGAGCCAACTGCTCAGGGAACTGGCAATTGGTGGGCCAACCATCAATGGCCAGCAAAACATCCTGCGGCTGAACCCCCGCCTTGCGGGCGGGCGAATCCACACCGACGGATCGCACCAGCACACCCTGCCCGCGACCGATGTGATAAAAGTGATGCAGATCGCGCAGCGGCTGGAGCTTAATACCGATGTAGCTGCGATAGACGCGACCAAAGTGTTCAAGCGATGGAATGACGCGTCGCGCCACGTTGATCGGTATGGCAAAGCCGAGATTATTGGCCGTCGGATCCCCGCGTGTATTGATGCCGACCACTTGACCTTTAAGGTTGATCAGCGGCCCGCCGGAATTGCCGGGATTGATGGCGGCGTCGGTTTGCAGCCAATTATTAAATTGGCCCGTTTCGTAGCCATCGATCGTCGAGGCGTTAAAGAACCGGTCGGTATTTGAAATAATCCCCCGGGTCACTGTCCGCGCCAGACCGTAAGGCGTGCCAATGGCCAACACTGGCTCGCCCAGCATGACATGCGAAGAATTGCCAAGCTGTGCCCATTTGAAGTGCACATGCTTGGCTTTCATCTCTTTGCGATTGAGTTGAATAAGGGTCAGGTCCGTCCAGTGGTCGGCACCCACACGCCGGGCGGAAATTTTTTTCCGATCAGCAAGAATGACCTCAATATGCCTGGCCCGGCCCGCCACATGAAAATTGGTTAATATCCGACCTTGGCGATCAATAATAACGCCGCTGCCAATGGCTCGGAAGTGGGTCGCCACCCCCCCTTGAAATTCCCGCATGACGACATCAATCCGCACAACCGCGGGCGATACCATCGCCAACGCCCGCTGCACCCTGTAGCTGGGTTTGGCACTGATCGCCCATCCTGGTTCATAGCTGCAACCGGCGCCGACCAGCATCATCAGCGCTCCCGCCAGTACAAATGCCCATCGAACACCCGCCAGACGAGACAAAAACCGAGATAAGTTCATCAATTCTCCAGTTCCATGATAATGGTTGCCGCTGACCATCGATGGTTTTCAGTTTTGCCGCCCGGAATCTAAGCCGGCGGTACTTCATGCGAAACCATCAAACCTGACTCCGAAGCGCCATGGTTTTAATTGGCCGATTATCAGCATCCACCAACAGCACATTCGCGTGATGGGATTGGGCTTCTTCAGGCGTCAACTGGGCAAAGGCCATAACGATGATTTTTTCCCCCGGCTTTACCAGGTGCGCCGCCGCCCCGTTGATGCCAATAATCCCGGAGCCTTTCTCACCGGCGATAATGTACGTTTCAAAACGCACACCGTTATGAATATCGGCAACTAAGACGCGTTCGCTGGGTAATAAACCACTTTTTTTCAACAACTCGATGTCAATCGTAATACTGCCGACGTAATCCCGATTTGACTGTGTAATGATCGCACCATGAATTTTGGCACGCAACAGTGTAAGTAACATGAATCCATTCCCGTTGGACTAGACGCTCCGCGTAGGTTTCTTTCCCCGCGCCCGTATATCCTAATGGCTCCATGCCATGTGCGTCGAGCCACACCCCGCGTCCTGCACATCATAGCCTTGCTATTACTTGGACTGGGCGAAGATGATACGCCGAGGAAGCCGCGCCGCCGAGGTCGAGCCAAAATCCATGCCGTCGCAGCCTTGCTATTACTTGGACAGACTCCTAAACTTCGGGCCATGCATATGAATGGCCACTACTGCAGCACACGTTTGGCGTCTGACGATGTCGCTTGAAATCTCGGTGCTGGCAAGCGGTTCAACAGGCAATTGCTCCCTGGTGCGAGCCCCCAGCGGACTCATGCTGCTGGATGCGGGCATTGGCCCGCGTGCGGCCGCCAGGCGGATGACGGGTTTAGGGGCGGCAATGACGGATATTAAAGCCATCTGCCTCACCCATTTGGACGTCGATCACTTTACGCCGACGTGGATTAACCAAATTATCTCAAGCCGAATATTCGTCTTCTGCCCCGTCGAACAGCTTGCAGCACTTTTTACCCACGCGCGCCGCACGCAAAAACTCAACGAGTGCAAGCCATTCATTCGACCATTTAAGGGCGAAGCATTTGAGCCCTTGCCGGGCGTCAACTGCGTCACCATGCGCGTAGCACATGATAAAGAAGGCTCACATGCGTACCGGATTGATTGCGGCGCCCATCGGCTGGCGTATGCCACCGATTTGGGGCATGTCCCAAAATCCCTGATTAACTTTTTCGCAGGCAGCACGATCCTAGCCGTGGAAAGCAATTATGACCCCGAGATGCAGTTACGCAGCCCTCGGCCGCAGCAGCTTAAGCACCGCATCATGGGTGGCGCCGGGCATTTATCCAACGCGCAGGCGTTTGAGCTGGTGAAATCGCTCTTTGACGCGGCGGGCGATGGTAATGGCAGCAACTTGCCGGCGCATGTGGTATTGCTGCATCGCAGCCGCCAGTGCAACTGCCCGGAAATTGTCGCGCAGGTTTTTTCGGCTGATGCACGAATAGGTGAGCGTATCACGCTTTCACACCCGTTTGAACGCACGGACTGGATCAGACCGATCAGGCG
>DZDI01000040.1:0-13462 GCA_022730455.1 Phycisphaera mikurensis | reverse complement strand
TGACCAAGCACTAGGACCACGATATAAATTGAAATGTTGGGTTGCCCAGGCACGACAACACTGGCAGACCACTATACCGCACCCCGAATCACCGCCTCAATGGATACGCAGGCATTCATGATGGCGGTAGGTTGATGGACGTTGGCGTCGAGTTGGGCAGCGGCCGCTGCGCTTATATCCAAACAGGGTTTGACCCGCGCCCATTCAATTCCCCCCACCGTTGACGGCAAGGCAAATTCCACCGGGCTGCCGACGACAGCGCGTAATCGGTCACTGAGCCAGACCTCAATTAAACCGAACATCAATATCCCGCCATCACGGGTGGAGCGATCTTTACTCGCAGACGGGTCATGACTGATAAATATCCCCGCGATGATTTCCGCGCCTTCATTAATAACCACCGCCAAATCGCCGGCACCGGCCTGTCCCATCAGCAGGTGGTCCATGGCGTGCGTCAGGCGGTTGAGGATTTCCAGCATCTGACCGTCGGTTGGGACCTTGGCGGTTTTTTTGCGCGATACGGCGGATGGATCGGGGGGGCGCCACGAAGCAATTCGGCCAAGGCTGTTTTCCGATATCCGGGCCAGAAGCCCGGCATCCTGGGTACTGAACCCCTCGCGGGAGAGGTACTCGATGATCACAGGGGTGGGGAGCGGTGAAAATGCGGCTTGCTGCGATCGGCTGCGGATGGTGGATAGTAAATCCCCGGGGCTGCCGGTGCACATGACGATGTAGGTCAGTGGGGGAGGCTCTTCCAGAGCCTTAAGCAGGGCATTTTGCGCCACCGGCTGCATCAAGTCAGCCTCGTCGATGATAAACCATTTGCCGCGGCCTAATTGAGAATGCTTATAGAGTTTACTTTCAACGCGATGATCGGGGGAATCGTCGCCGATCATTTCGCCGCGGATAATGTCAATACCCAGGGTGGTGAGGCGTGACCGCCCGCCACGGTCATATACCCCGCCCAACTGCCGATTGATTAAGTGCAAGTCCGGGTGCACCTGCGCATCGCACGCTTTGCATGACGGACACTCATTGCAGGGTTCGGTCAGGACAAAATCATCCGGCAATGAGGCCACGGTGGCATCGCCACGGTTGGGCCGCCGCACCGGGTTGGAACAGAGTTGGCACTTGGCAAAAGCTAAGGCGGTACGGTACTTGCCGGTACCCATGGGGCCATGAAATATCCATGTCGATGCAAGGCGGGCGGAGCAAAGCGCCCGTTGAAGCTGCCCAAGCGCCCGCGGCTGACCGAGTATCGACCAAACAGTCATGGCGGCGTCTACCCTTCCGCCTGCAGCGCCAGATCACGCAGAACCGCAATACCCTTTTCAATATGATCGCGCGACGCTGCATAACTGATGCGAAAGTGCGTGTCGCGGTCGCTGAATACCGAGCCGGGAATCAACAATACATTTTTACTGATAGCCCGGCGCACCAATTCACTGCCCGACCAACTGCCCGGTGCTCGGGCAAAGATATAAAAAGCCCCCTGCGGGTCACCCGCCGGATACAAATCGCCGAGGCCTTCAATCATCCGATCACGGCGGCGACGGTATTCATCGATATGAGACCTCATATCCACCGTATGAGAATGCAGCAATTCAAGCGCGGCATACTGTGCCGGTGATGGGGCGCACACAAAGGTGTACTGCTGTAATTTGATCATTTGATCAATGATCGGCTTAGGCCCCGCCCCATAGCCCAACCGCCATCCCGTCATTGCATAGGTTTTAGAATACCCCTTAAGCAGAATGCACTGATCAGGCAGCATCGGCGCGATGCTGACATGCGGCTGATAGCAAAAGGCATCGTAAATTTCATCGCTTAGCACCACTAAACCGTGACGCCTAGCGACATCGGCTACCGCTTCAAGCTCGGCGGTGGTATACGCCACACCGGTGGGATTATTGGGCGAGCAGATCACAAGCATCCGCGAACGCGATGTTACCGCGGCTTCAATTGTTTTAGCGTTCAGACGAAAGTCGGGATAACTGTCGACGCTGATCGGTATGGCACCCACAAGTTTAGGCAGATGTTTATACATGACAAAATAGGGGTCGAGAAAAATAACCTCATCACCCGGATTAAGGCAGGCAAACATCGCAAGCATAATTCCACCCGAGGTGCCAGAGAGAATCATGACCCCGGGCTGTTTCCAGCCGGTATCGTGTTCCACCTGCCGCCGGACCGGTTCCACCAAGTCGGCAATACCCTGTGTGGGCGTATAGCGGTTGCGGCCATTTTCAATGGCCTCAATGGCCCGCTGCTTAATAGCGTCCGGCACGTCAAAGTCGGGCTGACCAATCGAAAGATTGATGGGGTCTTTCATCGTCGCGGCCAAGTCAAATACTTTGCGTATGCCCGAGGCATCAATCGCCTTAGCGCGCTCGGCGATGATGGATGCCGGATCAAATGAGGCATGATGGCCTAGGACTGATGACAAAACGGCTGTCCTCCTGAAAGCGGCCCGGCTGGGTTCATAACGCAACCGCACAACGTCCGCAGCCGCCTGCGTCGATGCCGCCGCGCCCGCCTTTGACGCCAGACATTGCGTCCGCGTGACCGCGATCGACTATGGATTCGGAGCCGGCAGCAAAGTTGCCGAATTGGGTCTGATGACGCGGATAAATGCACCGGTTTTGCTGACCACTAACCCTTTAATACCGACATATGAACCAATGAGTTTGGACAGATCCATGTTTTTGGATGGCTGAACGTATGCGACCACCCGGCCGTTATTCGGATTCAGCAAGGCATACTCGTGCACCGTGTGGCTGGTCTCCAGCATGCCCTTGGCGACAAAGGGTGCGGTGGCGATACTTTTTTCCAATATTTTTTTCGACTGCTCCCACTGCTGCTGATAAGGGGCAATGGTCGCAGTGACAGGTGCCTCTGCGGCAGGTGTTGATGCCAGTGCCTGAATAGCGCACATGCGCTTAATTTCCTGTATCCGCTGTTGGGTCGCGGAGCGAATGGACCCCGGCAAATGTTTTTCTTTAAGTAAGGCTTCAAAGCCTGCAGCAATTTTTTTCAGTTTTCGCTGAAGCAGGGGTTTTTTGAATTGCACCAGCAAGGCATTATCCAATTTAGAAAATTGTGTGTACACCTTGGGGTTGTAGGTGGACACCGGCGCTATAGCCGCTGGCCCAACGGGCGCCGGGGTGAGAGCCGCATTGCCGGATGGAGTAGAAGCGCCGCTGGCGGATGGCGTCGTGGCTGCTGAAGAAGACCCACTGCCCGGCGCCGGTACTACAACCGATGGTGCATTGCCGCCCGCTGTTCCGGCCGAAGAGTTCACCGCCGGGGCAGATACCGCTGGTACCGACGCCGGTACCAGGCCGGCTACCGCCACGCCTTTGAAACCGGGTGGCATCTGCAGTTGCGGGCTGATGTAGGTGCGGCCAGCAGGCGCCGGCTTCACAAATGAGGCATACACGTAAAAATGCGTGTGCATGGGAGCACGAATGATAGTAAACATACCCGTGTGGCCCACCACTGAAACGCGCTGCCCCCGCCTTGCCACACCAACAACCGCATAATCGCTTGTAGGCGTGAGCGCGCTGGCGGCCCGTAAATTCACAAAGCGGGATGTGATTGTGCCCCGGGTGCCCGAGGCGTTTAACTTAACAAATTGCTTGGCCACATAGCAGCGTGCCCCGGCGGGCGCTGAAATGGCATCCCATCCCTTGGTCGTTTTCACTACATTGACCAAGTTGCCATTGGATAATTGTCCCACCACATAATAGCGCAGCCCCGGCCCGCTGCGTATATTCACATTGCTGGCTGCAATCGCCCCGATAAATGAAGACGCTGATGCTGCCTTGGAAACGGCGGCTTGTCCGCCTTGCGCCGCCGACTTGGTCTGATGTGCCGACCCATGCTTGGCGTGGGTCGCCGAACCCGTCGTCGGAGATGAATTTCCATTGGAGGATGCCGAACTCGCGGAGCCACTGCTGCTCGAACCGCTGGAGCCCGATGATCCACTGGAGGAACTGCTACCTGATCCGGTAGTGCCATTGTTGGTACCGCTGGAGGGCATAGTGGCCAGTGCGGTGGCCGGAGTTACAGGCCGGGCCGATGTTGGCGTCCCTGTCGGCGCCAGCGCCGCTGCCGATGGGAGCTTCAAATCAGTCGCGCCAGGCGCCGCAACAGGCTCGGATTTTGCACTGCGTTGGGTCGAGGTCGGCGCTGTTGCCGTCGATGGGGTCTCAGGCGGTATATTGACCATAGGGGCATTATTCGAGCTTGCCCACATTATCCCGGCACCCAGCGAGCCGGCTACAACAACGGCGCCGATCGCCACAAGCCCTTTGGTTTTTCCTGTCATCCGCATGTCACACTCCTTGCGATAATCGATCCCGCAGCCAACGTCCTGTTGTCATCGCGAAAATTAACGCTCCAACCAGCAGCCGTCAATGATGCCGCACTCCGGCATTGTAGCGGCCCCGGCAGCATCCGGCGACCAGTATAAGCGATGGAAAGCTGATATCCATCATCCACGCGCCAGCATTTTTCAGTCGCCACCCATCAGTTTTCGCATGGCACCGATTCGCAGTTGCATCATTTTGACAGCCACTGCGTCCTGCCCATTGATTTGGGTCAAACGTACCTCTTCGATGGCTACGCGGTCGGCATTGATGGTCTCCTCGGGCAAGGCCTCTTCCGCCATGACGGTGAGTTGGTTATTTTTCATTTGCGCATAACCACCGCCAACAAAATACCGATACACGCCGGCCGGTGTCTCAATTTTCAGCACACCCGGATTTAAACGCGTAACCACCGGTGCTTGGTTCTTAAGGATGCCCATCTGCCCGTCATCGGCGGGGATAACGGCAAAATTAGCCTCGGTTTGTAGCATCACCGATTCCGGCGTTACAAGGGTAGTCGAAAATGTGTTCGTCGCTGTCAATTTATTTTCCTCCAGCCTGCATCCATGCTAGCATGGATGCATGAGTTTTTACAGAGGGTTGTAAATCATGCAGGAATATTCCGACCAAGGCGTGTCTGTCCTCTGCGATTTTTGCCATACACCATGGGATGGCCAGGCCGCAATGATTGAGGGCCATCAGGGATCGGTTATATGCCTAGACTGCCTGAAAACGGCCTTGAAAGAAGCCGCCACCTACGCCGATAAATATAAGTGCACCCTGTGCCTGCGCATTAACATCCCGGGTACGTTGCCGCGATGGTCACGGGCTGAACATCCGCATGCCGTGGTATGCCAGGAATGCTTATTTCAGGCCGCTAAGGCGATGAGCAAGGCACCGCACGCCGACTTTCAATGGTTGCCACCCGCAGGTTGAACGCGTAGCCGCTGGCCACGGATCGATGATCTGGCCGGCGGGCAGCCCCGGTTTTGCCGCCCGCAGTGTCAGAATGAAATGGCCATCCCCGCAAAGACCTGCTGGGCCTGAAATTTGTTGGACCCCATATCCAGTTCGTAATCGACAAACCCACTGACGTTCTTGGTGAAATTAATATTCAAAGATGGTGCGATGACCGCCACATCCCGCGAGGGGGAGGCCGTATCAACCGTAAAGGAACCGGTACCGGCCCCCTGCAACTGAGCGGTAATGCCGGTTGAATTATTGAGATATTCATGTCGCCACCCCAACAGCACGCCGGGGACAATGGTGGCGGAGTGAGAAAGGCGGATCGTATAGAGAAAGGTCGCACTCAGCATGGTGCGGAATGAATCCACATTCAAGGAACTCACATTAAGCCCGGCCGCTCCGGCCCCCGACTCACTGAAGCTGTTTTCGTCCACATGGGTGTAAGCAACGGAAATCATCGGCACCAAAGTCCAGCCGCTGAGCTCGGAATACGGCGATTTTGATTGCGAATATATCCGGTACCCCGCGTCCAGTGCGCCGTTATAGCTGCTGCCTGAAAAATTGCCGTTGGCCGTCACCGCATAAGCATTCACGCCGATATTGCGTTTTTCGCTGTTGTCCATGTACGTGTAGGCGGCCATGCCGTCCACGAACCAGTGTGAAAGATGCAAGTCAGCGTAGACACCGGGAGTGTAACCATCAACGGTCCCCTTCGATCCGAAGGTATCAAGATGGATGCCGCTGTGGGCGTAGTTGAAAAATGCCCCCACGGATAAACACTTGAAGAAGGCATAGTCGCCCCCGATGGTGGCATTTTCCGTGGTGACATTGGGACTGCCGATGTTGCTGGTATCGGCATAGCTGTCAAACTGGGCCGCACCGGTAATAAAGGCGCTCCATGGTGTTTGATCGGAAGATTTCCCCAGCGGATTCACAGCGGAATAACGGAGGTAGGATGGCAAACCCGCATCCAGCGTAACCATGCGCGACTGATTTTGAAGCATCTGGTCTAATTCCATGCCGCCGCCGTTTTGCTGGCCCGGGTTTAACATCGTAAAACCGGACGAATCAAAGCCGCGGGCGCCGCTATCCAGATTCAGTAAATGCTGGCTTATCGTTTGATCTAAATTGATACCGTTTTGAATCGCCACCTGCGGAAAGGCCTGCAGATCGATCGGGCTTAGCAGATCAAGGGTGGTGGGAATCTGCGCCGAGTACTGACCGCCGATACTATTAATAAGCTGCTGGTACGACTGCGATGGGTGTGACGACGTCAGATATCCGTCGGTCTCGTCAAGGTATTGGGCCACGGCCGCCTGATTCGCCGTCAAAGCGAAGGGCACCAGCAATGGTATTTGTGTGATAAATTGCAGGTTGACGGCCGTGGACGTGGTGGCCGTACTGGCAAAAACGCTAATGGGATGAGAGCTAAGCGTGATGGAAGAAAAATGGCCAACAACGGATTCGGCGTTGAGAATCTCAACCGTGCTGTGTGACGGGGGAGAGTAGCCATTTTGAAGGGCCACGGTCACGTTGCCCGAAAGGGTCGCGGTGTCGGTGACCTTGTACTGATCGAATTGCCCGGGTTGCTCGCCGTCCATGCGAACAATAAGCGACCCCGTCTGGCCGTCGGTATAATTCCCAGGCAAGGTAAGGGTTTGATAAGCACCTGTGATACCCAGCGAACCAAAATTCGTTACATCACCGATGCCAAATGCCGCGCCCGCATTCACCAGCAGCGATGCGCCGGGATTGATGGTGGTTCCCACGGTGTTGATGTTGCTGCCGCTGAGTGTCAGCGTCCCAATCCCACTCAGCACCAACCCTCGCGTAAAGTCAACAGGCGCAGAAATGACATCATTGGAATTAGCCAGTAGCGCACCGCCAGTATCCGTAAGCACATCACTGGCGGCGGCACTGGCGATTGTGTAATAGTTCCCGCTGGCCGGGCCGCCTGGATTAAACGCCACACCGGTAACGGAAATGGGCGCCTGCAGGGTTACCGTCGTCGGGGCGCGGGTACCTGCACCAAATGCCGCGACGTCGCCGGTAGTCCAGGCAGAAGCACCGCCAACTCCCATCCAATTGGTTGTGGCCGTGTCCCAGTTGCCGGATGCGTCATCTCCATTGGCCGCACCTCCCGGCGACCAGTTGAGAGTGATGGCCGGCGGCGGCGTTACCGTTACGTTAAAGGACTGCCCATTATTGGTAAGCGGAAAGGGATACGCACCTAAATTGGTACTTGGGGCAAGAGACAATGCAACCTGAGAATAGCCAGCCAGACTACTGATCGGCACGGGGGCAGAACCATTAACGGACGCCGTCGCCCCGCTGAAGCCGACCGTGCCATAATTGGCCAACGGTTGTGGGGTACCACCCACCGCTGTGGCTTCTGCTATCCATTCCGCCGACGAACGCGGCGCGGACGTGTTGGTCTGGGTGGTGCTGAACGTCGTGTTGGTTGTTAAATTGTTAATACTTAAAACGAATTTCCCGCCGCCAATATAATTCACAGACGCAAACATGCGGTCGCCCGGCATGATGGGCATACTGAGTATTGGCGTCGCGGGCGCCGGTATCATCTCCCACCAGGCGTCGTAGTGCGCCCCGCTGCCGTTATAATTGCCCTCGGTGCCAAGCTGTTCGAGCGCGGTGTTGCCGTAGCCGTCAATGCCAACCCAAATGCTTGAGTAGCCACTATAGGATGACGAACCACCGGTTACGGCCGGCACCGTCCAGCCACCCGAAATAGACGTAAAGGCGTTGCCCCCCGACGCGGTAGCTACGTATCCGGCCCAATTGGCTGATGGGCTCGATTGTGCGTAGCCCGCACCCGCAAAGCCAGCGATCGTCGGCACGCCAAGCGTACCAGCCATGATGGACAACGCAGCCCGTCGCCGCATCCGTGCGGGCAACCGCATCAGGTAGCGGCCGATGGAATGCGAACTTCGTGTGAACTGGTTAGCCATGTGTTTCGTTCCTTAAAAGATGATGATGCCAAACTTCACTGCACCCACTTCCGCCGGCCGCTGAAATCGGTGGCGCCGCAATATGTGCGTGGTACGCCAGTGCCGGCTCGATCCATAACTTGTCATGCAGCGGGCTGAACTTCCCCTTCTGCTTTTGGTGGAAATTCGATCCACTGCTTTGACTCGACGGTGGGTGCGGCTACACCCGACCTTGGGGAAATGCAATACGGCAGAAATAAACGGGTATTTTTTTTGATGGCAAATCGATTTGCCTGTGGTTAAAAGCCTTGTAGCCGATACGGTGAAGGAGATGATAGGGTTCCCAAATGGACGGGCATGGCGGGCGATTTATTGTTACGGCCGGGCTTGAACCGGCGCGATGACGCACCGCGATTCGGCCCATTGGCATTTGGACAGACTCTTTGCAGATGCCTATGATGCAGAAAGGACCCGAGGGTGGCGGCGACGTTATGAGCGGTGTTGGTCGCATTCAGGACTATCGGGCAAAGTAAGGGACGGTGCACCTATGAATATCTTAACGCGTAGAAATATCGCAACAGGATGGATTTTGTCATGTGCCTTGGTGGCGGCGGTTGTAATGGCAGTGGGCTTTTTTCCATCGACACGCCCGACGGCCAGGGCTGCCAACGCTGGTAACGGGGCGCAAATCAACCTTCATGGCCCGCTGTTGGATGGGGGGCACTTTGATATTCGGCATTGGCATGGCAAGGTGGTGGTGATTGATTTTTGGGGAACTTGGTGCCCATGGTGCCGTAAGGAGGCACCGTACATCGCTAAACTCTACAAACAATATCGCAAAGCTGGCCTGCGTGTGATCGGGATACCCGTTGGTTCAACACGGGCCCAATTGGAGCATTATGCAAAAACCCACCCGGATGAAAACTGGCCACAACTATTCATCAGCGGCCACGCCAATTCGGCAATTGCCAATAATTCCGGTATCCAAGGCTTCCCCACGGAAGTCATTGTCGGCCGAAGCGGGCGGGTGGTGACGGCCATTGTTGGGTTTTCGCCTAAGCATTTGGCCAGGGTAGTTAAGGCCCAGATTAAGACCAAGTCATAGCCGGGCCGCGACGGCATGGATTTTCGCGGGTATTAGGCAGTGGCGACGAGGGCGTATCCGGCGGAGATGATACGCCGCGGAGGGCGCCCTGTCGGCTTTAAATAAATTCAAACCTGCACCGCGCATAATTCGTCGTTAGACGTTACACTTTTCCGCGCGCGCAGTGCCGGGTTAATAGACTGCCCAAGAGCGTGCAATTTGGTTCAGGGGTTTCATATTTATGCCCAAGCGGACGGACATCAAAAATATTCTCATCATAGGTTCTGGCCCCATTGTGATCGGTCAGGGGTGTGAATTTGACTATTCAGGCACTCAGGCGTGCAAAGCACTGAAAGAAGAGGGCTACCGCGTCATATTGGTGAATTCCAACCCGGCCACCATTATGACCGATCCCGACGTGGCCGACCGCACTTACATCGAGCCTCTCACCGTTGAAGCCATCACCAAGATCATTGAAAAAGAGCGGCCCGACGCGTTGCTGCCGACATTGGGTGGACAAACTGGCCTGAATTTATCCGTTGCGCTGGCGGACGCGGGCGTACTGGAAAAATATGGCGTGCGTATGATCGGCGCAACGCGCGAGGCGATTCATCGCGGCGAGGACCGGAAGATATTCAAACAGATCATGGAGGAAATTGGTCTGAAAGTTCCCAAAAGCGGGCTGGCGTATACGTTGGATGAAGCCCGGCAGGTTGTTGCGCAAACGGGGCTTCCCTGCATTATTCGCGCGTCCTTTACCCTGGGGGGTACGGGGTCCGGTATTGCATGGAATATGGAGGAGTTTGAAACGCTGGCACAACGCGGTTTAGACGCATCGATGATCAATGAAATCCAAATGGATCAATCGCTTATCGGCTGGAAAGAATATGAGCTGGAAGTGATGCGCGACCGTGCCGACAACGTGGTGATTGTCTGCAGCATTGAAAATTTTGATCCCATGGGCGTTCACACAGGCGACAGCATCACGGTGGCGCCGGCCCAGACGCTATCCGACCGGGAATATCAGCGGATGCGCGATGCATCCGTCGCCATCATCCGGGCAATCGGCGTTGAGACGGGTGGATCGAACATCCAGTTCGCCATCAATCCCCGGAATGGCGATATCGTCGTGGTGGAAATGAATCCGCGCGTGTCGCGTTCGTCGGCCCTGGCAAGTAAAGCGACCGGCTTCCCGATTGCGCGCATCGCCGCCAAATTGGCGGTGGGCTACACCCTTGATGAATTACCCAACGATATCACCCGCAAGACCGCGGCTTGTTTTGAGCCATCCATCGACTACGTGGTTGTTAAAATTCCGCGCTGGACGTTTGAAAAATTCCCCGATGCGGACGAAACCCTCACCACTCAGATGAAGAGCGTGGGTGAAGCGATGAGCATTGGCCGCACCTTCAAGGAGGCACTGCAAAAGGGTATACGGTCGATGGAGGTCAAGCGGTTTGGTTTGGGTTTAGACCGCATAGACAAATGGTGGCGTCGCGAGCAGGCGGAATTTAATGCCGCCCTTGTCAAAAGCGAACCAACGCTTGGACACCGTGGCAGTTTTGTCACGTTGACCGCTGCCATGGAGGAAGCCGCCCAGGTCTGGCCGGTGCCCGATGAAAAACTGATTCGCAAATTGTCAATTCCATCACAGGGACGATTGTATTACATCCGCTACGCGATGAAGTCAGGCTACTCCATCGAACGTATTCATCAGTTAACGCATATTGACCCGTGGTTTCTGTCGCAGATTAAAGCCTTGGTGGATTTTGAGGCTACACTCCTCGCAGGGCGACAGATGGTTGCCATGGAGGTTGGGGGTAAGCTGGCGGCGGCCCCCAAGGCGGCCCTGGCGGAGCTGCTGCGCCGCGCCAAGGAATATGGGTATTCCGACGTGCAGTTGGCTACGATCTGGTCGCTGACGCCGGCCCGGATGCGCCAATTGCGCAAGGATTATTCCATCGAGCCGGTCTATAAACTGGTTGACACATGCGCCGCGGAATTTGACGCGGCCACCCCATACTATTATTCCACTTATGAAAAGCCGCGGTTACAACTCTCCCGCGGCATTGCGCAAACCGTAGCAGATGATGAGGTGCGGATTTCCAATCGCAAAAAGGTCATTATTCTGGGGGGCGGGCCTAACCGCATCGGGCAGGGTATTGAATTTGATTACTGCTGCGTACAGGCGGCTTTTGCCTGCCGCGATCTGGGCTTTGAAAGTGTCATGGTCAATTCCAATCCAGAAACGGTGAGCACGGATTATGACACTTCCGATCTGCTTTTCTTTGAGCCGCTGACCCATGAGGATGTGCTGAACATCATTGAGCGGCTCAATGGCCGCCCCCTAAACGAACCCGATGGGCTGGTGCACGGCGTGATCGTACAGTTTGGCGGCCAGACGCCGCTGAATCTGGCACGGGGGCTTAAAGATGCCGGCGTGCCGATCATCGGTACCGCCGTCGAATCGATTGAAGCGGCGGAAGACCGCGAAAAATTTAATACGCTTATCCGTCAGCTTGGCCTCAAACAGCCGGAAGGCGGCATCGCGTACAGTGGAGAACAGGCCCGGGAAGCGGCCAATAAAATTGGTTATCCGGTGCTGGTACGGCCCAGCTTCGTGCTGGGAGGCCGGGCGATGGAAATCGTATCGACCGACGCGCAACTCGATTACTACATCCGCCACGCGGTGGAAGTGGCCGACGAACACCCCATTTTGATTGACCGTTTTCTGGGCGACGCAACGGAAGTGGATGTCGATGCCTTGGGTGATGGCGAATCATACATGGTGCTCGGGGTGATGGAGCACATTGAAGAAGCGGGAATCCACTCAGGTGATTCCGCATGCTCGCTGCCGCCTTTCAGCCTGGCCCCCGAAATTATTGAGCACATACGGCGCGATGCGCTGGCCCTGGCGGCGGCATTGAAAGTACGCGGCCTTATGAATGTACAATTTGCCATCAAGGACAATCAGGTTTACGTGCTGGAGGTAAATCCCCGCGCCAGCCGGACGGTGCCCTTCGTCAGCAAGGCCACCGGGGTGCCATGGGCGCGAATAGCCGCCAAATTGATGTGCGGCAAGACGCTTGCGGAACTGGGCATCGTGCGGGAAGTGGTTCCGCAGGGGCACGTCGCGGTGAAAGAAAGCGTATTTCCATTTAATAAATTTCCAGGTGTCGATGTGATTCTCGGCCCGGAGATGCGCTCCACCGGTGAAGTGATGGGCATCGATCGTACCTTCCCGGTCGCTTATGCCAAGTCGCAAATGGCGGCCGGCGGCAGCCTGCCGGCGTCGGGCACCGTCTATATCAGCGTGCGGGACAGCGATAAGGCGGCGATTGTTCCCGCCGCACAAAAAATCGCGTCCGCAGGCTTCAACATCATCTGCACCGGCGGCACCCACAAGGTGCTCAACGATGCCGGTGTGCCGTGCACCCGCATTAACAAGATTCAGGAAGGGCGGCCCAATATTATCGATGTCATTAAAAATCGCCAGGTGCACCTGCTGATCAACACACCTACCCATAAAGGACCCACTACCGACGAGGGACGCATTCGGGCCGCGGCGGTACTCAACAAAATACCGATTATCACCACAACCACGGCGGCGGACGCCGCCGCGGATGCGATGCTGAGTCTCCAGTCAACGGATTGGACGGTAAAACCGATTCAAGATTACTATGCGGAGATGAAAAGTTCGACGCCGTAACACCTCCGTGCGGCACGCCTTTTATTTAGCCACTGGCCTTGTGCCCGCGCGTTGGTGCATGGTGCGTCGGTATGCAGAAAACTGCGGCAACACGGCGCTCCGGGGCAAACCCGGCGGGGAGGCCGGACATTTATACCATAAGCCGGCCACCCTGGTGGCCGCTCTCTGCTGTGGTCCAATGCCGGTCGTTTCGTTTAGCGCCATCGCCGGGCGACGGGCGGTAAACCGTGGAATGACGGATGGCGGGCCTTGTGCCCGCGCGTTTCGTGGCGGTGTGCCGGTGCAAGGCATCGGTGCCGACGGCAGTTCCATACGGCGATTCATGCGATGCCTAGTGCTCTGGCAGCCGTCAAATGATGGATAATTAAGGGTCTGTTTGCCGATA
>DZDI01000367.1 GCA_022730455.1 Phycisphaera mikurensis | reverse complement strand
GCCAATTGCGCATGATGAACTCGTGAATTTCGGCACGAATCCAATGCACCGCAAAGGTAATCAAACGCACGTTGCGATCCGGCTCGTAGCGGCGCACGGCCTTCATCAGGCCGATATTGCCCTCCTGCACCAACTCGCCCAAGGGCAGGCCGTAACCACTGTAACTACGGGCAATATGCACCACAAAACGCAAATGCCCCATAACCAACTGCTTGGCGGCCTCAAGGTCTTGATTATCTTGCAGTCTTTTAGCGAGGCGATATTCCTCGTCAGCATCCAGCATGGGAATTTTGCGCAAATCCGCCAAATAAGCCGTCAAAGCCTCGCGCGGCGAATCATGCAGCGAGGTTTGCAGAACAGGAAGTTGATCGGTCAATGACACCTTGAGTCTCCTCAATAAAACGTTGGGTATGAATTTAGCACTCTTGCCCTGAGAGTGCCAAATTAACTCATTGGTTCCCACCTCGTCGCATTTGATGGATTCATCAAAAATTCAAATGAGGTTCACAAATATGTGACGACCATCGTGGAAAAATGAGTCACCTTAAGTAGACATCTATACAACACACCATGAGCTTTTACGCTATCAATCGTGAACACGCCGGCCATGTTTACCGCCAAATTGCCAAATCATTGCAGGACGAGATTAAAAAACGCTACCAAACCGGCGATGCGCTTCCCTCCGAAATGACGCTTGCCGCGCGCTTTGGTGTTAATCGCCACACCATACGTCATGCCATTGACCTTCTTATTGAAGCGGGCTTGGTTGAGCGTCGGCATGGTCGAGGAACCTTCGTACTAGGGCTAATTGATTATGCCATCAATGCCAAAACACGCTTTACCGAACAGCTAGAAGGCTGCGGCATGAACGCCGATACCGAAATTTTGAACCACATGATTGCCCCGGCTTCGGCGGGTGTGGCGCGCCGTTTGCATCTGCGTGAGCACGAAGATGTGGTGTTTATTGAAACCCGCCGCCGCGTCGATGGCGTGCCGTTTGCTCTGGTGTCGCATTTTTTCCCCGCCAAAGACTATGACGAACCACTTAGCCATTACACCGGCGGTTCGCTGCATGGTTTTTTATCCACCCAGCTCAATTTGC
>DZDI01000366.1 GCA_022730455.1 Phycisphaera mikurensis | reverse complement strand
CAATGCTTTCCGCATGCGGATACAGTTCATCAGCGATCTTCCGAAGGCACAGGGCGAAATCATATAGAGGCATAGGCATTTCTTAGTTTTCATAATATTCGTATTTAGGTATTTGCGCCAGCCGCGCCTTTGTGGTACAGGTTTCATCTGGTACGCGAGGCCGCGCGATTGGGTAATATTTGGCTTGATATTTAAGGAGCTTGGCATGGATGCTCAGCCCTCGGATGGTGTTTTGTCATTTTTTCAGGATGTTCCAGATCCCCGTGCCGCCAATGTGCGGTTCCGCGTTGGGGATATTATCGCCATGGCCATCATGGCTCTGGTGTCTGGTGCCGATGACTGGTCCATGGTCGCAACGTATGCGGAATCCAAGGTCAAGTGGCTTAATACGTTTATGGGTCTTCATGATGGGCTTACACCTTCTTGCCATACGTTCCGACGATTCTTCGAGCGGTTGAATCCGGAAGCATTCGAGGCATGTTTTCTCAAATGGATGCAGGAGGTCGTCAAGGTTTCCGGTGGCAAGCTCGTGGCCGTGGACGGCAAAACCTTGCGGCGGAGTTTTCAACATGGCTGGGATAAAAGCGGCATGGCCCACATGGTCAGCGTATTTGCCCAGGCCAACCGGCAGGTGTTAAGTCACCGCGAAATAATAACTTGATCAATTATCTGCTGGGCCGGATCGCGTAGTTCCATTCTCCGTGGAATTCATGTGAGGTGCAATTGACGCGTGCCAGTTGTTCATCCGTGACGGTGAGGCCCGTTTTATATTTTCTCGTGTCTATCGCCGCCCGGACCTTAAGACCGGTCTTTGAAGTCGTTTTGCCGATGAGGTTGACGATGACTTGGTCGCTGGTCAACGGGCGGCCACGCCAGTTCTGCGTGATGAAATTGAACATGCGGTGTTCGATTTTGTTCCATTTGCTGGTGCCCGGCGGGAAGTGACAGACATGCAGTTCCAATCCCAGATCGTCGGCCAATTCCTGCAGTGCCACCTTCCAGAGCCGACTGCGGCTGGCGTTGGAGCCGCCTCCATCGGCGGTGATCATCAGCCGGGTGGCCTGGGGATAACGCTTCCGTCCCATCTGGCGGAGCTACTGTCAAATGTT
>DZDI01000365.1 GCA_022730455.1 Phycisphaera mikurensis | reverse complement strand
GGTGCGCGGGCGGTCAGGCTCAGTGCGGCGCAAAACCCACAGCGCGGCAATTTCCGCCAGAACCACCAGCAATTGTAGGAAGACATCGGCGACAATCAAAAATTCAAAGGCGTTGGTGGCAAAGATGGTGTAGATAACGCTGACCACCAAAATAGAAACATAGGGCGAACCATTCTTCGGGTGAACCTTGACCATCCAGCGCGGGAACATGCCGTCTTCGGCAAGCGCGAAGGGAACGCGGCTGCCGCCGAGACTGTTGCCGATGAACAAGCCCGTCATCGAAAGCACGGCGGAGACGGTCAAAATCGTTAACATGAAAATCGCAAGCGGAGATTCAGCGTCGCCGGTAATTTTGGCGGCAATCACCTGACCAATTTGCGGGAATTCCCAGCCCGTAGCGTCGGAGGCGGAGGAAACGCCCCAACTATCCACCTGCTCGGCGGTGATTCCGTAGCCTTCAACATCGGCAATGATGCCGACTTCTTCGTCGCTGGCTTCGATGCCCCAGACGGCATAACGCCCGTCTTCGCCCGCGCCGCCGTACATGGCGCCGACAATTGGAAGCGCATAGGTCAAAATGGCAAGGACAAGCACAATCGCCATCGCGCGGGGGTAATTCTTGCGCGGCTCGACCACTTCATCACCAGCGGCGGAGGGCAGTTCCCAGCCCATGTAATTCCACATCACCACGAACAAACCCGTGCTAAAGGCGGCGGTCAGCGAACCGAAAGTAACTTCCTCACCGCCGGGCAGGAACGGAAGCGATGGGGTTGTTCCAGATTGAAACCAGGCGTAAAAGCCAAGTACAGCCAAAATTCCCAGCGGGATAATCATGAATACGCCCAGCGTATTGGTAAAAATACCCGTAGCGTGAGAGCCTTTAATTTGCAGCCAGGCGACGAACCAAATCATCGCCACCGCCACCAGCCATTGCAGGAAGCCCGCCGATAATTCCATGCCGAACATCGTCGCGCCTTCATCCAATGCGGGGATGAACGCGCTCAAGTACATGGCGGCAAATACCGGGTAGATGGAAACATCCAGCCAGGCAACCACCCAATTATTCCAGCCTGCAATGAATCCGGCAAACGGGCCAAAGGCGCGTTTAATCCA
>DZDI01000039.1 GCA_022730455.1 Phycisphaera mikurensis | reverse complement strand
AGTGGACCGGCCTGGAAGATGGCAATGGGTGACCGACGGAGAAATGTACTGGTGAACTGCTGATGACACTGCTGCAAACACCACCGAAGAGTCAATTACCGGCCAAACTCAGCGCCTTGGCGAGAGCCATCCGCCGTCGCCTTATGCTGCTGGGACTGCTCCTGACGCTTTCGGCCGCGGTATCGGCGGCAACGGTGCTCGGCGCCGCTGATTACCTGCTGCATTTTCCAGGCCCTCTGCGATTGGTACTGGCGATCCTTTTTATTCTGGGTGTCGCGGCCGGAATTGGATGGAACGTCATTCGTCCGGCCTTCCATCGCACGCCACGGCACATGCTGGCACACCATCTGGAAAAAACCGGCCGCTTAGCCCATGACGAAATATCAGCCGCCTTGAATTTTCTCGAATCGGGTTTATTCGAACGCAATGCCCTGGCGGCGCGGGCCGTGGAAGCTGCTCAAATAGCCGCGACCCATATTCGTCTCCGTGATGCGCTGTCGTGGCGGCTTATTCGCCGCTACGGCGTTTGGTTGCTGGCGGCGGCAGCCATCCTTGCCGGACTGGCGTTTTCCGCTCCCCGACTCGCGGCCATCAGTTGGCGGCGATGGACCGAGCCGCTTGTTTCCAATCCCTGGCCTCTGCATGTTCTGGTGCAGCTTGCCTGGGGTCGAAGCGGTGCGCCGCACATTCTTGCCAGCGGCGATCCTTTCACCGTCAGGGCACGTGTGAATCGAGGGTTTACCCCCAATCTGCGCGTATGGCTGGAGATTAAGTCCTCACATGCAGGCCTCCAGCCACAATTGATGACCTGGCAAGGCAAAGCTTCCGGCAACGTGTATGAAAAAGTGGTGTTACCACAATCCGGCACGTTGATGCTGCGGGTTCGGGCGGGCGATGATGACCGCAATCCATGGACAACGATCACCGTTTTACCGCGGCCGCATATTCTTTCGGCTATGGCGCGTATTACACCGCCGCCCTATGCCAAGGGAGCTCCCCATTACCAGATCAATCTGATGACTCACCGGGCGCAGATCATTCGCGGGTCGACCATTACCATAACGGCGGTCAGCAATCAGGCCGTAGCCGGTGCACAAGTAACTGGCGGGCCGGATCCTGTGGACATCATCACGCCTCATGGAGTTTCCGGCACAGCCTCGCGCCGAGCCGTCATCATCTATCAACCGCAGGCATCCTTTAATGGGCGGCTGCAAGTTTCCAACCGGCACGATTTAAGCAGCCAGCACGGCGGGCGCTTTCGCGTAGTGGTGGTTCCGGATGCGTTGCCGCAGGTGCGCATCACCCATCCACGGTATGCCTTGAATTTAACCCCGCAAGCACTTATCCACCTGCATATTCGCGCTTCAGATGACCTTGGCTTGACTACTCTTTCGATTGTGGGAGTGCGCCGGGAACCCAACGGCAAAGGGAAGCCACCCTATCAGCAGGCCGCGCCATGGGGATCGCTGCATTACAGCACGCTGACCCACGGGCAAATCGGCAGGGCCGTTGTGCCATGGACGCCTGCGTCCATGCATCTCAAAGACGGCGACCAGGTTTATCTCATGGCACAGGTGCGTGACGATTACACCAGCCACACTCCCCCCCACCGCCATCCAGCAGTCGATTCGCCCCGGTTGGTTATCAGTATTTTAACACCCGCGCAGATTCAGCGGCAATTGCAGAGATCGCTTCAAGCGGTGCGGCACTCGATTGAATCGATCATTAAACGCCAGCGTGCCAGCCGCGCTCAAACGCAATTGTTGCAGCGAGCTATCAGCGAGGCGCATAGCCTGACGGCCTCACAAAAGATTCTTCTTGCCCAGGCTCCCCACCGGCAAAATAGGGAAGCCCTCAGTGCCCAGGCCATCGCCCGAGAACTGGGTAATCTGGCCGCTGTTGCCCGGCGTAACGACTTGGCCAGGCAGGCCATTGGCCGCACCATTGCGGATGCCCAACGCGTGATGGCCGGTGTAGCGCAGCATGTCATGCCGCGAGCTCAAAGCCATCTGGCTCACGCCAATCATCAGGTCAAGGCGGGGCAGACGCCAAAAGCCATCCAGCCACTTCGAGCAGCCATTAAGCGCCAGAACGAGGCTATTGACCGCATGAAGGCACTTGTTTCCAAGTTGGGGGCCGCGGGCGAATTTGCCTCTCTGCGCCACGCCACGACCCGCCTGCTGGCACAGGAGCAGATGCTGGAGCGGCAATTACGTCAGTTGGCCAGACACACGCTGGGCCGATCGTTCTCAACGTTATCCAGAACGCTGCAACAGAAGCTTTTATCGCTGGCCGCCAGGCAAAAGAGCCTTGCCGCCGATGCAGCGCATCTGACTGATCGCCTTAACAGCGCGGCGGCGCAGATGGCTAAATCAAACCCCCATATGGCGGAGGCACTCCGGGCTGCGGCGCACATTTCCGCTCAGTTTTCTGTGCCCGGGGCGATGGGACAGGCATCGGAAAACGCCAAAGAGAATCATCTTCAATCGGCATCGAGCGAGCAACAACAAGCCGCCAAGGGACTTGAAAAAATGCTTCACAAGTTGAACCAGCAGGATAAGCGTTCGCTTGCACAGCAGATCCACCGTATTAACAGTTTACTATCGCAGATTAAAGGTCTTCTGCAGGACCAAAATATTATTGCCTCTGCCACCGCTGCCGAGCCACCAGACGCATCGCGCCTGACGCTGGCCCCCATGGCTAATCGGCAATCCCGATTGGAACTTACCGCCGCCGAATTGGCTGGCAAAAGCCGCCGGGCCGACCCGTCGGGGTACGTCCATGCCTTTTTAATGGCGGCATCGCATCAAATGGGTCGGGCCACCGGTCAATTGGAGAACGCCAACCAGCCTCTTGCGGTACCGCATCAGACACAGGCTATCGGATGGCTGAAAAAGGCCTTGGCGATGTTGCAGAAAATGCGTAAAAAAGATCAGGCCAAACAACAGATGCAGACGTTGGCCGGGCTCAAGGCGATGTATAGCAAAATTCGGCAGCAGCAGCGAGCCATGTATCACCTTTCCAATCAACTGCAGACCGAAATTCCCGCCGGTCATCCCCCCACGCGACCGCAGATTTTGCAAATTGCAGGAGAATCCGAGGGTGAAACGCAATTGCTGCAGCAATTGGATTTAATTACCAAAAAAATAGCAGGTAAAGCACCCGTGCTGGCGTGGATGAATCGGGGTATTGGCGTGTCAATGCACGCGGCCCGCACCCGGCTGGATCAAGCTGAAGTTGGCGGCACACTGCTGGCGGATCAGCAAATGGCTATCTCACAACTGGACGCCGTTATTCAAGCACTTACCAACCATATGAAACATCTGGCCAGTGGTGGCGGCGGCGGAGGCGGAAGTGGCGGCGGCGGCGGCCAACAACCGCTGGTTCCTCCTGCAGCCCAACTTAAACTGCTGCGCATTTTGCAGTTGCAGATCAATGCGCAAACCCGGCAGCTCCATGACCAGTTATCCAAAGTCACTTCAAGTCAGGATCGTAAAGTCATTCACACACAAATCTACATGCTGGGCCACCAGCAACGCCGCATTTATCGCCAAGCGATTAAAATGGTAAGATCAATGCAGAAGGCAGGTGGTTGATATGCTAGGATGTAGACGTACTTCTTGTCAACGGTGGCCCTCCTATCTGCCTGTTTCGCGGTTCGTTCGGATTGTTCCTGCCATCATTTTTGCGGCCCTGAGTTCAACGTTGCCCATCGCGAGCGCCCGCACGCACAGCATCGCACTGCCGCCGTGGATTGCCCAAATGGAGGCTTGGCCTGGCGATGGCGCCAATCCGTCAGAAAACAGCGGTCCATTGCAGAAGGATCTGGTAAGGGATGAAATTGCGCACATGCTTTCGCACATGGCGTCAAGCGGCGAAAGACTTGCGTCGGTCCAGGCGGGGTCTGTCACGCAGACCATCCAACACAAAATCATTGATTCTCTTAACGCCCTCATTGCCCAGGCAGAACAATCGCAGTCCAGTTCATCCAGCAGCGGAAAACAGTCGCACCAGCGACAAAATGCATCCATGGCCATGAGTCAAACCGGACCGCAACCTTACAGTCCGACGAACTCGCCGAGCCACGCCGCCCATGAGTCGCATTTGACACCGGGGCAGGGCGTACATCCGCATCAAATATCCCCGTTTCATTCCAATAGGCGGCAATGGGGAAATCTCCCGCCGCGTGCCCGCAGCATGATTCTAAACGCCCTCCACAAGCAGGCGTTGCCACAGTATCGGGCATTGGTCAATCAATATTACAAACGCCTCGCTGAGTTGGCGTCACCCAATGGGCACTGATGACCGCGCAGGGCGGTTTTCGAGCAGGTTGGCGTGCGTTGTGCCCGCGTCACCGCCAGCTAGGTTCAGCCACAAGTCGGCTCCAAATATTTCAGCCCGGTGCGCGTTTTTGCCGGGCATTTCGTGACCGATGGTTCCACTTCGTCTCCGCTTCGATCAATATAAATACTGCCACGGCCGCCAGCAGAATACGACCCCATGCAGCTACCGATATGGGTGCCGTTTGGAATATGGCATTCATGAATGGAGCGTAGGTGAATAAGCATTGAATCAACACGGTTCCGATGAAGCCCACAAAGGCCCACGGGTTACTCCAGAAGCCACGCCCGAATGCCGATCGCCGCAGGTGTCTGCAATTGAATAGATAGAAGGCCTCAATCATAACCAACGCATTGACAACAACCGTGCGTGCGGCCGTTTCGGCTTCGGGCGTTCGTGCCGGCGCTGCGTAGCGCAACTCGTATTCATATAATCCAAACGCGCAGGCAACCATGGCAAGCCCTACCAGCAGCATACGCAACAGCAGTTTACCAGTCATCAAAGACTGTTTTATGTTTCGTGGCGGCTGGTGCATCAGACCGGGTTCTTTAGGTTCAAACGTCAGCGGGGTACCCAGCAGGATGGCGGTCGTCAGATTAATCCATAGGATTTGCACAGGCAGGATCGGGAGCGTGATGCCAAAGACGATCGCCACGAGAATAATCAGCCCCTCGCCAATATTGGTGGGTAACGTCCAGACAATAAATTTGGTCAGGTTGTCGAATACGCCTCGGCCTTCCTCGACCGCAGCGACGATCGATGCAAAATTATCGTCGATCAGCACCATATCAGCGGCCTCCTTGGCGACATCGGTGCCGGTGATGCCCATTGCCACCCCGACATCCGCCTGCTTTAATGCCGGGGCGTCATTTACGCCGTCACCGGTCATGGCAACAACCTGACCGCGGGCTTGCAGAGCCTTAACCAGTCGCAGCTTCTCTTCGGGAGTAACGCGTGCAAATACATCAAACTCTTCCGCCGCGGCCGACAACTGGTCGTCGGACATGGTGTCGATTTGCCTGCCGGTCAATACCGCTGCCGGCCCTTGATGGCTATTGTGAGGGACGAGGTCAATTTGCCCGGCAATGGCGGCCGCGGTGGCCGCGTGATCGCCGGTAATCATTTTTACCCGCACGCCGGCGGTATGGCATGCGGCGACGGCCTCGATTGCCTCCACACGGGGCGGATCGATCATTCCCTGAAGGCCTAAAAACGTCAGCCCATCCCTGACATCAGCGTGCGATACCGCCGATGTGTGCAGTGGCATATTTTTTTGCGCAAACGCCAGAACGCGCAACCCGGCTTCCCCCATTTTCTCAGCGATGCGGTGGACCCGTTTATGGTCCACTCCCTTGCACCGTTCAAGGACGCGTTCCACCGATCCTTTAACGTTAACCACTCGGTTGGCGCTGGCGCCAGCGTCATGCAGACTTGCCATGTACTGATGTTCCGATTCAAATGGCACGACATCCAGCCGTGGAAAGGCCCGCGTCATATCCACCTCACTGAGTCCGGCCTTGCGTGCCGCTACCAACAGCGCCGCCTCTGTCGGGTCACCGTGGATTTCCCACCGGCCACCCTTGTCAATGAGATGACTTTCATTGCATAGCAGCCCGCAGGTCAGGCATTCACGCACAGCATCGGACATCGGCGTGTTCGCCCCATCGGCAGCGGTGACGGTTCCTTCCGGCGTGTAACCAACGCCCGACACCTTCCAAAGCTGGTCGCCCGCCCAGATTTGTTGTACTGTCATCTGGTTCTCGGTGAGTGTGCCCGTCTTGTCTGTACAGATAACCGATGTACTGCCCAGAGTTTCGACCGCTGGAAGCTTGCGGATAATAGATTTTCGCACCGCCATACGCCATACGCCGACGGCCAGCACAATGGTGACGGCCGCCGGCAAACCCTCTGGAATTCCCGCTACCGCCAGCGCCACCGCCGCCCGAAACAGCTCGACGATCTTATGCCCCTGCAGCAATCCAATAGCGAAAGTAAATACAGCGATGCTGAGGATGGTATACATCAGCCAATTACTGAACCGGGAGATTTCGCGGGTCAGCGGGGTGACCCGCTCCGTCGTATTGATGAGTTGCTGAATATGGCCGACCTCGGTATGGTCACCGGTGGCCACCACGATGCCCGTCGCCTGTCCATAGGTCACCAGCGCCGACGAAAACGCAAGATTCTTTCGGTCGGCAAGCAAGGTGTCGGCCGGCAGCACCGTGGCCATCTTCTCGACGGGGACCGACTCGCCCGTCAGGGCGGCTTCCGCGACGCGCAGAGTCTTCACACCGATGAGTCTTAAATCAGCCGGTACTTGGTCGCCACTCTGAAGCACAACCAAATCCCCAGGCACCAAGTCGGAAGATGTAACCCTGAACGTCTGGCCCGCCCGACGAACGGTGGCGGAGACGGCCATCGACCGCGCCAAGGCGTTGATCGCTTGGGCGGCCCGGTACTCCTGGATAAAACCAAAAATCGCGTCGGCCAGCACCACGCCGAAGATGACACCGGCATCAACATACTCTCGGAGGATAAAGGTCACTATGGTGGCGCCAAGTAATAGATATATCAGCGGTTGATGGAACTGAAGCAGAAAAGCGACCACGGGCCCATGGCCGCTGCTGCGTGTTATTTCGTTCGGGCCATACTTGGCAAGACGTTGTGCGGCTTCACTGTCGGTGAGGCCGTTTTGCAGATCGGTTTCTAACCTGGTGGCGACATCCTGGGTCGAGAGCGCATGCCAATCCGTGGTAACAACTGTGGACGACGGGGACGCCGGTCGGCGGGCACCCTTGTTCACATAACCTCCATTTTTCAGTCATTCGGGTGTCTGGATATCGCTTCCTTCGATCCCATTAAAACCGCTTCTTTGATCTATTTTAATCTCAGCTTGCGATCGTTGGAAGCAGGAAGTTTGGCGAACAGATGGAGAGTCTGGCCAAGTAACAGCAATGCGCGATGTGCCAGAATCGCGCCGGCTCAAGCCCGGAGCTAAATCCGACGGCATGAATTTCGGCGAGCAAAATGTTGGTGGTGTTTTATTTCACCCGTCTCACCGTACCACCTTCAAGATACCCCAGTTAGCGGGCTCCAGCCGCGCTTCGCTGGGGATATCGCTGACGATGCTGGTGTTTTTATTGCTCCAATACAGTCGGTCCACGGTCTTGGTACCATTACCCACAAGCACCCCGATATCGCCGATGGTCTGATACCCCGGCCGCGGCTCGGGCATGGCCAGCACCGACAGTGGCACGGATATTTCATAATTCTTGCCAAGCTGATAAAGATGTACCTGCCTGCTTACGTTCAGTATCTGGTCAAATTCTACTTTTCCAATGGGCGATTGGAACAGATAATGCTCCGCGGCGGGCGCCCCATGGGCCACCTGACGATACAGCACGGCTACGGTCTTGCCGCCCACGCGTGTTACGAGTAAACGCTCATCGCCCTGCATGGGATGCCGGTCATGGCCCGGATGCAGACCATTGTTACTCAGCATGATATCCAACGCCCCACCGCCCTTGAACATCAGCGCCGGTGTTGAAGGCCCGTGCGTCAGCAGATGGGTGTGATTTGTTTTCCAGCAAGCATAGAGTTTGCCATGGGAGATGGCCAGCGCCGCAGTTATACGCGGGCTGATGACCGCCCAATCGGCGGCGGCAGTTTTCCAATCGGCCATAGTCGGCGTGAGCTTGGGCGCCCGCCGGACGATGGGCACAGCGAGAGTCGGCCTACCCTTTTCCAAAGCTGCCGGCATCAGCCGTTGGGGCTTGCCAGCGGTCATTGCCGTGGTGAGGTGGAACTCGCCAAAATTGCGGCGGCAGATGGATGAGAGCCCAAGCAGCCGATAGATGCTCATGTCATCCTTGCCGGCAACGATGTAAACCTTGCCACTGGCTGTCTGGGTAACGGAATTGAAGAAGTCTTCATCAACAAAGGTGTAGCCATCACAAAGAGCACCGCGATGGTTCAACGCAGGGTTAGACCCGCGCATGGGATGGTCGCGCACGTCACCCCCCAAGGTCTGGATAAAAAGTCCATCTGTGGTCATGACATACATGGAACCTTTTCCGCCATTGGTGAAAAACAACCAACCGGCTTGTCCTTTGCGCGGATGCACCAGCGGCCCCATATAAAGCGTGCCCGTCACCCACTGTCCGGGCTTTTTCGGCGGGCCGTAGTCATAGCCATGATAGGGATACGTCCACTGCAATCCTTTACCAAGCTGATAGCCTTGGCAGGGTGTAAAATTCCACGCATGACTGCCCCAACCGCCGGGGGTGTCCACAATGTTACCGTTGGGAGCCATAAGCAGCGTGCCACCATTAAGGCCTTGGCTAAAGGACACCTCGGCGGATACCCGCGCCATTGGCCTTAGCTTTTTAATGTTGTAAACAGGCACTCCGGCGGCGTTGATCTTCGGCGCAGGCAGATAGCCATCTTCCACGCGCCATCCGGTTACCGCCAGATCAGGTTGCACGTAGAACGCCCTTAATTCGCAATCTGAAAATCCGCCGATACGCCCCCGCCACCATGGTTTGGCAAGCGGACCGGTTCCAAACTGAAATTCATCGGGTTCCATGAAACCGTCGCCATTGAGGTCTGACCACACCCATGGCGTACCGTCAGGATAATGGGCAAAAAGCTTCTTGATCGCGGCGGCATATTTTGCGTTGGGCGGAAAAACATTGCCGGTACCAATTTCGCCAAACATCGCCACAGGCCGGGCCACGGGCCCATCCCACAGCCAAATCGCACTGCTGGCTATGAGATAACGGTGGCCGTCGGCATTCATGATCCGTAATGGCAAAGCTTGATCGACCAAAGAAGTGGCCATGTTGTCCCAGGGCATGAGCACTTTACGATGAGCCGGGTCGGGCAGATAAGCCACGGATCGAGAATATGACTGAAATCTTGTCCGTCGCGGGAACCGCACAGGAATATCTACGAGTCGGCTGGTTCCTTTCTTCCAGTTCAACTTGAAGATCATTACGCCATGGGTCGCCCCTTCCTGTCGCTGAGAATACAGAAAGAGCGACTTGTCGGCTGGATCAATGGACCCGCCGCCACCATACTGGGGGCCGCCGTAAAAAGCTTTTATGAATTTTCCAGTGGCGAAGTTCCACAAGCTGACGCGCTTGGGAAGCATGGTATTTTCTGCCACCCAAAGCACACCTTGCGGTGTAATGGCAAAACCGTCCGGACGGTCCATCCGCAGAGGGTTGTATACGCCGACTTGCGCACCGCCGGGTTCCCCGATAGCGCGCAGAAATCGGCCGTGCGGTGAAAACACCTTGACCTGGTTGCTGCGCCCCCAGTCGGAAATGACGATCTCTCCATTGGGTATGGTTTGAACGCGCCGTGGTCGATCCAGATGAGCACGGATGAGCGTGTATGCTCCGCTGAGTTGGCCTGTGACGGAATTCAGGTTGAAGCGTTTGAGTTGCCGACCCATCAACACGAGCAACCGCCCTTTTTTGTCGAAGGCGACGCCGCGCGTCGGAGCGGTCTGGTTGTCTGCCAATATCTTGCCGGTACGCACATTGACGACCAGCAAATCGCCGCGGGTCGTATTGAACAGCCGCTTGCGTTTACTCAGCAGGACGTTGGACCAGTTATCCGCATTACTGATGACGGCGATGCCATCGTAAACCGCCAAGCCCCCAAATGCCCATCCGGAAATCTGAGGATGGCCAGGAGAACGATTTAACTGGCCAAAATGGGCGATATAGTGCCACTTTCCATTGGCCGTCCATCCCATGAGCGCATTTCCGTTGATGCTGTAGACTGCGTACTGCGAATCGGGATGTGGCCCATTATCCCGTGCCAACGCATAGGCTCCGGACCATGGCGGAAGCTGGGATAGTGATTCGCTGGCAACTTTTTGGCCATTGAGTTTGGTCCAGATAATGGAATAGCCGGTCTCCGCCAGGCTTGCGGAAATCATCATCCGCGGCGCGCCGTGTGAATTCACAGGGCAGCCCAGTCCGTGCGGCAAAAGCAGGCAAGCATTGGGCGAGCGGTGATCACTGAGCCAAGCCCCCTGTCCATTGGGCGTCCGCCAAGGCGGATTGCCGGGGCTGTAGACAGAGAACTCATAGCGCAGCTTGATTCCAGAATGCGTCAACCCCACCGCACGGTATGTACCCGGCGGGCAGAGCGTGCGCACAAGATGCCATCGCTTAACCGTTTGATTGGGAGCTTCCCAGCGGCCATCGTCGTAACCATGCCAGATGACAGTGTTTTCACCAGCCGGCATCAACTGATTGCTGATCAGGTTGCGTACACGTCGGCCTTGGGCATTATTAATGACGATGGTAACGCGCTGCGGCTTTGGCAGGTCAAATTCAATGCGGATACCGCGGACGACGGAATGAAAGTGCAATGGCGATGGCGGCGGGGCAGGCTTGGCGCAGCCCGATACGCACCAGCATAAAACACCTGCCAGCAAGCTCATGGCAATAGCGAAACGCACGGTACGAGGACCCTGCAAAAACTCACACAGTTGTTTCATCGATGCTCCTGATGGCTTTGAAAGCCAAACTCTAATTCATTCGACCAATGACGCATCCATGAGGGATGAAAGGTCATATCGTTGGGCTTGGATACACTGCGATTGCGTGCCAGTTCAAAGCCGATTCCGTCGCTCAGGTTGACACGAAAGGTAAATTTGATGGTTTTACCGGCGTCCAATCGCTGTTTAACCAATGGGATTCGGGTCCATGGAATAGCACATTCAAAGATGCGGGTATCGGCGATGCGTTTAATGATCAGCTTTCCATGCCGAACGGATCCGTTTTTTTCGTAGCGTTGGGCCGGCTGGCGCGGGAAAAAGTTAATATAAGGCATGCCGGGACGCAGCAAGCGCCAAATCTGGGTTCCACCGCCGTACTGAGCGGCAACCTTGTTGAGGGCAAACTCATAGTTGGTATCGACAAACGAAGTGTACTGCGGCATGGTGCCGGGCGGGTAGGGGTAGTAACTGGTAAGCTTCACATCGGTCGGTGGCACCACATTAAAGGCCAGTTGGATATTGTCCGTCTCGCTGGCCCGATTGCCGCAGCCGCATGGAAGCGTCGGTCCGCGACGATAGGTATAGTGCGGCACTCCCTTGGGCCAGAACAATGTCGTCCAGCCAATAATTTTACCCTGGGCATTACGCCTTGGAGCATACACTTTGTCGGGAAAGAAAAACGAATTTGCAACTTTTTTAGACAGTGGCCAGCGCAATGTGCCGACGCACGAGGTATCGTCGGCGACCTTGCCAAGAAAATAGAAATACTTTTTTCCATACGCCAAATACCCCACCGCGAAGCCCGGTTTCACACTGGTGGGGAATGGTTTGGTTACGTCCCAGACCGATGGCGGCAGTTTTCGTATTAGGGCCATCAGCGTGAGCCGCTGCGCAGCCGACTTGGCCTTGGCCTGTGCCACACCCGTCCACCCCAGCCACGCCCGCTGCTTAAGCGTCATCCTGTCCGCGCCGACGGTCATGGCTTGCGGCAGCACGCCACGCCAAGCGGCCAAATTACCATTGATGACCATGTGCCGCCGCGCAATGACATTGCAATGCATAGCCTCAACGTGTGCCACCGACCCGGCGTTTCCGGCATTGAATGTCGCCTGCAACAAATAAGTATTGGATGGCACCGCAGCCCCGGCCTTCACCGGCACATCGACCTGCAGCGTTTGATTGGCACCGATATGCAAGCGTCGAATAGGCTCGCCCAGCCGCAAGTGCCCGAGCTTTACCCGCAAAATACCCGTAAGCGGTCGATTGAGCACATCCGTAATCGACAGTCGCAAAGCAGGATGTTCGCCAAGCGGAGCGGTCATATCGTGGGCTATGATCTGCACTGGCGCAATGCCCTGTATCCGGGCGTTGCGGATGGCTGCAAGCAGTTTATTGAATGATCCCTTTTTACCATTGCCACGGAGATAATATCCGCTGGTATTCAGCGGTATCACCAGGCGGTTGCGCACCGCGGGAACTCGATTGCCGTAACAATCGTAGAGGGCATACGCCGGATCAGCGGCCATCGACATGCTGGCATTGTGATGAATGTGCACCGTGCGGTACAGCGCAGCCTTATCCATCAGTTTACCGGTAACGATTGCGGTTCCACCGTAGGGATTGGATTGGCCCCATTGGTTTTTGAGGGGTCCGAATACAAACACCCAGGGCAGACCGTTGCGAAATAAAATCTTCTTAAATGGGCGATCTCCCATGAAATGTGCTAGGGCTGCGACACCGGCGGCAGAATCCAGAGATTCCGTGGTCATTATGGGGCGAACTCCACCATTGCTGGTTCGCATATGACTGTAAACCAAATAGGAACAATGAACTCCCATAATGCCCATGATCCGTCCATAGCCCGCTGCCCGCCATGAACCCAAAACTGCAGGCATCAAGTTGGCCGCGTTGCAGATCCAACTTTCAGTATCCCAGATACGCACGGGCCCATAGGTCCCGCGGCGATCGCGCCATAGTGCCAGCGTGCTGTGCGATTCAAGTCCCTGGTAATGTTCGCTGCAATAATTAAAAATCGGCAGGAGTCGGTTACGCCCGTCGCAGAACAAGTTATCGATGGCATTTTGGGACGAATCGGTGCCTCCCACCAGCACATGCACATGTGCCAATCGGCGTGCCTGCAGTACCCCTTTGGCCATGGCGCGATAGGCGTGGCGATAACGAGGAATATCCCCCAACCAGCCGGAAATACCGCCGCCTTGCCACGGTTCGTTATACAGGCACCACGCCGTAATGGGGCCGTGGGGATAACCATATCTCACGGTAAGCAAGCGTACAAAGCGGGTGAAATCCGGATCGGATGACGGCAACCAAGTGGTGCCGTTGTATCCCCCAACCATTTGATTTTTGCTGTTAAGGCGATGCCGCCATCGTCCCAGCGGCTGGGGGCCGCCCGTATCGGCGCCCAACATGATCGTAATATGGTGCTTCCAAAATGCATGCAACACGACACCTTCATGGGCCATCCATTTTTTGAAACCGGCACCAGTCGTGGGATGGTAAGAAACAAACATGCGCACGGCATGAATCCCAACCCGCTCAAGAAAAGCAGGATCCGTAACATCCAGAGTCTGTACGGGAAACTCCGTTGGAACCCAGTCGGGTCGCCTGACTCGTACCACGTCTGCCGCAGCACGTTTTCCTGCTCCCGGAAGGACGGCCACCAATCGGTAACCCCCAAAAATCTCCGGCAGCGGTACTCTGACCGCGACATTTTCAAAACCAAGCGGCCGCAGCGATACGTTGATCGGCACGCGCCCTACAATGCCCAAGCTCTGTGACACCACGCGAAACTCGTGTGCTTCGGGCTGGAGAAACCTGTAATGCACCACTTCCAGTATGGCATGCGCATGGAGTGCTTTGTGGGTCAGGTTGGTAAACTGAAACGTCATCCGACATGGCTGCCCGCGGTAAAAGACGTTGGCAGGCTCACTGGATGAAATTTCCTCCACACGCCAGGCGCGGGCTTGCTGCCCTGGCTTAAAACCGGTTACCTGGCTGATCGAAAAGCCGGGAACCGCCAAGTTTTCCTGCGGGTGGTACTGGTCCGCCCATGGCGTTGCGGCATGAACTGTCCGGCTCGTTGCGAAAATGAGTAAGATGAATGCCGGGCATAGCAGTGCCAGGATTCGCACACCATTAATGTTAAATGCCCTGTAAACCGAAGATTGCATTATTTGCTTCCTTTCAATTGGGTAAATCTGCAGAGGGTATGTAAGAATCTTTCCTTACCAGAGAGAAGTCTTTGGAGGAATCGCCGGTAGTTTTATTCGCGGAGGACGTTTGGCGGTCAGGGCATTCCACAAGGGTTTGTTAATGGCAAGCGGCATAGTTCCCATCGATGCAAAATAATTATGCAATCGCGCATAGCTGCTGTGTTTCAGCGAAATCGGTCTGATGTTATTGCGATTGGAAACCATATACCACGTACTACCTGTTGCACCGCCGTGCGGCTTAAGCAATTTATAACTCCACATGGTTGCCGCCCATCCATTGTTGGCGCATGTGTCAAATATGCGCCGCAACGCCGCCGGCGCCCAACTTTTGTTGTGCATCACGTTGAATTCACCAAGATAAAAAGCGGCGTGGACCTTTTTCAGGAACATTTCAAGCGGGGGTAATTGCCGGTGTATAAAAAGCGATAGACCGAAAAGCCCCGTTGGAGAACCGAATAATCCCGGGTAAAAGTGCGTTGTGTATGCGGTTTCCTGCCAGCCGTGCGAAGCGGGCGAACCCCAAAATGAAATGTCACCCGCGTGGAGCCTTATCACGCCAGGCATAAAGATGATGTGATGCATATCCACCGTCCGTATGGCTTTGTATACGCGTGGGAAAAAAGCCTCAAACTTTGGCACCATATTTTCGTGAAAATTTCCCCACGGTTCATTAAGCAGGTCGTAACCGGCAACTGTTGTGTTATTGCGAAAATGCCGGGCTATCAGTCGCCAGAGCGCAATGGTGCGCTTTTGATCCAGCGGACTGGACCAGAGCTTGTCACGGTTCTGCCGTCCCGTATCTTTATTGGTACTCTGGCGGCCCGGTGCCCCATGCATGTCAAGAATCACATAAATGCGATTCCTAGCTGCCAAGTCTACAGCGCGATCCAGCCACTTCAAGGGATGATGTCGCAGGGCATAAGGTGGTTGCGTGTGTTCCAGACGCTGGTAGTTAAATGGTAAACGCACCAGATTAAATCCAAACGATTTGATAAGCTTGAAATCCCGATTGCGTACAAAATTATTCCGGTAGGTGTCCATTAATCGCCGCTCCGCCGGCCGGCCAAACCGATGAATTAAGATTTGGTCTACCGAATATTGGTCCGGATAATGCCAAGTTTGCATCCACGGCTCAAAAAGAAGCCAGCAACCTAAATTGCAGCCGCGCAAAATAATCGGCTTTCCGTCAGCGGTAAACTGGCTTCCGCTCAACTGAACCAACGGAAGCTGCGATATGACTGATGAGCCAGGGTCGTGGTGAGGCTGCGCGATTGCCGTGGCAGCGGTACCGACCATTAACCCCACCAGGGTTAGTCGGCATAACATATGGATGGCTTTGGAAATCATAAAATCGTCCCGCCGGTTAGGCCCGCCTGAATCTCGAACCAACCGAGCGATTGTGCCGCGGTGCCTGCAAGAGAGGCCCTCGCGGTTCTGGCGTGTGCAGTCACCATAGCACCACCATGCACGCTGCGCCGCGTTCAGGGGGTGGCCGTAGCAAAGTTGAGATATGTTTCATACGCCACGTGCGGAGGAAATCCGGGCGTTTGCGGTACGATCGGCTGAAATGTTTTCGTTTCGGTCGAGGCATGGCCGTCTGCAAACAACACGTTAATGGCTTTACCCCCATCGTGAACAAGCCATGTATTCATGCCGACAAATCCAGGGGATGCCCCTGCAATACCCGTAAGGTTACAATACTCCCACACCGGCAATACACCGTCCATCATGAACATGATGTCGCCGGGGGCTAATGCACCGACAGGATTGATTAACTTGGAGGGAAGCTGCCCAAACCACGGCGCACCAACGTAGCTTTCCGGCTGGAAAGGATTCGGGTACGGTGTAGTGGAGTACCCCCCCGCCAGGGCATTGTTCTGTTGGCCTATGAACATCATGTTGAAATGATATTCATACGTCCAATCGATGGGTGGATTCCATCCGTAGCCCTTTGAATATGCAATCACGGCCGCACTTGCGATTCTCTGTGTGGACGGACATACATAAACGGCTGGTGACGTGATGTAGCCATGGGCCAGTAATGCCCCCTTGGTTAAAATCACGCCCGTCGCTGGTTGAGGTGCGCCCGGCATGACGTACGTGACATTGTTAACCCCCACGTTGACGGGCACCTGTTGGCCAGCGCCGGCACCGGTATAATCGCCCGCCCCGGGCGCATAGCCTGCATGCGCATCGGCCCATCCCATCATTGCCACGCCGATTTCGCTCTCGTTGCTCAGGCAAACGACCGTATTCGCAGTGGATCTAGCTGCCGCCAGCGCCGGTATCAATAGCGCAATCAAAATAGCGATGATCGCAATTACCACCAGCAATTCCACCAAGGTGAACCCGGCACGGCCACGGGTACTGTCGGTTACCAAGCCTTGAGCCTGCGAACCAGCAGCGGCACCGAAAGCCTTGCACCGACGGCTTTTACGGCAGCGGCCCGGACGACCTTGAACAAGCTGTGACGAAACTTCCATCTGCCAACTCCATTCCTGCAATCCAACCCAAAAAAGAGGGGCCGATACAAGCCGAATCAGCCCCTCTCAACTTCCTTATTCCTTACCTGAGACTCACACCGTCTTCCGCCGCTTACCCAGCAGCAGCAAGCCCATCCCACCTACCGCGAACAAGCCAAGTGACGCTGGCTCGGGAACCGGCTGCAAATCGGTAAAGTTGTCGTGAACCCCCGACTGAATGCGGACCTCATCAATCGCCGCCGGAGAGCCCGAAAACCCATTGCCACCATCAACGTGCGCTGCCGCTCCGACCGCAAGAAAGGAGTTTGTAGTCGGCGAAAGCGACATGAGAGTACCGTCGCCGTTGGCGGTTCCGAGAAGAAGCGCTTGCCCAGTGTTATCTGCCCCCGCTCCGGTGAGCTGAGTCAAGTACTCATTGGCCACGCCGCTGACATTATCCCACGACATAGCCACGGCGTAGTAATCGCCAGCCGTCAGAGTTACATTTGGAAGATTGTTGAGAATCGTATCTCGACTGAATGACCCCGTGGAGCTCATCACGCGGTTATTGATGATAAACTGCATCCGTGCGTCGTTGTAGCTGATGTACCACTCCCCAAAGCTGCCGGCAGTGCTGCCTTCATTACCGCCGTAGCTGACGATGTTAAACTGCGTGCTTGACGGCGTGCTGCTTGGCATCTGGAAGATGGCCTCAGCCGTGAAGCTGCCGTTGGCATCGGTCATGTCGGTGAGCTGCACTTTGGCGGTGTCGTTACCGATGGTATCCGCGCCGTACTGCTCGTTGCCAAAACTGGAGTTGATTCCGCTGGGGATAAAAGTTTCGGCTGGGCTAAGGTTCGTCAGATTGCCGGCGCTACCAAATGTGCCATAGTTGGCGATATAGCCCGCACTGCCATCCGCATGCGTCCCATTCAAATGATAAAGGAATGGCGCATTGCCGGTGCCCGAATACGGCGCCAACTCTGATGCGGGGATCACCGCCGCCTGGCTCGCCACCGCGCCCATACCGATCACCGCCGCAGCGGCTACGGCACCAACGACAGGAAGTGTAAATTTGCGTCTCATTTTTCGATCTCCTCTATTTTAGAAACGCCCCGAAAAGCTTGCGTGCCGGAACATCCGACCCGCAGATTTAAACCCATTTACAACCGCGCCCTGCACACAGGGCATATGCACGCTGCCACCAGCGAACACAATCAAACATGCTGAACTCATTATGGAATGCATTTAGAGCGCTGTCAAGGGAAAATGTTATATAATTGCGCAATCGCTTATATAATCGCGCAAATACACGTGCAAAGATAAATAAACCCCGACATTCGTGGTCCATAATGCCGCCGTCCGCCCCCGCGTCCATCGCTGCACCGCAAATAGTGGGTGGGATTTCTTACTGCAAAGCGCAAGTTCATAGATGCCGTTCTCAGGCGTTCATTTTCTTGCCATGAGTCCGCGATCATAAAGGTTGTAGGATTCTATTTTTAAATGTGTTGCAGTTCTCGCATAATCAATTCACGCTACGCATCCCGAAAATCAGCGGTCCGTGAAGTAAATCATGGGATGGTTGGCTGAAAATCGCCAGAAATCATTGTAAAACATGACTTTTCATCCCCAACCCGCGTTTTTGCAAAAAAGATATATTCGCCGGCAGAATTCACGCTTACCAACGCTGCCCGGTGCCACACTGCCATCGGGTAAAATTGAATCCTAGTGCTTTGTCACGCCTACAAATTAGGATTGATTGGCCGCAAACGCCCCAACCGCAAGGAGCCAGCGGCGAAAACCGGGTCCGTAGACCCATTGAGCCGATGCGACGCCGCAGGTGGGGCGTTTGCGGCCAACCCCCGAGGCGGCACGTCTTTGGCACACCCCCAGGGCGGCCCGAGCAAGGCTGAGATGATCAAGCCATCAGTAGGTTCCTCGAGGGGGCAAGCTATACCCGACCACTTTTCTGCATGGAATCTCTAAGTGCCCCGACTTGAGCCCACGCGCCGAAACCGTCACGCCAATGAGTCCGGCGCTTCGCTGCGCACGAACTTCCAATTGGCACAAGCCATTAAAAGCACGGTGATAATTGGCCAAGTTTGGTTCGATACAATGTGAATTGCCATTACAGACTCCAGCAATATGGCCGGGCCCGCTAACCGCAAAATGCAGCATATTATCGGCGTTGGGATTCACCCGGCCGCTGGCGTCTTCTACGGCCACATCCACCAAGGCCACATCTTCGCCATTCGCCCGAACATAACGCATGGGACTGCGCAGAACGAGTTTCGCCGGTTTGCCGGCCGTTTCAATGGTGTCCGTCGCTACCCATTGGCCGTGATCATAGCCGCGAGCCTCGATCGTACCGGGCTGATAAAAGACCATCCAATGCCCCTTCCAGCCAAAGCCCAGCCAGCCCAAGGGCGGTATTTTCCGCATGCCGCCTACGCTTTTACCATTGACAAACAGTTGTACCCGTGAGCAGTTGCTGTAGATGCGAAGGCGAAGGCCCCGCCCCTGCTTACCGGGCCAGTTCCAGTTGCCGGGAATGATATGAACCATGGGCTTGGCGTCCCACGCCGCCTTAAAATAATAATAAGTGTCCTTGGGGAATCCGCACATATCCATCAAGCCAAAATTCGAGCTCACGTCAGGGAAGTTGCTCGGGTTGGGCTCGCCACGGTAATCAAAGCCCGTCCACACAAATCCACCCATCACAAAGGGGTGATCGGCAATAGGACGCCATGCTTCCCAAGGCCACCCAAAATTGGCGTCATACCGTTTGCCGTAATCAGGCGCAGAATTCCACGGGTAGATGCCACGAACCGCGAGTCCACCACTGGTGCATTCGCTGGCCACCACTGGCATCCGGGGATGGGCGGCGTGGAAGGCGGAATAAAGTTGCGGGTTGTAGTTGATGCCCTGAATATCCTCCACTTTTACCAGCCGGGCGTTAAGGTGTTTACCCCAGAACTCAGGCCATGTTGGATTCTGGGCGCACATGACGGGGCGGGTGGGGTCAATTTTATGTACAGCATGGCGCATGGCCGCGAAAATCGCCGCCCCCTCCCGCGTCACCACCAGACCTTCCTCGTTACACATGGACCACATGATGACACTTGGATGGTTACGGTCTCTGAGGATCATCCTCCTTAGATTGGCCAAGCGAGAATACGGTGTCCCGGGTGCAGCTTTGCGGTTATAGGTATCACCGAGATGACGATTTTCTTCCATCACCAACATGCCCAGACGATCACAGGCGTCCAAAAACTCCGGTGCCGGTGGATTGTGCGCCGTGCGAATGGCATTGGACCCCATGGCCCTAAGTTTCTTCACCCGCCAGAAGAGAATATTATCCGGTACGGCGATGCCCAAGGCGGCAAAATCCTGGTGGTCACACGTGCCCTTCAATTCCACATGCTTCCCGTTGAGAAAAAAACCACGGTTCGGACTGAATCGCAGTGTTCGGATACCGAATGTGGTATTCCGGTCATCGATGGTCGTACCGTTGGTTGCAAGCACAGTGTGAAGTCGGTAGAGGTTTCTGTGCCCCAACGACCACAGTGCCGCTCGCCTGATCGATGCTTTCTGGATGAACGTTCGGCACTGGTGGGGTTTTAAAAATTCCTGCGTCGTGACCCGGACAACGATCTTGCCCGCGGGGTCAAAGACTTGTGAGCCAAGGGTAAATGAGGCCCCGACGCGGCGGTCATTGTGCACAGTGGTTTTAATGGTGAGGGCGGCGGTGGCAATATCGCCATGCGCTGTATCGGCGGTGATGGCCCCCGGAACATGGCTGATGACGAACGTTCCAAAACGGGTCACATGCAATTGATGTTTGATGATCAGCCACACATGACGGTAGATGCCCCCGCCTTCGTACCACCACCCCTCAAAATCGCACGGATTAACCAGCACAGATACCGTGTTTTCCTTCCCGAAGCGAACCCACCGGGTGACATTAAAACGAAAACTGGTAAACCCGCTCTGATGCTCTCCCAGGTAATGCCCGTTGATATAAACTTGCGCATCCCGGTACACGCCCTCAAAATATAGCCACGCCATCTTCCCGCGGGCCGTGGCCGAAATCTTGAAGGTTTTGCGGTACCATGCGGGCTCAACCGGAAGGTAGCCGTGCAGCCGGTGCCCCTTGGGATTGTATTTTCCATCCACAATGTAATCATTGGGAATCTGCACCGCTTTCCAGGTGCTGTCGTGAAAATGACGGGCCGCCGGACCAACAGTAACCAGATCGGTGTACCCAAGCATGACCGGTCCGGGAATAGCCCCGGCATCGCCGACATGGCTCACCAGACAGCTAAGTATATTTGGCCGTTTGTGGTGCCATGCCCGATCCAAGGATGCGCCAAACGGTCCATGGGCAGCAATACGGTAGATGTGCAACAGCCTGCCATTGAGGTAGAGCCAAACATTGGAATCGTTGTTTTCAAATACGACATATCGGCCTCCACCCGGCATTGATGGCAGCACAGTGCGAAACCAGGCATAGCCCTGCTGATTATGGAAATCCGTACTACCGGTCTGAGCTGCGTGCCAACTATCAGGACTTTCGAGCTTGGGGACGCCGACCGCATGGACTTCATCTTCCGGCGCGCGTGCCGGTCGCCAACGCCAATGCTTAATGGCCACCGAATGGCGCAGCGGAGGCACACTCATGCCGGTATCCGAGAACCCCAGATGCCAGCCATAATCCAACAAAATGCGATCACGCCCTGCGGCCGTCGATACAAACACGCCGATCATCAAGACCGCTGTGGCCAGAAACCAGATGGGCACCACCGAATGCGTTAATGTTTTCATCCACCAAATTCTCCATATTGTTTACAGGCAGTGCGCTGAGTAATCAACAAAAGCTACCGCGCTCGCCTTTTTCGTGAATTATGCATCCTGTCATTATTGTGAACCGTGTCCCGGTCGCCGTCAAAGAACACCGTTATATCATTGCGCAAACGCTTGCACAATGACAAAAATGTATGTGCAACAGCCAATGACTCCTGCGTGCTGGTCCGGCGATCACGCAAGTCTGGAATGAGGAATCGCAATTTTGGTCCATTGCTGGCGAATTGTCACCAGCCGTCGGATGAACCGCGGTTGGGAGGGCCGGTGCCGGCCCGTCAGGCGTGGATGCATCAACGCGCAGCACGATGAGATTTTGAACGCCACCTTATCCCGCCCCGAGGCGTCATAGCTCTCTGGACGCTGGCGGCAATCTCGCAACGATCGGGTGTGCGAACGTGCGAAAAGTGGGTAGACTCATTGCGAATCCGGGTGGTTGGGAAACCATGAAAGGCTGATAAAATTTACAGATTCTGGCGGGGTGGTGTTCGGCTTCTATACATTTTCTGTACATAGGAGCCTGTCCAAGTAATAACAGGGACTGCGACGGCATGGATTTTGGCGGG
>DZDI01000364.1 GCA_022730455.1 Phycisphaera mikurensis | reverse complement strand
GGTGATGGCTATTTGAAAGTCGAAAATCTGGCTGATTTTGATTTCAGCAAGGTGCAGATTGGTTTGTTCTCGCCGGGCGCTTCCGTGTCGGCTGAATATGCACCCAAGGCCGCCGCAGCGGGCTGCGTAGTGATTGATAACACCTCGCAGTTCCGCTATGACGACGACATTCCGCTGGTGGTGCCCGAAGTGAATCCGCAGGCGGTGGCGCAATATAAAAATCGCGGCATTATCGCCAATCCGAATTGCTCGACCATCCAGATGTTGGTGGCATTGAAGCCGATTTATGACGCAGTGGGTATTGAGCGTATCAATGTTTGCACCTATCAGGCGGTGTCGGGAACGGGTAAGGAAGCGATTGAGGAACTGGCGGGTCAAACCGCCAGCCTGCTCAATGGTCAACCGATTGAAGCCAAAGTCTATCCCAAGCAGATTGCGTTTAACGTCATTCCGCAGATTGATGTGTTCATGGACAACGGCTACACCAAGGAAGAAATGAAAATGGTGTGGGAAACCAAGAAAATCATGGGCGATGACAGCATCCGGGTGAACCCAACTTGTGTACGCGTGCCGGTGTTTTATGGTCACTCTGAAGCGGTGCATATCGAAACCCGCGACAAAATTAGCGCTGCACAAGCGCGTGAGTTACTCAGCAAAGCGCCGGGTGTTGAAGTGCTGGATGAGCACGTCGCGGGAGGTTATCCGACGGCAGTGACCGAAGGAGCGAATCACGATGCAAGCTATGTTGGGCGCATTCGCGAAGACATATCGCATCCACGCGGTCTGGATTTGTGGGTGGTCTCGGACAATGTGCGTAAGGGCGCAGCGCTAAATAGTGTGCAGATTGCGGAAATCCTGATTCGGGACTATTTATAAGCAGGGGATTTGATGCGCGTTGTGGGATGAAAACCACGCTGAAAGGTTTAGAAGCTACCCAATACATGCTGTATTGGGTAACGTGTGCGACAAAATAAGTCAGCATGCGTTTTGATGTGCTACCTTTTGAGCATTGAACGCACATCCAATCGACAAAGTCATGGGTGTGTGCCTTAAGCAGAAATGGAAACTTACGGATTTAACGGGGATTTGGATATGCGGAAATTGCCTCTAGCGCTGGCGT
>DZDI01000363.1 GCA_022730455.1 Phycisphaera mikurensis | reverse complement strand
TATTGGCCGCATGAGGTATAGCCATCCTCCAGATGCCCGTTTTGAATCCATCCAATTCGTAAAAGAAACGCGGCCTGGTGGTCCACAATAAACGTAATGCCGTTCGGGGCCTCCGGATAAAACGGCCCGATGCGAACAGCGGGTGTGGTTCCCGCAGCCACCACATTTGCGACTATCGCCGGCAGCAGCACCGACAATGAAATCGCGGCCCAAACCAGCCGCCGACAGGGCCGGTACATGAAAGATTGCCTCGGCTTTGAATCAAGCGTCATACGGTCGGCTCCATATCTATTTCAACGGCCACATTCAGGCCAATTTTCAGCCCGCTTTGAAGGCCGGCGTTATGGTAAGGTCAGACCCGAAACGCGTCACCCGTGGAACACACATCGAAAGACATTCCGTCAGCGTCCATGTACTATCCAACGCCGATGTTGGCGTTGATTTGGAATCTTGATTTTGGCAATTTGCCCTGATGGTCCACAGTAAACGGTGTGCCTTGGCTGGTGTTGCCCATAATCACCGCCCCGGCACAGCGCTGCGTAATGCGAGCAATGGTTTTCTTGCTGTTCGGCAGAGTTCGAAACAGGCAGTTGCTGATGGTAATCGTCGGCCCATCACAGAGAATCGCCGGCTCACCGCGATTATGCGGATCCCAGTTTGCGTAAAAATTGCAGCCGATCAGGCTTACCGCACCGGTACCTTGCACCGTTCCAAAACGCTGAAGATCACCGCCGCCCCAGAACACGCAGTTCGCCATGTTCACCGGGCCGGTGTTCTTGGTACCGGTGACAAATCCCTGTGGATCCGTACCAAGATAGGCGGCAAACTCGCCGTTGGTAATTTGGAGCCCGACGACAGATTCCGCCGCATCCACTTTCACCGGGTAGTGGCATGTGTCCGCCCCCAAACCCAGAAAGTTGCCGTAGCACGTTCCACTTGGAGTCTGGACGAAATGGTAGCCAGTGTGGTACTGAAAACAGAATGTGTTCAACACATATTGGGCATCGCTGCGGCCAAAACGAAACGCGGTGCCATGATCCTGTATCCACGCCGCCATGCGGGGGCTGGCACCCGGCCAGAAGGACCATACAAAATGCACATTTTCGATCCGGCCAACATC
>DZDI01000166.1 GCA_022730455.1 Phycisphaera mikurensis | reverse complement strand
AGCGGCGTCGTGGCGGTTCCTGAAAAATTATCCTGGTAAATTACGGTCGCCGAGGCCGTATCAGCCAGCCCCGCGACCACCGTGGCCGCCAACACCGCAGCCGCCAAAGTCAGGCCGCGCGAACTCGAAAAACGATTAAAAGAAGACATAGAAACCACCCCTCGCTCCCTAATGAGAGCGTCTTACGCCAGCCGCCTACCGGGCGGCCTACGGGCCCACACATCAACGCGACGGTGGACTTTAAACTTCAACTGGCTCTATTGTAACAGCTCATTTTGCGTTAATACAAGGGAGAATGATGATGTTTTTCTTAACTTTACCAGCAAACAAGGTGAATAATCTGAATATCCTCGAAAAACAGCGAAAACCTCTTCTGTAATTTTACCAGCATTCTGAGCCAAAAAGCGGCGGCATAGCTGTGTTCTGCGGCGCAGCGGATAAATGACACGTTCTTTTGCGATCTAAACGATCCATTGCCGCGCTTCGGCAATGGGTCTGACAGATTCACTTCATAACGCCGCTGGATGATGCGCGAACGATCAATTCACCCTTGATTTCCAGATGCACCGGCGGCCGATCAGGAGCATTCATTCGCTGCTGCATGACCTGGTAAGCTGACGCACCGATGGCGGCCACGGGTTGACGGATAGTGGTCAGTGGAACGGGCAGATGGCTGGCGATCGGTAAATCATCAAAACTGCCAATACGCAGCTCTCTTGGTATTTTAATACCCGCCTGCAGCGCCTGTTGCATGACAGCGGCAGCCTGAAAATCGTTGACGACCAGGACCGCTTCCGGATGCCGCTGCCGCAAAATCTTCATCACAAAATCACCGCCAAGCAGGTTGCCATGATGAATGCCTTTGGCGTCAGGACGCAGACCATGATCCTCCAAAGCTCTCATATATCCCGCGATACGGGCTTCCTGTGTCGAATGGCGTGTAGTGATAGCGAAAAAATCTATGCGCCTGCAACCTGATGCGATCAGGTGCTTGGCCATCGTGTAACCGGAGTGAAAATTATCAATGCCCACCCAGTCGAAATGACTGCGATCCGGATACCGTACAATGTCTCCGTCAATCAGCACAACGGGAACAGATGCCTTTTCAAGCTCTTCAGCAATGCCGGCCGTAGCCGAGACAGCTTGATCGGGTAGAACCAGTTGCGGCATCAAAAATACGCCATCCACGGTGCGCCTGATGAATTCGTCTACGGCTGCCTGGTAACGCTGAAACAGGCCCGGATCGTTCATATCCTCTCCCCGCGACGGATCGTGCAGGATCACCGTCGAACGCTCCACCGCAGCGCGACGAAATATTTCTTCGATCACAACCTTAAAAATTGATTCATCAGGATGGCGGTTCTGGTCCAAAATGACCAAACCAAACGTCAGAGGGCGTGGCGTGGGCACGTTGATCACCAGCGACCCGGCCCGCGGGATGCGACGAATCAGTTTTGCGCGTACCAAACGTTGGATAGACCCAGCAACTGTAGGGCGGGATAATTTGAATCTGTCCGCCAGTTCACGTTCCGTCGGTATCCGATCGCCCACATGATACCGCCCGGTCTCAAGGCCACGGAGCAAATACGCATAGACAAGATTTGATTTTTTGGAAATTCGCAAAATTTGCCTCCAGCGACCGGGGAGAACGCCGAATATATCATGCGATCTCGGTACTCAACAGGTCATGATGATGAACAGACCTGTGGATGCCATTTGCTCATGTCGGCCATCGCGTTACACGACACCGCTGAAAAATATTTCTATCATGCCATTGATCTGCAGGAACAGCCCGTCGCCCAGATCGACGCAGCCCTGTTGCTACCTGGACAGACTTTCGGTGCTGACAAGATGGTTTCCCGACCAACCGCTTCCAATGGCATTGATAAAAACTCCCCGCAGGGATACCCTGCATCTTGGCGATTATAGACTTGCTTCCGTAGTATACACAAATAGCCCGTTCACAATTTGCTCCTGACATTGGATGGATTTATGGAGCCAGGATGCCTTCGCAGAGGGGCGCACGCCGGTGTCCTTTGTGACCATCACGTGGTCACAAGGTTGCGGACAAATGCATTTATGCATGCAGGGCATTTATCGCCCGTCACGCGGCGGCGCTAAACTCGGTGGGCGATTACAAACACACGAATCAACTCAATGCCTCCACGCGAGTGATCACGGAGACCGCCGTCGGCCCGACGCCTTGCATCCGGAGCGTTTCCGGCACATCGCAGCTCTGCTATTACTTGGAGAGACTTCTAATCTGCTCCGACAATGTGGTAGCGGCCGGCATTGGAGATGCGGATATAACAGCGATGGTCTGATTGCCGTACGGGCGATATGCGGGCGCCGTTTACCGTGAGAGTCCGGCCGACCACGCCAATCGAGGCGGTGATATCCGGTGGCAAGGTGAGGCGCAGTGATTCCAACTTCGCATGTCTGCTTACCCGCAAGACGATGTTTCCGTGCGTGGTCGGTACCCGGCCAGTGGCCCAGTGCAGATAGCCCAAGTGCGGCACGATGGCCGTCTGGGCAAAGCCGCCAGCCTGTATTTGTATGCCCAGAACATGCTCTGTAAGCCAGTTGGTTACACCGGTGGACCAGCCATGGCACAGACTGACAAAATAGCCTTGTCCATTATCCGCCTTGAGGTAGCGATGAAAATGCTTTTTCGGCCAGGCGTTGTCATACGCTTCCCAAAAAGTGGTGGCCCCTTCGCGAATCATGCCACCCCAATATTTTTGGACGAAAGTCAATCCTTCATCGGTATGTCCGAGGTGGCCCATGGCAAACAATACAAAATTGTTATAGTAGGGTGTGGCCTGCTGCTTCCACGATGAACACTTCGGCCCCAAAATTTGCGCATAGATCGCCGCTCGTTGTCGAGCGGTGGCGACATGTGAATCAATGGCCATAGCGTTGACCTGGCGCAGATTGGTGTAGGTATGCGTGCGCGGATTGACCAAGAATTTTCGCGCGGCGGCGATAAGCTGCCGGTCCCAGTGGGCATATTTCGCCGCGTTGGCCGTATCGCCCATGGCGTTGAGTAAAAATACCGCCCGCCGCACAGCCCAGCAGGTGTACAGATCTGTGGCGGCAAGCGCCTGCGGAGAATTAACGCTTGGCGTATTCCAACTGCCATTGAGTTCCGGTGCCCAATCCACGAAGCACCATTTCTTATGCTTATTGACAAAAATGTTTTTCCGATTAAATCCTTGTTTCATATACCGCAACATGGAGAGCAGAAGCTGATGCTGCGAACGGATATAATCGATCGCTCCGGTATGTTTGTAGAAGTCGGCTAATCCGCAAATCCAAGCATTGGAATAGCCTGGGATGTTATTGACATAGGTCACCGGGGGTGCCGTCGCCGGACGGCCTCCTTGCGCCGCAGCCCGCAGCAGCCGCATGGTTAATTCCATCAGAAAGCGGTTCATAAATACATTATTAATGACCTGGCCGGAAACCTGCAGGTCGCCCATCCACATCGCGCGGTCGCGCTTGGGCGCATCCCATATCTGTTCCTGCATACATAGGTGGGCTGTATATGCCCCGGTGTACCAGATTTTCGTCAGCAACGGATTGGAGCAATCAAAGGCCCCACGGTATTTGACCGGATAATATTTGAAGTCCAGGCGCAGGCGGTTGAGATCAATTGGGCCTGATCCTTTAAAGCTCACAGTGGCATATCGAAACGCACTGTACTGCGTGGATTGAGTTTTCCCGCCCGCCAGATCCAGCGTATGCACACCTCCCCATGGACCATACAATGCCTCACCCCGCGATTCTCCGGTGCCAATAAGCACGCTGCCGCCGGTGCCACGCACCTGAATGCGACCGGCTACTTCCTCACCAAAACTTATGAGCAGCTCGGGCGGATGCGCGGATGTTGAAGGGCGCACCACGAGATGAATCGGTCGCGACGGTGCCAGTAATGAACGTCCCTGATATTGCGGACGTATGGTTGCGATATCGCCGGGGGTCAAGGCTGCCGCTACCGAAGAAAGCCCCTTGAACGCCACACCGCCATGCAGAATGGTGACATGCAGCGGTTGAAAGTACAGATGAACGAGATAATTGCAGTGGACTACGGGCCATTGGCTTACATTGTCGTCCCACACGCCACTGCCATAGGGCGCTATGACACTGGCGTGTGGCCAGCGAGTATCATTAAATTGAGATTGTGTCCACGCGGTGCCGGTGGGAACATGGTATGCCACCCGCCAGCGCCCATTACTGAGGCACAGTGTCCTGGAACCGGTGCGCATCCAAACCAATACACCAGCCACGTCGCCATCATTTTTCGCGCGGATCGCAAGAATGTTCTCGCCCGTATGGAGCAAGGGCGCAACCGCTATCTTGCGCGCCCGCCGCCAGACCTGATTATGCTTATGAAAGGTGCTGGTTATTTCTTTGCCATTAAGAAATAATTCCAAATGATTATCAGCGGTGGCGTAGAGTTCTACCTTGCGGGGCACGGTGTTAAGTCGGAACGAACGTCGCAGATAAATGATCTGATTATTACGGGTTTGCGCTGCCCAAATCCAAGATGCAACCACCGGCAATTTGGGCCTGAAAGATGCGGGCCTGGGAACGCCGAAGCTTGGGTCAACTGTGGGCGGACGATCCGCCCATGGCAGCCCTGCTGCAACCGCCATAGCTGCCGGTCCAAAAACTGTTCCGGACACCAATCCAACCGCCGCAACCATACCCCACACGAGGCGAAGGTGCGGCAACGCAAAACGCCGACGCTTCAGGCAATTCCATTTTGAACGGAGGCGATACATCATTGGCAATCCTCAATAATCTATACCAAATACAACATGCGCCCCGCAATCGTAATGAGATTGCCGCAAAATAGCAATTTAGCGATGGCTGCAGCGGCACATAATTCAAGGCGAGTGCCCAGGAGTCTGTCCAAGTAATAGCACGGCTGCGACGGCATGGATTTTGGCGGGCATCAAGAAG
>DZDI01000038.1 GCA_022730455.1 Phycisphaera mikurensis | reverse complement strand
CTTTGCGTCCTTTGCGGTAAACAGAACCGTTGGCACCGCCAAGGGCGCACAGATATTTGCGCCGGTGCGGTAGGCACGCCGGTACAGGCCCGATGGCTAAACGGCCGGCGTTTTTGGATGCATCCACTCGGCGTAACAAAGGCCATGGCGCCACACCGCTGGCGTGATGGCGATTATTAATATATATCACACAGAGACGCGGAGTTCCAAGAGACTGACACAGGCGGGGATCTGCGGCACACCCTCCGGGCGGCACGTCTTCTGACCGGCCTCTGCCGCTCGACCTGCCAAACAAAAGCCCCGGAGGATATCCTCCGGGGCGTGCTGGTTTTTATGCTGATTGTGGTTGTTCCCGTGGCGGGAATCAATAATCTTCCATGCCTTCGCCGCCGGCGGCCTTCTTATCATCTTTCTTCGGCATTTCGCTGATAATCGCATCGGTGGTCAGCAACAGGCTCGCGATGGATGATGCATTGGTCAGAGCGGTGCGCTCCACCTTGGTGGGCACAATCACGCCCATTTTGAGCATGTCGCCATATTCATGAGTGAGGGCGTTGAATCCAAAATTGGTTTCCTTCGATTCCATCACTTTCTGAGCCACAATGCTGCCGTCCACGCCGGCATTTTCAGATATCTGTTTGATGGGGGCATAAAGTGCCCGCTTGACAATATCGGCACCGATTTTTTCATCGCCATCGAGCTTGAGTTTATCGATGGCGCCGATGGCCCGCAGCACACTTACACCGCCGCCCGGCAATACGCCTTCTTCAACGGCCGCCCGGCAGGCATGAAGTGCATCTTCCACGCGTGCCTTCTTTTCCTTCATGGCTGCTTCGGTGGCGGCACCTACTTTAATGAGTGCCACACCGCCGGCCAACTTAGCGAGCCGTTCCTGGAGCTTCTCGCGGTCGTAATCGCTGGTGGTACGGTCGATTTCTGTCTTGATCTGCTCGATACGGCCTTTAATGGCGTCGGTCTTGCCGGCACCTTGAATGATGGTGGTGGTTTCCTTTTCCACCGTGATTTTCTTGGCTCGGCCAAGGTCTTTCAATTCGAGCGACTCAAGCGAAATACCCAGTTCTTCAAAAATCGCCCGGCCACCGGTGACAATGGCAATATCTTCCAGCATCGACTTACGCCGATCGCCAAAGCCTGGTGCCTTTACCGCCACCACTTTAATGGTGCCACGCAGTTTGTTGATCACCAGCGTAGCGAGTGCTTCGCCTTCGATATCTTCCGCGATAATCAGCAGGGCTTTTCCGGCTTCTGCCACTTTACCCAAGATCGGAAGCAAGTCTTTTATGGAACTGATTTTCTTCTCATGGATAAGAATGTAAGCGTCTTCAAATTCAGCCGTCATGGTTTTGGGATCGGCAAAATGCGGGCTGATGTACCCTTTGTCAAATTGCAAACCTTCCACCAAGTCTACGGTGGTTTCCAGTGATTTACCCTCTTCAACTGTGATCACGCCATCTTTGCCAACTTTATCCATGGCATCGGCGATCATCTGGCCAATGTGAGAATCCTGATTGGCTGAGCTGGTGCCTACCTGGGCAATCTGTTTGGAGGATTCCACTTTAGTGGAAATGCTGCGCAGGTGATTGATGACCGCTTCCACGGCGGCTTCAATGCCGCGCTTCAGCAAGGTCGGATTGGCACCTGCGGTGACGTTGCGCAGGCCTTCATCATAAATGGCCTCGGCATAAACCGTGGCCGTGGTGGTGCCATCACCCGCAACTGTGCTGGTCTTGCTGGCCACTTCCTTGACCAACTGGGCACCGAGGTTTTCAAACGGGTCTTCCAGTTCGATTTCCTTGGCCACCGTGACGCCATCTTTGGTGACGGTCGGGCTGCCGAAGGACTTTTCGATGACCACGTTACGGCCGGATGGGCCCAGCGTTACCTTGACGGCCTGGGCCAAGGTTCGCACGCCGCGGCGAATTTTTTCGCGGGCTTGCGTATCAAATTCAATCATTTTGGCGGACATATTCATTTCTCCTAAAATTTCAGTGTTGCAAACGAAATTGGCGGGCGTGCCGCCAATAGGCGGGGCCCGATGGACGGCAGGATGTTATTCCAACACCGCCAGCACTTCACTCTCACCGACAATGAGCAATTCCTCACCATCGACTTTTATTTCTGTCCCGGCGTAGCTTGCGAAGATCACCTCATCACCCTTTTTAAGCTGACATGCAGCGCGGTCACCGTTGTCCAGCAACTTACCATCACCCACCGCCAGCACCTTGCCGCGTTTGGGCTTCTCCTTGGCGGAATCCGGCAGCACGATGCCACTTTTGGTTTTGGACTCAGCTTCCACACGCTTGATGAGAACCTTGTCGCCGAGGGGCCGAACACTTGCACCCATTTTGTACACTCCTGCTAAACGCAAACTTCCATTCCCGGACTCACTATGTGCAGCCAAAGACGATCGGCATCCGGGTAATACCACGTCTCTACCGTGCGGCGCACGCCCACATGATTGCAAACGGCGTACCGCAACCGTGTTTAGATGAACAGGGTGAAGTATAACTCATTTATTTACAGTAAGTTAAATATTAAGTTTGAATCGGCAACACATGGGCCACCCAGGAGTTAAGTCCTGCCAAACCGCGTCCTGTTTCCCCGTCTTACTGCCGCGTTGGCAGCGTGAGATGAGGGTGGCAAGGGACAGACTCCCATGCGGGGTGCAGGACCTGAAGCACCGCAGCACCGTTACGATCAATGGGTGTCTGTCGGGCGACTGAGTTCAAGCGTAGCAGGAGGCTACCAAGCAAGCGGTTTGCGATTTCGGGCTTGGTGATCGGTGCGGCGAACGATCGATGTATCGTGATTGGGCCCAATTTCTGGTATGGGGCGTATCTAATCTGAGCCTGAAAGCCAGCGGGCGGCGCGTTCAAAAGGCAGATCATTGGCCAGGGGCGACGGCAATTTGGCCGTATGGGGCATGGCCTGCAGCAACGCACCGGCCGCCAGATATCCGCTTCGTACTGCCCCCTCCATGGTGGCAGGCCATCCCGTGCGGGTGTAGTCACCTGCTAAAAATAAATTTTCAATACCACCGGGAACAGGGGCCTGTGGTGGCCGAAACCGATCAATGCCAGGCGATGGGGCAAAAGTGGCACGCTTTTCAATGACGATTCGATATCGAACGAGTTTGGCCTGCGGCTGGCGGAATATCATCTGAAGTTGACGTTCAAATAAGGCGGCGCAATGTTCGTGAGGTGTGGTGGCCCATGGGCGGGCGGCGCTGATCACGCCATGCACAGCCGTTCCCAGCTCATCTTTCCGAAACAGCCACTGCAGGGGTCCCTCAATAAGGGCTGCATGGGGGAGCTTCATTACGGGCCGGTCAAACCACATATGGGCGCCGAGGATGGGTACGCTTTCCAGCTTGCCGAGGGAGGCGAATCGTGAATCGGTCCGCAGCCACTCCGGTGATATGAGCTTTTCGACGGCATGGTGGTTGGTGGCCAGCACCACGGCGGAAACGGCAATGTGTTCTCCACTGGCCAATCGGATCGTCGATACGGTTTTATCGCGGCATACAATTTCGGTCACGCGTTGGCCCAGACGGACGTCGCGGCACGGGCGATGTGTGTACAACGTCTGAAGCGGACCATCGGGTAACCCCATCATATATCCGTGGCGGTTGCGCAGCATGGCTTCCTGAAATACCTCAATAGCATAGAGAGCGGCCGCGCGTTGGGTATCTTCATTCAGGGCGCTGATGACGATGGGGTCGTAAAATTTTTTGATTACCGACGTTGGCTGGTGATGCCGGGCCAACCATTCACCAAAAGAAATATTGGCCAGGCCAGCACGACCCGACTTGCCGAGCCGCATCATGGCGCGCATGGCGTGGGCGACGCTGAGTCGCTCCCCGATCGACAAGAGACTAAACAGCGCCATGGCCGGTCCGAGGTGAAGCGGTGCCGGAAGGCCGGGAACCGACCACAGGCTGTAATGTCGGCCGCGATCATCGATGTAATGCACGCGGCGATACCATTTAATATGTTCGATTGCGCCGAGTCGCCGATACAGATCGATGAGGTTGCTGCAGCAACCAAGCAGCACATGCTGGCAGTTGTCGAGCCATTCACCGGATTGGGCATCCTGAAAACTGCTGGCCCGGCCGCCCAAATCCTGCCGCGATTCAATGAGAATCACCGCAAGGCCGCAGGATTCCAGCACCGTTGCAGCGGCGATGCCCGCGAGGCCGCCACCGACGATGGCCACCGGATCGCGGCGGTCCACCCAGCGGTCATGGGTAGTTGGCCGGGCAAGAAGAGCTGGGGTGCCGACCACAGTGTCGGCGGCATGAATGGAGGCTAAGTCCGGGAGGTCAGACATGTATGTTCAGTAACCTCATCCGCGTTTGCTCCGCCACATGATCGCCAGTTTCTGGACGTTATTAAGCCGCACCCGTCTGGTGAGGACATCCATCGGGCTGCGCGCGATTTTATCAAGGATGCCGCGATAGATGCCGGTCATGGCGATCAGCGCCGGTCGTGAGTCGGCCGCCACGAATTGTTCCAGGTCAGCGGAGGAATGGAAATATTTTCGAGCACGACTGATTTCAAAATTGAGCAGGGATAATATTTCATTGTTAATCAAGCCATTGCCCAGCCAGTTCGATCGCACGCCGAAGCGCGTCATATCCTCCATGGGGATGTAGCAGCGTCCGCGCCGTGCATCTTCGCGTACATCGCGCAGCACATTGGTAAGTTGAAAGGCCATGCCACGATCAATCGCCAGGCGTTCGGTATCGTGTCCACCGGTATAACCCCATACGTGAATGCTGGCCAGGCCCACCACACCGGCCACGCGATAGCAATAGGCGCTCAGGTCGTCGAAGGTTTTGGGGATGGAAAAGTTCAAGTCCTGCAGTTGCCCCTCGATCATGGCGTCAAAAATACCTATGGGCATATTGAATGTCCGTGCACAATGGATAAATGCCGCCCATCCGCCCCAAGCATGGTCCGGTGGCGTGTTATCCGCTAGGGCGCGGCGTGTAAGCATGCGGAACTGTTCCAGTTGGCCGATGCGATCCTTGATGGCTTGTTGGGCTAGATCATCGGCCAGATCATCGGCATAGCGCATATAGGCATAGAGCGCGAACATGCCGTCGCGTTTTCCGGGCGGCAGAAGTTTGAGTCCGTAGAAAAAATTTTTCGCCTGCGTGCGGGTGACGTCTGAACAAAAGGCCCGGGACTCTGCCAGCCCTGCCAGCCGCCAGTCTTTCTGTGCGGTGATCACATCAGTCATACCCAACTCCACCCGAGTTCTCAGCGGCTTAAGCTTACTTTCCCCATGGTCAACAGGGCGCCAAGCATCAGCATCCATTTGGTTCGCCGCCCAACGACCGGGCGCGAAGTCAACGTATCGTAATTCTGTCGCTCGATGGCCGCCAGTACCGCCAGCCCGCCACGACTAAAAAGCGAAATCTGTTCCCGCCATGGTGAGGCGACCCAACCCAGAAGCGCTTCGCCTTGATGAAAAAACTCTCGACATCGCCCCACCTCGAACCGCAACAGATTCCGGAAGCCATCCGTACAGCGTCCAAGTTGGATGTCGTCTTGCGTGACGCCAAAACGCGCCATGGAATCAGCGGGAAGATAGATGCGGTCGCGTTCCAGCAGATCGCGTCGGACATCCTGCCAAAAATTGGCCAGTTGCAATGCGGTGCATGTGTGATCCGCCAGTATCTGCCGCTTTGCGTCGCGATAACCGCTCAGGTACAACACGAGGTGGCCCACCGGATTGGCGCTGCGCGAGCAGTAATCCAGCACCATCGGAAAATCAGGGTAACGGGTGACGCGCTGGTCCTGTTCAAAGGCTAAAATCAAATCCAGAAAGGGTTTTGAGGGTATATCAAAACGCTTAATGGTAGTCGCCAAGGCCGTAAAAATTGCCGTCGTGGGGGCACCCGCAAAACATTCAAGCGTTTGGCGGCGAAATTCCGCCAAGTACTCTAGAGCCAAGTCGCGATCGCCCACTTCATCGCCCAGATCATCAGCCGTGCGGCAAAAGGCGTAGATGTTGCAAAAATCCTGCCGCAACCGGCGTGGAACCAGCCACGAAACCACCGTAAAATTTTCGTAATGCTTGTGAGCCAACCGCCATGTGTACGCTTGGGCGGCGGACGGGTCATCCATAGGCTTAAAGGCCCATTCGACAGTAGGTGGAAAGGTTTTCGCGGCGGTGGCGGTCAAAGCTTCGTGCTCCATCGATTGTGCTGCATTATCCACGGTGTATGGTCATTATTTCATGAATCATGCGTATCGTCTTTCACTGTCCGGAGGCGCTTTTGGCCCGCCTCACTTTTATATCGCACCGTAAACCACTAAACTTCTATAGAGTGTCAGGTCGGCATCGCTGGTGTCGGCCCACGGCGTATCGGCGGGTGTTAGAGACGCGCCGAGTCTACAAGACGGTCAGCGGCCGAGCCTTATACGGACCCGCAACTGCAGTATTATACACGGAGAAGGCGTTCATGAAGATAGTTTTGGCAAACCCCCGGGGCTTTTGCGCCGGCGTGAATATGGCCATTGAATGCGTCGAACGCGTGCTGGAGTTGCGCGGCGCCCCCGTTTACGTTTACCATGAAATTGTTCACAACAGGCATGTGGTCGAGCGATTTGTTCGGCAGGGCGCAGTGTTTGTCGATACGATCGACGAGGTACCGGCCGGCGCAACCGTCGTCTACAGTGCCCACGGGGTATCGCCGGAAATTCGCCAGCGTGCCACCGCCCGGGGCCTAGTTCAGGTGGACGCTACCTGTCCATTGGTAACCAAGGTGCATAATGAGGCCATCCGCTACGCACGGCAAAAATTTACCATTATCCTCATTGGTCACGCTGATCATGATGAAGTGGTCGGTACGCTTGGCGAAGCGCCGGATTCCATCGTTATTTGCGAAAGCGTGAACGATGTGGCCGGTATTGAAATTCCCGCCGATCACCGTATTGCTTACCTTACGCAGACGACGCTGAGCTTGGACGATGCATCCAAAATTATTGCCGCACTCAAGGCCAAATTTCCGCGTATTCAGGCTCCGCCGAAGGAAGATATCTGCTACGCGACTACTAACCGACAGACAGCCGTCCAAAAATTGGCCCCCGAATGCGATTTGGTGCTGGTGGTGGGCAGCCAAAATAGCTCAAATTCAAAGCGGCTGGTAGAAATGGCCGAAAATCGGGGTACCAAAGGTTATTTGGTGGATGATGCCAGTGGTCTTGACCATGCTTGGTTTAAGGATGTGCGAACCGTCCTTATCACGGCCGGGGCGTCGGCCCCGGAAGATCTGGTGCAGGAAATTGTCAAACTGCTGGAAGAACGCTACGGTGCAACGGTGGAACATCGGCATGTCACCGATGAGGATATGCATTTTGAATTGCCCCTCTCGCTGCGAAAACTGGAAGAGCATCACGCGGCAATCACCTGATTGGCTTATTGCCTTGCCAGAGTCAAAAGGGGGCACTCAATCATGCTTATCTTTATGGTATCATTGAGCCGATAAACATTTGACGCTTCGCGTGCGAGGTGGGTAAACCGGCGCACCGCAGTGATGAGCGTGCGCGGGCAATATCAATTTTTAGATGAGGTCCGATGCGCTTCCTCAATCGTTTCAAACCCTTGGCCTACCTGGTTATTTTGCTGAGCCTGCTGGGCTTTACCTACGCCGCGACGGATTACGGTCTGCTGGCACTCTCGCTCATCGTGTGGGTGATGAGCTGGTGGTTGGTCGAGTCATCCGACGCCACCCCCTTTCCCCGATGGATGATTAATGTTGGCGTTTTGCTTGTTGCACTCTATTTGTTCTGGGAGCTGGTGATTGAGCGCCAACCGAATTTGCTTCTCGGCCTCGGCCACTTCATGACCGGCCTGATTCTGTGCAAACTCCTTGAGAAAAAAACCAACCGCGATTACAGCCAAATGCTTATTTTGAGTCTTCTGCTGATCCTTGCCGGCGCAATTTTGACCACATCGCCCATTTTTGCAGTTATTCTGGTCTTGTATCTGGGACTTGGGTTGTATTTAAGCCTGATATTCCATCTGCAGGTAGAAACACAGTCGGCGGCTAAACGTAACGCATCGCCTGATAGCATGATGCTCAATCCAACGCACGAAAAGGTAATTTCGCGGGATTTACGTCGCCTTACGTGGTCGGCAGCCGTATTTTTAATGGCCTTTGCGAGTGTTGTCTTTATCCTGTTTCCGCGGACGGGTGTACCGGGTTTTCTGGCCAAATGGCAGGTTGGCCGCAGTTCAGTACAGACCGGCTTTACCAACAAAGTCACGTTGGGGCAGTTGGGTCATCTGCACCAGAGTAATGCCATCGTGGCGGAAATACGGGTAACGCGCGATGGCAAAAATATTGGTAATGAGGGATACCAACCCTACTTCATGGGATCGACACTTGAAGTATACCGGAAAAATCGACATCAGTGGGTGCGGGCATCAAGCCCCACGAAGAATTATTTGTCACTGCACCTAGCACCCAATCAATGGACACAACTGGTGAGTCCCGATGATTACGGTCATCATGGCATAGTGACCGATCATGTCATGCTTCAGAACGTACCCGATGATACGCTATTTAGTCAGTTGCCGGCCGTGGCAATAAAGACCGACCACCCCGCAGAGATTACGCGCCTTGATGATGGCACTCTCATCTACACGGGGCTCGATCATTCCTCAGTGAGCTATTCCGTTCGTGTGCCGCGCACGTTCAAATCGACTATCATCGGCCCGCGGCGACCTGTGCTTTTCCCATCGGTTATTGAATACAGCGTGTTTCCATCGATGACAGGTTACCGGCGCATTTACTCGGCACCTATCGCCAAGCCCATAGCCGCCATGGCCCGCAAAATAGCCGGATCGCTGCTGAAGCGGCACCTTACGCCCAAGAACATTTCAACCGTTTACGCCGCGCTGGCTAGCCGATTCAGCAATTACCTCCGCACCAACTATGCCTATTCGTTTGATATGACGCCGGTGAATCCGCATATCGATCCGACGGAAGATTTTTTGCTGAACAAAAAGAAGATAGGTGGGTATTGCGAATATTTTGCATCCGCCATGGTGATGTTCTGTCGCAGTGTGGGCATCCCCTCACGAATCGTCACCGGCTACCATGGCGGGGATTACAATCCGATCGCCGGATACTATGTGGTACGACAGAAATTCGCCCATGCATGGGTGCAGGTGTGGATACCGAATCGGGGCTGGGTATCGTACGACCCATCGCCGGCCAGCAGTCTGACAAGTGTTCAGCAGCCAGTCCGCTGGTACAGCCAATTCACTAATTTTTTACAATGGATTCGGCTTCAGTGGTTGCAGACGATCATCGCATTTAATAATTCCATGCGACTGAACATCATTCATAAGGTGTTCCTGTTCTTTACGGCCTGCCTGCAAACGATAACCGGGTTTTTCCACCAGCTTGTTACTCAACTGCGCCACGCGTCCAAGCTGGTGCGTACATCCCTGATCGGCAAAATCATCGCCGGCCTTGTTGCCGCATTGCTGGTGGCGGCGGGGGTTTTCTTCTCCCGACGCCTGGGACATCGCAAGGGTGTGGTGGCAGAGATTGTGAAAACTTTCGATCCTCGGGTACAACGCCAGATGGCCCGCGACCTGGCATTTGTCGACCACCTTATGAATTCTCTGCGCCACCTCGGAGCTGAACGTAACACCGAGCAAACTCCGCTGGAGTATGTTCGTGAACTTTCTCTAATTACCGGCATGGATTTGCCCGAAGCCCACTGGCTGGTGGAAATATTCTATGCCCTGCGCTTCGGCGATCAGACGATGAACGCGCCATTGGCGGGCAAAATCCGTGAGCACCTCAAGGCACTTGACGAGCGGCTCGAGAGTATAAAAAATGCCACCTTGGCGCGTTAAAATCCCCCTGATGGGTAGCGCGGCAATGCCCTCGAAAATGAGGAAATGGAAAATCGTACCATTAAGACCTCGCACGCCACGAAATCTGGTGAAGCGCCGGAACGCAGACAGACTCCTTGAGGGTGGAAGACTCATTGATGGCACGTGGTACCTTTCATTCCGGCCACGTACAATTGAATCTCGTCGACGCTGGCAGATTGCGCTTGGGTGATTGTGGGCGTCGGGTGCGTGCAATCGTGGGCGATGGCCATCTTTCGGGGGTCACATAATGAAACGTGCTGTTCGATGTGTAATTTCCGCCGCAGGCATTTCGATGATGATCGCGGGGGCATTGCAGGCGCAGGCCATTATGCTGGGCCCGGGCGGCATTCAACCGGGCGGCCCCATGATCCCGGCGGGCCAACCTCATGCGGCCGGCCATGCCAGGGCCGCGACGCAACCGAGCGAACACTTGGACTATCCCGGACCACCCAAGGCCGACATCGCCAAAATCAAGGCCGACATCAGGGACTTGGGTAGCGATCGATATGCCGTGCGTGAAAAGGCAGCCAGCGAATTAGTGGCGATGGGTGAACCGGTGGTGCCGTATCTCAAGGCCGCGTTGCAGGGGATGACTACGCCGGAGATGCGGCATTTGCTGCGGAGCGATTTGCGTTCCATAGCCAAAATTAATTTGTTGCGCGGGCCGCTCATTACACTCAATCTCAAGAATGTGACTGCGGCCACGGCGATAATGGATGTGTGTAAACAGGCCGGCACCACCGCGAATGTGTTCAATAACAACACGTCAGTGAGGATTTCGCTGAATGTCAAAAACGCCCCGTTCTGGAAAGTCATCGCGATATTGGCGCAAAAAACCAATTTATTCCCAACATACGGCTACGGGAACAACAGCCAGCCGGGGATACCCTTTTCGCAAGGTCAAAACAGTATTGGTGCCTATACGTCATTTGATGGTGCTTTTGCGGTAAGCTTAATCAACAGTACCTACCAGAGGATGTGCAATTACGAACAGGTCAAACCGAGCCGCTCGTCAAGTTTTACACTGCAGGCCAATTTACTCATGTTGACACATGAAATCGGCAATGTTCAGATTTGGCCTATCATCATCACAAAAGCCGTTGATTCCAAGGGGCAGTCATTGCGGTCGCCCCTTATGAACAGTTACTTCAGCGGCCCGCTGATGGGGCCGGTGGCTAATTGCAATTTCATTTTGAAATACCCCGCCCATCCGGGACGCAGAATCAAGCTAATTCAAGGATATATTCCCCTCATCGCGGCCGTGGGGAGAAAGACCTATGTCATCCATCTTTCCACCACAAAGTCCGAACGGCTTCGCTTGGCAGGTATGAAGGTGAAGTTCGGGCCCGAGTCATTGGTCAACAATGAGTGGCAATTTACGTATGTTCTTTCGTGGCCGGGCATGGAGTCGTCGGGTCAGCAAAACCTTCAGAATCAGTTAGCCAATAATAATTGTATGGTGGGGCAAGCCCTCAATGGGGCATCGCCGAATTTTTTGAATCTGATAAACTCTACTGGCGGCCCCAACCAGGTGAGCTACACCATGCAGACAAATATTAAATTGGCGAAGATTAGATTGAGGATTTACACACGGGCGATGAATTTAAAAATACCATTTAAGTTCACCCATATTCCCATGCCGTAGGCTGCGGTTCGGGTTGAAACGGACCAATGGGTGAAGATGGATGCCGCAGGTGGCATATCAGGAAAATGGGCAGGCCAACATGACAGCACAAGGAATTAAAATTCGGCCGGTGATGGTGATTAATGGACCCGAGGCCTTTACGCGCCGCGGTCTGATTGAATCAATCAGCCACGCCTACTTAGGCGAAAATGCCTACGGTATGGTGCGTATTGAGCCGGGTGGGCCGGTGGCGGGCTTGCTGGATGAATGCCGCACCACCGGCATGTTTGAAGCCAAAAAACTGGTGGTCGTTGATCCGGCGGAATGGCTCTTCAAAACGGGCAGGGCAGGGGATGACGATGAGGAAGCGAGTGGTGGCGGAGCCCGCGAATTAATATTAGCGTATGCCCAAAAACCGCACGCAGCCACGGTACTTGTGTTGGCGTGTGATTCATGGCTCAAGACGACACGACTGCACAAATTTTTAGAGGCGGATGGGGCGATTCTTGCAGCGCAGGCGCCCCGCGTCAGCGATGTTGGCCCGTGGCTGGTCCGCCGGGCATGGGAAATTTATAAGAAAAAGATGGATGGTGCAGCGGCGGGCCGCTTGTCAGAGCTGGTGGGGCCCGACTATGCGCGTTTGGATTCAGAACTTGCCAAATTAACACTCTATGGAGCTGACCAGCCCTCCATTACTTTGGCAATGGTCGATGAGATGGTGGGCTTTCAGCATGAACAAAAAGTGTGGGACTTCATCGACGCATTAGCCGAATCCGATGCTCCCGGCGCGCTGGCGCGGCACGCGGAATTACTGCAGATGGATGCGCGGGCTGTATTTACCATGGTCGGGGCGGTTTACCATTGGCTGGGGCGCGTGGCGGCGGCCCGGGAACTGCTGGACCGGCGGCTGCCCGATGCGCAGATCACACGCGAACTCAAACTCTTTCCGCCGGCCCGGGCCAATCAAATCTTGACTCTGGCGCGGCGGTGGGGACTGGCGGGAGTGCAGCGCGCCATGGGAGAATTGCTTGCCGTGGATATGGCGGCTAAAACCAGCCTGGGTGATCCGCAGCGCAATATGGAAACATTTATCATCCAACTTGCGGCGATTGCCCCTGTCGCCACCCGTCCGATGACCGGTCGGCGAGCCTGATAATCTGCCATAATCGATTCGCATTGATTGATCGCGATCGCCAGCGGTGCGGAGGAGCTTTGAACAGCGCCGCGCCGCATTGGGCGTTCCGCACGCATGGCCGCTCTATCGCCGTAGACTGGCAATCGCTTATTTGAGGCCGTTTGGTAGAACCGCCTCGGACGATTCGACCGTTGGATCATCGGTCTGGTCGAGTCGGGCGAAAATCATTCGCCCGGCGGATGTTTGCACCGAGTTCGTTACCGTTACGTGCAGAGTCGCGCCCACCCGCCGGCGTGCTCCTTCCACAACGACCATCGTCCCATCCTCGAGGTAGCCAACCCCCTGCTGCGGCGCTTCGCCGGGTTTAATCACCCGCACATCGAGTCCTTCGCCCGGCAGCACTACCGGTTTTACAGCTTTCGCAAGGTCATTAAGGTTTAATACTTGAACGCCTTGAAGTGCTGCGACCTTATTCAGGTTGAAGTCATTTGTGATAACGCGTCCATTTTCCTGCTTTGCCAGCAGAAGCAGTTTTTGATCCACGCCCTGCGCCCCGGTCTCTCCCAGCAGTGTCCCATCCCAAATATGCAATTCGATACGCCCCAGAGACTGCAACTTTTGCAGCACGTCCAAGCCCCGCTTGCCGCGACTGCGCTTGAGCGCGTCGCTGGAGTCCGCCACGGTTTGAAGTTCGTTGAGAACAAAGCGCGGCACCAGAATCCGGCTCTCAAAAATGCCGGTCGCGGCAACATCAACAATCCGGCCATCAATGATCACGCTGGTATCGAGAACAAAGGGCCGTGACCCGCGTGTGGCCCGGCTGAACTCAACATAAGGCACCACAAAACGAAAGTCGTCCTTGGTTTGCAGAATAAGGGAGACGCTTAGATAACATACCACAATGCCCAGCAGCAGCTTGGCACCGGTGATGACCGGATAGGAAAGAAATGGGAAAAAAGTATTAAGAACCTGCGACAGCAGATTGTCCAATGCCACTGTGACCAGCACGCCAACGAGTATGCCGAGAAACAGGCCGGCAACCGCTGAGAGGTTTTTACGTTTGATGAGGTAGTCGACGATAATGATCCCGAAGGCCAGCACCACGCTGACGACCATCATGAAGTAGGGCCAGTTATTGCCTGAACCAACGCTTTGCGAAAGAAACGATATGGCGACCACGGCCACCAGAAAAACAAACATCGCGCGAATCAAGCCGAGAATCATCTTGTAAACCTGTCAAAAATCGCTGCCGTATTCTATTGTACCGACTTTTACCCCCAGTGGGGACGACGCCCATCGTTGATGCCCCGGGTCTTGCGCATGCAGTGCACGCAGGATGTGTGTTGAAACGCGCCGGTTCAAGCCCGGCGGCCAGGCGTCTCGCCTGTACCTGCAAATTCCAGCCGGGTTGCAGGCAATAAACGGCGATAGTACACTGTTGCGCTTGGCTGAATCAGGGTAGTAGACGGCCGTACATGGCCGCACCCTGATTTTGGCGATGGGTGCCGCTAGGCTTGGCTCAAACAAGCGGCTCATTGGCTTAATCCACCGCAGTCACGGGTTGACGCGGTTCGGCTGTGGGTAGGGCTGGCCGCTGGCGTTTGATCGCCGGTGTACTACATCGCTGCTGTAGCTCAGTTGGTAGAGCGCGTCCTTGGTAAGGACGAGGTCATGGGTTCAAGTCCCATCAGTAGCTGTCGGCTTTGCGGATGGCGGGGATAGCGTCATTCGGCGGCGGTAAGGCTGTTGGGAAGGGATGTAGAGACTTTTAAGGTCGGACGTTGGCTTGGCGGTGTGAGCCGCCCAAGTCGTAAGAAACAGGTTTTTTTAACCGTAGGAGGTTTATTCTCATGGCTAAGGGCGTATTTGAACGTAAAAAGCCCCACGTAAACGTTGGCACCATCGGTCATATTGACCATGGTAAGACCACCCTCACCGCCGCGCTGACCACTGTGTTGTCGCACAAAGGTCTGGCCACCGCAATTTCGTATGACTCCGTAGCCAAGGCTTCGGAAAAGCAAGGTCGTCGCGATCCATCCAAGATTGTGACGATTGCCGTTTCGCACGTCGAGTATGAATCTGACAAGCGGCACTATGCTCACATCGATTGCCCCGGTCACGCCGACTTTGTGAAAAACATGATCACCGGCGCGGCCCAGATGGACGGCGCTATTCTGGTGGTTTCGGCTGTGGATGGACCGATGCCCCAAACCCGTGAGCACGTGCTCCTGGCCCGTCAGGTCAATGTGCCGCGGATCGTGGTGTTCCTCAACAAAGTCGATTTGGTGGATGATCCCGAACTTCTTGAGCTCGTGGAATTGGAAATCCGCGAACTCCTGAGCAAGTACAAATTCCCTGGGGACGAAGTTCCGGTTATTCGGGGTGCAGCGGTTAATGCTTTGAAAAATCCGACCGACGCGGCCGCCATCGAGCCGATTATGAAGCTTGTTGAAGCACTTGACACCTACATACCTGAGCCGGTTCGTGAGGTGGACAAACCCTTCCTTATGCCAATTGAAGACGTATTCTCCATCAAAGGCCGTGGTACGGTTGGTACCGGGCGTGTGGAACGCGGCACCATCAAGGTGAACGATGAAGTTGAAATCGTCGGTCTGAAAAAAGATTCTAAAAAGACCGTCGTCACTGGCGTGGAAATGTTCCAGAAAACGCTGGATCAGGCCATTCCTGGTGACAACGTCGGTCTTCTGCTTCGTGGCGTGGAAAAAGAGGAACTGGAGCGTGGTCAGGTCTTGGCCAAGCCGGGTTCCATCACTCCGCATACCAAGTTTGAAGCGGAAATTTATGTGTTGACCAAAGATGAGGGCGGCCGTCACACGGCGTTCTTTAAAGGCTACCGCCCGCAGTTCTATTTCCGTACCACCGACGTGACAGGCTCGCTGGAGCCAGCCAACGGTGCTGAAATGGTGATGCCTGGTGACAATGTGAAAATCACCGTCGATCTCGGCGACTGCCCAATCGCTATGGAACAGGGCGTACGCTTTGCCATCCGTGAAGGTGGACGCACCGTCGGTGCTGGCGTGGTGACCAAGATCATCGCTTGATGGTCATAACTTAAGCAGGATGCTGGGGGCCGCGGTCATATTTCGCATCGCGGCTCCCAATCTGCTTATTTGGCGATTGTCGGCTCCTCGGCTATCATCGTCACTAAGGTATTCGGGATCGATGGGTCCGCTGTGAGGTATCGTCCCGCAAAGGGTGAGACTGGGTTAAACGCCTGCGGCTTAATTTGGAGTAAATAGATCATGGCTCGCGAATGGGTCTGGCTGGTTTGCAGCGAAACAAAGGATTTGAACTATCGGATAACCATTAATCCGAAGGAGTTCGATACGAAAAAGACGTTTTCTAAGTTTTCGCCCCGGCTGCGAAAGCACACGGAACACAAAGTTAAGAAGGGTAAATAACCTACTTAACTCGCCAGATTAAAATGTGTTACGACAGTAGCTCAACTGGCAGAGCGTCGGTCTCCAAAACCGAAGGTTGCAGGTTCGATTCCTGCCTGTCGTGTTGGTGGTGCCGGATCCGGGCTGTTGAAGCGTACCAAATTGTCCAGTTTTATGAGGCGATTGCAGGCGTGTCATTTTTCAATATATACAAAAAGGAACAGGGTCGCGCTGTTCGTATTGGCACTGCCGTGGGAATCATCATCCTGACATTGCTGGCCATTCACTGGACCATGCATCGGATCATCCCAACGGAGCCTAAATACATCCAGGCGATTGTGTCGATCGTCGTTGGGGCGCTGGGCGTGCTTTTGGCCTTTATCGTAGTGAATCGGCCTAAGAACGCTGATTTCATGATCCTGACCGAAAGTGAAATGCGGAAAGTGGTCTGGCCGACGCCCGCAGGCGTTGTGCGTTCTACCCGTCTGGTGATTTTGATGACCTTGGGTCTTGCGGCCATGCTCTGGCTGGTGGACAGCGGATTCGTCTGGTTGTTTCAAAAAATCCACATTCTGCGGTAAAATGGGATGGCCGAGGGGTGGTTTGGACCGCCCCGGGTCGAAAAATTTTTCAGGGTTTACAGGTAATTATGGCTGATACTCAAACCACAGTAACCGACATGCAATGGTTCGTCCTGAAGGTGGCGTCGAATCGGGAAGATTACGTGCACGACGTATTGGAGCGCAAGATCAAGTCGGAAGGTTTGGGTGATCTTATCGGCCGCGTGCTGGTGCCTCGTGAACGCGTCAAGCGTGTAAAGTCCGGCCAACAGAAGGTGGCGGATCACAAACTCTATCCGGGCTATGTGTTTGTGGAAATGCTGCTCGAAAAAGATGGGAAAATTCCCGAACGCGCATGGTATGCGTTTCGGGAAATTCAGGGTGCTGGCGATTTCATTGGTGAACGTAATAAACCCAATCCAATGTCTGCCAAGGAAGTGGAAAAGATTGTCGCCGAGGCTGAGAAACCGGATGCCAGCAGTTCCGTCAAGGTGGAATTTAAGAAAGGCGACCAAGTTAAAATTCGGGAGGGGCCTTTTGAGAACTTTGAAGGGGAAGTTGACGAGATTAATCCGGAAAAAGGACTTGTTCGCGTTATCGTTTCAATATTCGGTCGATCGACTCCGCTGGAACTCGAATATTGGCAGCTTGAAAAAACTCAAGATGGTGGTTCCTCAGCGGGAGCGGGAAATTAGGGTAGGACACCGCGATGCGAATTGTGTTTCTCAGTCCTCCAGAATCCGAGAAACGAACCGGTGCGCTGGTATCCCACTGGTTGTGGATAGTGGCTGCCTTGGTTGTGCTGGTGCCGCTGATGATATTCGGTTTTGCGGTTGTACTCATCGCGGCGATTGTGATGGCGTTTTTGCTTTTCGTCGTGGTGCCGCTGCGGCGTAAATATCGCAGATGGCGAATGAACTTCGCCGGAGACGGGCGCAAAAACGTGAGGGTTGTGGTTCGCGATAAGTTCCAGCCGCCGGTGGATTGAGGGTTCACGACCGATGAAGTGTGTAACAGTAGCTTAGCGAACTCGATACGTTGAGAACAGTAATAAGTTGAAAGTAATGAAGAGGTTAATCCATGGCTAAGGTTAAAGAAATTGTTAAAAAATTTAAAATGCAGGCCCCCGGTGGTACCGCTACCCCGGCACCGCCGATTGGACCGGTTCTGGGTGCTAATGGCGTAAACCCCGGCCAATTCATCACACGCTTTAACGCGGCTACCGCGGCGTTAAAGGGTAAAGTTGTAGGCGTGGAAGTGACCGTATTTACGGACCGCAGTTTTGATTTTGTCATCAAAACCCCACCGGCCTCCGTCATGATCAAAGATGCCATTAACATTGAAAAGGGGAGCGGTGAACCCAACAAGAATAAGGTCGGCAAGATTACTTCGGCCCAGCTTCGCAAACTTGCCGAAACCAAAATACCTGATCTTAACTCCGCTTCTATTGAGGCCGCTATGAAAGTTCTCGCCGGTACGGCCCGATCGATGGGCGTAGATGTGGTGGAATGATTGCCGCTGGATTGGTATGATCTATCGCCCTGCCAATCATGGGCCAGGGGATAGGAGCATTGGTCTCCGGCGGGCTTGGATTTGATATGAAGCCAGTGGTGCCGTCGCTTATCTATATTGACTTTTTAATGCAAAGCCCAGCCTGCCATGACCCAATTTGCATTCTCATCAAACGCCTTTAAACGCACATCACTTGAGGAGGCCGCCGTCGCTATTGCCTCCTGCGGATACAGCGGACTGGAAATTATGGCGGATATTCCGCACGCCTATCCACCGCACATGCCGCCGGAGCGCATGGACAGCTTGGTCGCTCTATTACGGCAACTGCGTCTGCAGATATCCAACATCAATGCCTTTACCCTGTTTGCCATCGGCGATACCTACCGGCCGACCTGGATCGATCCTGATCCTAAGGTGCGCAAAGAGCGCATCAGCCACACTGCCGCCTGCATTGAAATGGCCAGACAGCTTGGCGCCAGCACTCTTTCGCTCCAGCCGGGTGGTCCATTGGTGGGTCAGTCAGCCGAGAATGCCCTAGACCTGTATACCGAAGGCATCGGTCAATTATTACCTTTGGCCCAGGAACTGGGTGTGACGCTTACGATTGAACCCGAGCCGGGCTTGCTGATTGAAAACAGCTCTCAATGCCGTGAATTTCTTGAGCGAATCAACCATCCGCGTCTCCGCATGAATGCGGATATGGGACATTTTTTTTGTGTCGGTGAAGATCCGGCAACGGTCATTGAATCGTGTGCGGATATCATCGCCCACATCCATTTGGAAGATATAGCGGCCAATCGTGTGCACCAGCATCTCATACCCGGCACGGGTGCCATGGACTTTGATTCCATTTTTGCGGCCATTGCAAAGGCGGGCTACCACGGCTGGATAACGGTGGAACTTTACCCGTATGAAACTTCCGCCGATGACGCCGCCCTGCAGGCCATGAAATTTCTGCAGAAGTATATTTAATAAAAGCGTTTTGAATGGAGATCTCGCCCCATGGATCATTTCAGATACATAGATGGCAAACTATTTGCCGAGGATACGGCGGTCGAAGATATCATTTCCGAAGTGGGATCACCCACCTACATTTACAGTCGCCGCACGCTGACCGAGCATTATGCAAGGTTGGCGCAGGCCTTTGCGCCACTGAATCCCATAGTCTGCTATTCCATTAAATCTTGTGGCAACTTAGCCATCTTGCGCTCTTTAGCTGAACTTGGCAGCGGTTTTGACGTGGTTTCCGGCGGTGAACTGTTCCGAGCCGTGCTCGCCGGGGGAAAGCCATCGAGCATTGTGTTTGCCGGCGTGGGTAAGACCGATGCTGAGATACACGAGGCGCTGGACGCCGACATTTTTCTCTTCAATATTGAAAGCGAAGCCGAATTCTGGAATATCAACCGCATCTGTGGCCAGCGGCACCAGCGGGCTCGAGCGGCACTGAGAGTCAACCCCGATATCTCCTCGGCAGGTACCCATCAGAAAACCCTTACGGGTAAAAAGGAAACGAAATTTGGTGTTGATATTGATCGAGCGGCCGCGTTTTATCGGCAAGCTGCCAAGGCTGAATTCTTGTCACTGACCGGCCTGCATCTGCACATTGGTTCACCGATCAAATCCACCCAGCCATTTGTAGACGCCATCACCAAAGCCCTTGCACTTATCGATGAACTGGCCCGCGAAGGCATCATCATTGACACGCTGGATATCGGAGGTGGCTATGCCGCGTTCTACGAAGGCAATGAGGCACCGTCGGCCGCCGATTATGCCGCCGCTATAGTGCCCCTGTTGCAGGGGCGGCGGCTGAAAATCGTTCTTGAGCCGGGGCGATCAATATCCTGCAATGCCGGCATTTTGGTGTCCCGCGTAACGTATACCAAGCAGGGAGGGCGTAAACAATTTGTAATCGTCGATGCCGCCATGAATGATCTCATCCGCCCCACACTTTATGAAAGTTATCATTTCATCTGGCCCGTTCAACCGGGGGTGGCGCTTCAGCCGCCCAGTCGCAGCAGCGAATTGCGTACGCCGGCCGACCAGAAAGTGGATGTGGTCGGTCCGGTATGCGAAAGCGGTGATTATCTGGCACTGGATCGCCACCTGCCGTCACTTAAGCGCGGCGACCTCCTGGCCATATTTTCGGCCGGAGCCTACGGTTTTGCCATGAGCAGTCAATACAATGCCCGCCCCCGTGCGGCCGAGGTGCTGGTGGACGGCAAACATTGGAAGGTAATCCGTCGTCGTGAAACCTATCAAGATTTGATTGCGGCTGAGCTTTAATCAATGCCCAGTAAATATATATCATCTATGCCGTTCCTGCTAAATCCCCAATGGACAATCGAGGGGTACGCCTTCATGGTAGATGACGACGCTGTGCCGCCGGATATGCGTCGCATTGGTCAACTGCCGGATGGCGCCCTGCTGGTGGCAGCCACCGATACGCAGGGCACAGCCAACATTAGGTCCTGGCCGCTGCGCTATCAAAATGATGACGGATCGCCGTTTGCCTTTGTTGAGGAAACGGGAGATGTATCGATCTATGTGGAGCTGGTAAGCTTTCGCACCAGCCTGGACCAACCGGATGACGCACCCGTCTGGTGTCGATTCCACCTGGCACATACGCACGCCCAGACGCATTTGTGCGATGATTAACTTGCCGGTTCCGCCCATACCAATTAACGGATCGCCCGATGGGTCCGGGACAGCCGACCAGCCACCGGTTATCTCAGCGGCTCGCGTATGGGCGGCTGTTGATTGTAAAATGGTCTGCTGGTATGACGGATGTTCAGGAATCACCGCACGAACTGCGACTTTTACCATGTCCCATCGCTGGATGTGGTAGGTTCTTAATGCCCCGTGGTGGCCAATATCGGTGCTCGAGGCATAAATTGTCCTTTCGCCTCCTGGAATTTCATCCACCTGTGCTGGATCTCGCCGGAGTCGATGCTGTGACCGGCAAGTACGCCCGCTGCACCCGGCATCCGGATAATACCGCCACCGGCATCTGTACCGGGACCGGCAGCTACATCTGCCCTTTGTGCACGATAACGATTGACGGTCAACCCTATGGGTACCATTATCTGACAACGCCTGACGGCCAAACCCTATTGGATAAATACTATATCACCGCCTTGCCGCGCCCGGACCGGGATGCTTGGTTATTGCTGGGTTTATTTGCCATCTTCCCGCTGACCTTTCTGATGGCGGGAACCTTTTTTATCTGGATACCGATTCTGGCTCTACGATCGGTGGCGATGATGAAACTGCGAAAGCACAGTTGGCTATATCGCAGCCGGGTGCCTGCGTACCAAGTGGTTCTGATCTGGGCGGGGCTGGTGATCTGGCTTGCAGTGGTCGCCATATTGGTTTTGTTTTTCATCAAGATATTTAAGTGATAGCTATGATCACCATAGACACTCAGCCGAAAAATCCGCCACCGATCTGGGTGCTGAGCCGGGGACTGGCCGGTCAAATCGCGGTGATCGAGTCAGATCACCTGGTGCTGACGACCTCCGGCAAACGCGGCGATAAGATTCACCGCCTGCCGCTGCAAAGCGTCGTACGCATCTACATAGCGCGGGAGCCATTGAACAAGGTTTGGCGAAGTGTATCCATCGCGCTGCTCCTCATGATCGTATTGATTGTTATTGCATCGCGAGACGCCCTGCAACCTTCCATGTACTTGGCGGATTTAATCATGTACACCGCGACCGTTGGGCTGGGGGTGGTGCTGATGGGCGGGCTCCTCGCCAAAATGAGGAGGCCATCACATTTGATCTATCTCGTTGGCGGGCCCCGCCCCTGGGGCTTTCGTGCCAAGTTTCCGCGGCGCAGACTGGACGAATTCATAGATGCACTGCGCTGTCAAATTATTAAATGCCAGCAGACTCAACCGGAAGATGGTGCGACGGGTCGCGCGCATGACCTTGCGCCCTTAACGGCCAGGAGCCTGTCCAAGTAATAGCAGCGCTGCGATGTGCCGAAAATGCTCCGGATGCAAGGCGTCGGGCCGACGGCGACTCGGGT
>DZDI01000362.1 GCA_022730455.1 Phycisphaera mikurensis | reverse complement strand
GCAGGGGGCAGCGGGGCATGGACTTCGTTGACTGGGCCGGTGTATGAGGAGTCGGACGTTGCCGATCTGGGGACGGGTACGGTTATCCTCACCGTTCCCGCTGGATTTGAATTCAATTCTGCCGTAACGGTCTGGGTCCGCCTTGAGAGCGGTGACTCCAAAGCCGCTAAAAATATCAATGGCACCGCAGTGGGCGAGACAATAGCCACGGCCACGGTGACGGCAACCACAATAAGCTGGGACGTTTCCGCGAAGTCAAATGGTCAGACGCGTAACCAATTCACCTGGCTTGGCATCCAGGTTCGTCCGACAGCAGGTGCGCCCCTTGCCAGTGGGAATATTATTCCCTCCGGGGAGTCCGGGATCGGCACGTATGCGGTCAGCGCTGGCACCCTGACCGAGGTGGCGGGTGCCGCCCAAAAATTGAGCTTTGGGCAGCATCCCAGCAATGCTGAGGCTGGTGCGGTTATCAGTCCGGCAATAACCGTGGCCATTCAAGACCAGTTTGGCAACACCGTGACCGCTTACAGCAGTACGGTGACGGTGGCCATGGGCAGCAATCCCGGAGGAGGCGTCCTGAGTGGCACGGCTTCGGTGGCGGCCATCTCGGGTGTGGCAACATTCAACACCCTGTCCATTGACATGGCCGGTGTCGGCTATACGCTTGCGGCCAGCGCTTCGGGATTGACCGGTGTCATTAGTAACGGGTTTGATATCACCCCGGTTGCTGGAGTCCCTGACCATTACGAAATCATTCATGATGGCGTGGCCCTGACCTGCGCTCCGGAAGATGTGACGGTTGCCGCCTGTGCCGATGCCGCATGCACGACGCTGAGGAGTACGCCTGCCACGGTGAACCTGTCGCCAGCGGGTTGGGTGGGCGGTGACACAGTAACGTTTGTTGGCAGTATGAATGTTCAGCTCCAGCATACGACACCTGAAATCGTAACCTTGGGAATAAGCGCTCAGTCGCCGCTTTCCGTGAATGGCTATCGCTGTGTTCAGACCCTTGGCGGGGCCCCGGTCAGTTGTGAGATGCGTTATTATGACAGTGGGTTTGATTTTGACATCCCAACCCAGACCAGTTGCAAGGAATCAGGGGATATCAGCGTTTCGGCCATTGGCCGGG
>DZDI01000361.1 GCA_022730455.1 Phycisphaera mikurensis | reverse complement strand
CTGAATCCACGGGTTCAGCGGATGCTTACGATAAGGCGCTGTCCGAAGCCAAAACGGCCCAAGCGGCCGCCAAAAAAGCGAACAACCAGTGGTTCTACAAGGAAGATTTAATCAAACAAGCTGAAACGGCCGCTGCGGCTGGCGACTATGCCAAGGCCACCAAACTGGCCGAAAAGGCTAAATTCCAGGACGACATGGCCGTGAAACAAGCGGCTGAGCAGAAGAACGCCGGTCCTTACCCCGTTCGATAGGCTCACTCGACCGATTATTGATCCGGTAAAACTAATCCATGAAACCGTAGGGTGCGCCGTGCGCACCGATGAGCTAAACGGTGCGCACGGCGCACCCTACGGCCAGGCTTACAATTATGGACAAGGCTGGCCGAATCAATTAGTTTTCCCCGCGCCTTGGCGTGGGGAAAGCCCAACAAAAACGCCGGAATAAATTCCGGCGTTTTTTATTCGCTCAAATAATCAACACCCAAGCCGTCACTGCGCAGGATTTGGCATCTTCAAGGTCACCAATTCCTCACTGCTGGTCGGGTGAATCGCCACGGTGTTATCAAAATCCGCCTTGCTCAGTCCGGCTTTCACCGCCACCGCAAAGCCTTGCAACATCTCATCGGCACCATCGCCAATAATATGAATGCCAACCACTTTTTCGTCCGCGCCTGCACACACCAGCTTCATGGCCGTCGGTGACTTGTGGGCGGCCATGGCGTATTTCATCGGCGTAAATTCAGTCTGATAAATAGTTACATCGGCAGAAAATTGCTCCCGCGCCTGTGTTTCGGTCAGACCTACGCTACCCATCGGCGGATGAGAGAACACCACGCTTGGCACATTGCTGTAGTCCAGCTTGGCCTGCGGTTGATCGGCAAACAGACGCATCATCAAACGCCGCCCAGCCGCCACCGCTACCGGAGTGAGTGCCAGGCGCCCGGTCATATCGCCAATCGCATAGATGCCCGGCACATTGGTGTTTTGATACTCATCCGTCGGCACAAAGCCATTCAGCTGCACTGCGATACCCGCCGCGTCCAGACCGATGCCCACCGTATTCGGCTTGCGCCCCGCTGCCCAGATCACACAATCAAACGACCCAAGTACCTCACCTTCTGCGCCGTCAATCA
>DZDI01000360.1 GCA_022730455.1 Phycisphaera mikurensis | reverse complement strand
GCAGGGGGCAGCGGGGCATGGACTTCGTTGACTGGGCCGGTGTATGAGGAGTCGGCTGTTGCTGATCTGGGGACGGGTACGGTTATTCTCACCGCTCCTGGTGGATTTGAATTCAATTCCGCTTCCACGGTTACTGTTGTTCTCGACAGCGGTGATGAGTCCAATGCCAATAAAAATATCAACAATACCCCGGTCGGAGGAACACTTGCCGCGGCCACGGTGACCGCAGCCACTATAAGCTGGAGCGTTTCCTCGAAGTCAAAAGGGCAGACGCGCAACCAATTCACCTGGCATGGTATCCAGGTTCGTCCGACAGCAGGCACGCCCCTTGCCAGTGGGAATATTATTCCCTCCGGGGAGTCCGGGATCGGCACGTATGCGGTCAGCGCTGGCACCCTGACCGAGGTGGCGGGTGCCGCCCAAAAATTGAGCTTTGGGCAGCATCCCAGCAATGCTGAGGCTGGTGCGGTTATCAGTCCGGCAATAACCGTGGCCATTCAAGACCAGTTTGGCAACACCGTGACCGCTTACAGCAGTACGGTGACGGTGGCCATGGGCAGCAATCCCGGAGGAGGCGTCCTGAGTGGCACGGCTTCGGTGGCGGCCATCTCGGGTGTGGCAACATTCAACACCCTGTCCATTGACATGGCCGGTGTCGGCTATACGCTTGCGGCCAGCGCTTCGGGATTGACCGGTGTCATTAGTAACGGGTTTGATATCACCCCGGTTGCTGGAGTCCCTGACCATTACGAAATCATTCATGATGGCGTGGCCCTGACCTGCGCTCCGGAAGATGTGACGGTTGCTGCCTGTGCCGATGCCGGGTGCACGACGCTGATGGCCACGCCGACCACGGTGACCCTGACACCAGTCGGGTGGGTGGGGGGTGAGAGCAAAACCTTTACCGGCAGCGCTGATGTGCAACTGGTACACACCTCTCCTACAACTGTTACCCTGGGTGTAAGCACCCAGTCGCCTGTGGCTGTCAATGGGTATCACTGCGTGCAGACGCTTGGCGGGGCCGCAGTCAGTTGCGACATGCCGTTTTATGCAAGTGGATTTGATTTTAATGTCCCCACCCAGACCAGTTGCAAGGAATCAGGGGATATCAGCGTTTCGGCCATTGGCCGGG
>DZDI01000359.1 GCA_022730455.1 Phycisphaera mikurensis | reverse complement strand
CCGCGCGCGCGCAGGATTCGCAGACCGGCAGCACGCAGAAGCAGGACAAGAAAAAGACGCAGGAACTGAAGAAGATCATCGTTACCGGCTCGCTGATTCCGACCGCTGAGATCGAGACGGCGACACCGACCATTTCGATCACTGCGAAAGATATCAAGGAACAGGGCTTCACCAGTATCTACCAGGCAATACAGGCCATGCCGATGGCTACGGGTGAGGTGCAAGGTGCTTCGGCAACTGCAGCCTTCACCCAAGGTTTGCAAACGGTATCGCTGTTAGGTCTTCCGCCGGACTTCACCTTGATCCTGGTCAATGGGCATCCGCTGGCCGATTACCCCCTATTGTACAACGGCGAAGCTAGTGTCCAAGACATTTCCAATTTCCCGATTTCGATGATCGATCGCATCGATATCGTGCCGGGCAACCAATCATCGATTTACGGTTCGGCCGCCATCGCTGGCGTGGTCAACATCATTCTCAAGCAGCACGTACATGGAATCCATTTTGAATATCGCGCTGGCGGATACGCGGATGGCGGCGGGAGCAGTCAGTTGCTTTCGCTGGTGGGCGGCTATCACAAGAATCGATTGAGCTTGGTGTACGGCCTACAGTACAGCACCCAGCAACCTATATATCAATACCAGCGGCCCTACGGCAGCACATACGCTAATCCAAATCCAGATCTCAACGGTGTGCCCTACATTAGCTATGGTTTGTATGACTACAATTTGGGCAATTACATAATTCCAAGCAGCGCAGGTTCAAACCCATGCGCCAACATCGCCAATCAATACGGTGGGACTACGGTTAAGTTCGAAACCAAGGGGTCCGGGCCAACGCCTGGAAGCTATGTGGGCAATGGTGGTTATGCTTGTGGCAGTCCTAACTTTCCAGGTTATAATTCAGTAATGAATAAAACCAATCAGGGCACTGCCTATTTGTCGGGGCAATTCCGCATCAACAACAATATGGAATTGTATGGTAATTTGACCGCATCAATTCAAACACAGGATTATAGCGCGGGGCCGTTTTACAATTGGTGGGAACCAAACATTTCGGCATTTTACAACGGTCACGCTCCAGGAATCATCGTAAATGCCAATACTGGAACATTTCAGCAGCCATTTGAATCTTTTT
>DZDI01000358.1 GCA_022730455.1 Phycisphaera mikurensis | reverse complement strand
TTGATCGGTGTATATGCCAGAGTTAATTAGCGTCTTCTATCCTATTTTCGTAAACGCCAAAAGAACCGCCTCGTGTGGAATAAGTTTTTCCGTGGCGAGAGTGCAACAAGCACGACCTTTGCGAAAGACATCTTACAGAGAATTTATTTTTGGCAAGAAAATCGCTTACTACAAACCATCTTCATCAAGGAGAACTCTTATGAACAACCCAAAACACATCCAACAACAAGGCCTGATTATCAGCAAACACGGCTACGAGCAGAGTGTCATCACCCGTGCCATGGAGCGAGCCGGTCACAACCCGCACCTCAAGGGCCATATTCATGAAATCCTTGTGAAGGATGCCAGGAATGCCCGCAACCTGCTCACCATGAACGGTGCCAGCACTGAACTCACCAAGAGCACGACAGCGGGCACCGTTGATCTGGTGACCAGCAAGGCCGGCAAGGTGATCGAGCGTATCCAGGTCAAGGATGTGAGCAGTAAGTCCGGCATTGACAAACTCGTCAAGCAGTGCGCCGACGGCAAATACCGCAGTGCCAAACTGGTCGGCTCGGAAGAAAGTACCCAGATGTTCAACAAGGCCGCAGAGAAGGCCGGCATTTCCAAACGCATGACCAGTACCGGCGTGTCATCGAAGAGCACCGAGTCTCTGGCTCAACGCGCAGGCGCCACCGGTAGCGGCACATTGGGAAGTGCCATAAGCCAGGCCGCCAAAACCGGCGGCGTGATGGGTGCCGCCTTCGGCGCCGGTTTTGAAACGGTGAAAGGCGTGATTGATCTGGCCAACGGTGATGCGGATGTTGTGGAAGTGGGCGGCCGTGTCATCAAGGCGGGCGCCAAGGGCGGTGCAAGCGGGGCTGCCGCAGGAGCCGCGGCCACGGCTGCAGGGGCAGGGGCCGCCGCCACGGTATCCGCACTCGGCATGACCGGCCTGGCCGCCACTGCAGTAACGGTCGCTGCACCGCTTGCGGTCGCCGTCGGCGTGGGTTACGTCGCATCGGAAATATTCGACTGGCTCTTCGATTAAACCATCAGCCAACACGTTGTTCAGCACACAGGAGATATCCAACATGACACTCATCGTTTGTAACACCGCCGGAGAATCCGTTCAACTGGCCGATCATCCTTTCGCCCA
>DZDI01000357.1 GCA_022730455.1 Phycisphaera mikurensis | reverse complement strand
GGAGTAACGATGGCGCCACGGAAGTTTTGCCGTTCAGCGACGATATCTGCTTGGATATTTCTGGCGGCTATGGTCGGCATGACGCCTGCACCTACAGCAGCGTCAACCGTGGTCGGCGGAGGGGCACCGGTACCATGGTGGGAAGTCAAGAGAGACATGCCGCCGGCCAAGGATAAGCTGCATACCGCCGATATGAAATGGTGGAAAAAAGCTCGCTTCGGCATTTTCATCCACTGGGGACTCTACGCCATTCCAGCCGGCGTCTGGGGTGGTAAAAAACTCCCCGGTGGCGGTGAATGGATTATGAATAACGCTCGGATCGGCCGCAAGAGGTACGCGATGTTGGCCAGCCAGTTTGACCCGGTCGATTTTAATGCGAACCAATGGGTAAAAATCGCCCGCCGTGCCGGCGTGAAATACATCGTTATTACGACCAAGCATCACGACGGATTTTGTATGTTTAACACCAAGGCCACCCACTACAACGTGGTGGATGATACGCCATGGCATACTGATCCGATGGCGCTCTTGTCCCAAGCTTGCCGAAAACAAGGCATTCGATTCTGCACCTATTATTCCATTATGGACTGGCACAGGCCGGATCAGGTGGCCTCTAATCCAGCTCTGCATATTTATAATCCCACGCACATGAAGCCGGGGAAAAATATAGACTATTTGCATTATATGGAGCGGGAAATTGGTGAGCTGATCAGACAATATCACACGAACCTTATCTGGTTTGATGGTGAATGGATGCACGGCTGGAGCCGGCCGGACGCGAAATCGCTGTATTTTTACATCCGCCGGATCGATCCCACCGTGATTCTTAATTCGCGGATTGGATTTGGCTATGGAGATTACATGACTCCGGAGCAGCACATCCCAGTGCAGGGACTGCCAGGTCCATGGGAAACCTGTATGACCATTAACAATACATGGGGCTATGTGTCGTGGGATCATGATTGGAAATCTTCCGCCATGCTGATTCGCCATTTGATCCATTGTGCCAGCGGTGGCGGTAACTTCCTGCTGAATGTTGGCCCCACCGCCAAGGGAGTTATTCCTAAGCCGGAGGTCGATAGGCTGCTGGCCATAGGTAAATGGCTAAAAGTAAATGGAAAAGCTATCTACGGCTCGCATCGCAC
>DZDI01000356.1 GCA_022730455.1 Phycisphaera mikurensis | reverse complement strand
TCAATTCACAGGCCGTGGCTCTGTACAAGAATCGCGGCATTATCGCCAACCCCAACTGCTCCACCATTCAAATGCTGGTGGCGCTGAAGCCGATTTATGATGCAGTAGGCATTGAACGCATTAATGTCTGCACCTACCAAGCCGTCTCGGGCACGGGCAAGGAGGCGATTGAGGAGCTGGCAGGGCAGACGGCAAGCCTGCTCAATGGTCAGCCGATTGAAGCCAAGGTTTATCCCAAGCAGATCGCTTTCAATGTCATTCCGCAGATTGATGTGTTCATGGAAAACGGCTACACCAAAGAAGAGATGAAAATGGTGTGGGAAACCAAGAAAATCATGGGTGACGAGAGTATTCAGGTGAATCCGACCTGCGTGCGCGTGCCGGTTTTTTATGGTCATTCCGAGGCGGTGCATATCGAAACGCGTGACAAGATCACGGCAGAGCGGGCGCGTGAGCTGTTGCTGAAAGCGCCGGGTGTCGTTGTGCTGGATGAACATGTGCCGGGTGGCTATCCCACCGCCGTGACCGAAGGCGCGAATCACGATGCGAGCTATGTCGGGCGGATTCGCGAGGATGTCTCTCATCCACGCGGGTTGGATATTTGGGTGGTATCCGACAACGTGCGCAAAGGTGCGGCGTTAAACAGCGTACAGATTGCCGAAATCCTGATTCGTGACTATTTGTAAGTTATGAGCTTGGATTTGTGGGATGAAAACCACGCGTAGAGGCATGCAAGCTATCCAACTGGTGTCGGATTGAGTAACGTGTGGCTTAATAAACCACCTTTCCTTTTGATGTGCTACCTTTTGAACATTGAAAGCACACCTGAGTTTATTTAATTCTTGGGTGTGGCGTAGGTCTCGATCAGTGATGGATACTAAGATTTAACGGGGATTTGGATATGCGGAAATTGCCTCTAGCGTTGGCGTGTGCATTGATTTTTGGGTCGTCGAGTGCGTTTGCAATGGGCTTGGGGGAATTGCAAACCCAGTCCAATCTCAATCAGCCTTTGCGTGTCATGATTCCAATTACCGATGTTCGCCCCAGTGACGTGGATGCATTGAGCGTGAAAATTGGCGATGAAGCCCAATTTGCACGCCATGGTTACTCCCTCATGTCGGTTTATGGCCGCATTAAGCTGCAAAT
>DZDI01000355.1 GCA_022730455.1 Phycisphaera mikurensis | reverse complement strand
AACTGAATTTCCCGATTTCATAGTGGAAGATGTCGAACCGGGCATTCTTGACGCAACGCTCACAGCCATAAACGGCACGATCAACGGGCTGGCGGATGCTGATCCGCATAATCCAGGCATCCAGTTGACCGGCACGGCTGCCCAGATAAGTGCGGCGGTCGCCGCTGCCACTTTCACCGCGACTGCAAGCGGAGATTCAGGCATTTCCCTTGGCGTTACGGACGTCGGCCATTTAACGGCAATCGACATCTATTATATGCTGGCAAGCAATGCGGGAATTGCTCCGAATATTGAAGATCTCGTGACGCCATTGCCACCGCCTGGCGGCGGCACGGCGGTTTCCGGCGACGGCAATGGCGACGGCGCGGCGGACAGCCAACAGTTGTCGGTTACCTCCGCACCGCTTTTCGAAACAGCTACAGCTCAAAGCGATCCCGGTAATGCGCCGCAAACCTTCATCACCATAGTGGCTGACTCAAATGCGGGCGACGTGGATGCCTCTGACGGCAACAGCACCTTTTTGGCACATTTGGCCCAGCTTGACGCTCCCAAGGGGCTGCCAACGGCACTGGATATGCCGCTCGGCCTTATCTCCTTCAGTGCCAATATCAGCGAACCCGGCTTAACCGAAACCTTCAGCCTGTTTATCGATAGCAGTATCAACCTCAACGGATACTGGACGCAAGGCGAGGACAGAGTCTGGAACAATATCGCGACAATGATCGAAATGGTCGGCGACAAGACCCGTATAGACTTTGCCATTACCGACGGTGGACAGTTCGATGCCGACCAGATGGTCAACGGTGTGATTGTCAATCCGGGCGCCATTGGCTTCATGCCGCTTTCCATTGTCGGTATTGCCCCGGACGCCAATGGGGCCGGATTCTGGTTTTAGCTTGTCCATTGAGAAAGCACCAAACCGGGGTCAGCTTTTGATGAAACATTTACGAAGGCCAACCGTCACAAAAGGGGGATAAAAATTGCGGGGCACCCCCAACACTAACCCTCCCCTTGAAAGGGATAAAAGTTATACGTAACGAATTCAGCAAGTTGATGGAGCATTCTCGAGTAAAAATAGCAATTGCTGCTTTAAGTAGTGATGCTCTCGTTAAAAGTCCAAAAACCGTCATTCCGGCGAAAGCCGGAATCCAT
>DZDI01000354.1 GCA_022730455.1 Phycisphaera mikurensis | reverse complement strand
ACCGTGGAGGCAGAAGTGGCGCTATCAGGAGTTCCAGCCGGATGGGTCAGGTCAAGGGGCATGGAGCGAGCGCCTTTTTTATCCATAACGGAACTATGGAAGGAGGACCAGTTGGTGCCGCTGTTGACCTTGTTCAGGGTGACGACTTCAGCGCCAGCCTCCATGGTCATATGATCAGGCGCAGTCCTGAAGGGACCGTTATAGAAACCGGCATTGGGGGCATGACAGTCCTTACAGCCGTTGGCGCCGAAGGCTTCACCCTTGACGCTGGTGCCGTGATCTATGGGGAAGGTGACGCCCATGTAGGTCAGTTTGACATTGAATGGGCCGGCAAAGCCTCTCTCTTCCTGCAGACCGTTTATGCCTTCGAAATAATTGGTGCGCGCCAGGATGGCAGCATGGGTCACAATTCCATGAAGATCCTCAGAGAGGCTGGTCCAGCCGCCATTTCCATTTTCATTATTCATGTTATGGACATGATTCATCAGCAGGGCATCCATACCACCCGCACGGCCATCGCCATTGGCATCTACGGTCGCATCATTCTTGTCGGTCCAGAACATGGAGATGCTTGAGTTGACGGAGGCTATTTTTCCGCCCACCCAACCCTTCAGCACCTTGTCGTTCATGTTCCGCTCAAGATAATGATTCTCATGGTCTGCCATGCGTCCGGCATGATCCTTTCCGGTGGCATCAACGACCGCGCCGCCGGCATAATTAGCCAGCTTGCGGATATGACAGGCCCCGCACTCCATGATATCAAGATGGCTGGCATTGGCAGTACCCGGCACGAATCCTGCTTTCTTGGGGTTCTGGACATTGATCGTGGTCAGACCGGCGGCGGCATGGGCGGCAGTCGCATTCGGAGCCAGGCCATGATTCGGGAGTGTACCGGCATTACCGTCATGACAGGTAGCGCAAGTAAAGCCATTCGCGTCTTTTGCCTGCCAGATGGTGTCAAACGGCACGTTGCCGATGGCAGGATCACAGAGACCCAGTGTGCCGGCATCCGCGCCCTTCATGCCGGCGGCGACACCAGCAGTGCTTAAGCCATAGGCAGAGCCGGAAGTGCCGGCGGTGGTGCCGGTTTGCACGCCATCCGTGTAGGACGCCACGGTGGTGTTGGCATGACAGGTCATACAGTCAAGGGCAAA
>DZDI01000353.1 GCA_022730455.1 Phycisphaera mikurensis | reverse complement strand
TATATATTCGTGCCGGATCAATAGTGCTGAAAACGGGGGGCGCTAAGCGCTCGTTTGAGGATCTGTTTATGATCTCGCTGAATTGGCTCTGAGAAATATTTAATAGAGGTTTTGATATGCAGGCTTCACAATTAAACGCACTGCTGGCGAGTGCGGATTGTCTGGTGAGCAGTGCGGCGATGGATGCAGCGTATGCGCGCCTGGCAGCGGCCATTGAGCAGGACTGGGTGGCGCACATTCAAGATGAAGTGCCGTTGGTGTTGGTGGTGATGAGCGGTGGTTTGGTGGCGGCAGGTAAATTGTTGAGCCGGCTGCATTACCCCGTGGAGCTGGATTACCTGCATGTTTCACGCTATGGCGAGGCCACGCAAGGCGGGGTTTTGCATTGGCTGGTGCGTCCGCGTCATTCAGTCGCCAAGCGGCATGTGCTGATTGTGGATGATATTTTTGACGAGGGAATCACCTTGCGGGAAATTACCGAGGCGTGTTTGCGTGATGGCGCAACCTCGGTGCGTAGCGTGGTGGCGGTGGACAAGGATCATGCACGCAAGGTGAGTAACTTTAGGCCAGACTATGTGGGCGTGACCGTGGAAGATCGTTTTTTGGTCGGTGAGGGTATGGATTATCGCGGTTATTTCCGCAGTTTGAATGGTATTTATGCGTTAAACGAAACCTTGAAGTAAGGAATTCCTATACATGAGCAACAACAAGAATTTACTGGCGATTATTGGCGGTACGGGTTTAGGCGATCTCAAAAACCTTGAGATCACGCGCCATCAAGTGGTGAATACACCTTATGGCGAGCCGTCTGCGCCCCTGACGTTTGGTTTATTGGGCGGCAGTGAGGTGGTGTTTTTCGCTCGTCATGGGCATTCCCACCGTATTCCACCACACCAGATCAATTATCGCGCCAATCTTTGGGCGATCAAGGAAGCTGGGGTGAGTCAGATTATTGCCGTGGCTGCGGTGGGTGGTATCACGCCGCGCATGGGGCCGTCGGTTCTGTGCATCCCCGATCAGGTGATTGATTACACCTATGGTCGTGAGCATACTTTTTTTGAAGGGTCGCTGGATGCGGTCACACATATTGATTTTACCTATCCGTACAGCGAGTCTTTGCGCCATGAGCTGGCGCGCGCGGCGAATGTGTTGTC
>DZDI01000352.1 GCA_022730455.1 Phycisphaera mikurensis | reverse complement strand
CCGTGGCATAGGCTCACTTCACGTCCTTATGCCTCGACATCTATTGGCTTCCGGGTAACCGTTCACGGCCCTGACGGAAGGAGAGAGGGCGTTGGTTTTCCGGCGAAGTGATTGCTGATAGTTTGGTGAAGGAATTCAAAGACGCTGCGTTGTTGCTGGGTGCAGGTGGCGATGGCGGTCCAGATTCGCTCGCACCACTTTTGTCCCCGCTCGCTGCGGGTCCCTTGCGTGACATGGCGATCCAGCACGGCAAAGCGGATGGCTTGTTCCGCCAGATTATTGGTTGGCTCAAGACCTGGTGTGGTGGTAAATCGAAAATAGGATTCCCTGTTTTGGCGAAAACGTTTCGCCATGTTCTGGGCGGGCTTTTGTTCCGGGGCATCCAGGCCTGTGGCCACCAGATCATCACGGGCCTTTTCCAAGGCTTTCTGGAATACCGGTACCTCCATCAACTCCCGCTGATGGAGGGTATGGAACCGATTCCGCAGTCCTTCCAATAGTTGCCGGCCGTAGGCGACGGTGGCTGTTTCGGGCAGCGTCGTGAGGAACTTCACGTCCCGGATTAAATGCGCCAGACAGAACTGCATGGTTATGCCGCACTCTCTCCCGTATTTGTGGTAGGCCGAGAAGTAATCGCAACCCAATGTGCCCGCAAAATCGCCGCCCAACACCGCCCGCAGTACCTGCGATCCCCGTGAACCATCAACCCGGAAGAATGTAAAGAAATCGGTGCGGAAGCACCATGTCCAATGGGGCTGGCCGTTAGTCTTGTGCCCGGTCTCATCCGTGTTCACTACCTCCTGCCTGGGCAGCGCCGCTTGCAAGGCCAAGTGGGATTCCGCCATGGCTTGGCTGACTTTGTGAATCACCTTGGCCAGTTGGCCACGCGAAATGGGCAGATGCAACACATCGCAGCAGAACTTGCGTATTGTAGAGAACGAGCAATGGCACGGCCCTTTGAGGTACGCCACCCACGCCGTGAGGCGTGGGCCGACCAAGCCGCTCTTTTGAACGTCCGCTGGCAGCGGCGCATAGTAGGCCTTTTGGCAGTGCCGACAGAAACACGCATGGCTGCGATGTTCCACCACCTCCACCGGAATATCCGGTATTTCTACCTGTTGAAGTTTACGTGGTGGCTGCTTCAGCGGTCGCACTCG
>DZDI01000351.1 GCA_022730455.1 Phycisphaera mikurensis | reverse complement strand
GGTGGAGCCGGAAGACCTCGGTGGTACGGGTGGCCAGCGGGCTGTCGATGAAAATTGGCAGGTCGGGGATGGCACCGTTGCTGTGCAGCCTGTGCAGGGCATAGACCAGCTGCTGGGTGCGGCCCACGGCAAAGGCAGGAATCAGCAGTGAGCCGCCACGGCTGACGGTCTGGTTGACGATCCGTGCCAGCTCTTTTTCTGATTCTGAACCGTCGGGGTGTAGCCGGTCACCGTACGTGCTCTCCATTATCAGGATGTCGGCTCCACCGCTGATCGGTTGCGGGTCGCGAATGATCGGAATGTCCGGTCGGCCGATATCGCCGCTGAACACGAGGCGGCGTTTCTGGCCGTTGCTCTGCTCGTCAATGTCGAGGATGACATGGGCACTGCCCAGCATATGGCCGGCATCCACCAGGGTGAGGGTAATACCGGGAAAGAGCTGATGGGGCCGGTTATAGCTTAAGCCCACAAACTGGTTCATGGCCCTGGCTGCATCGGCCCTGGTGTAGAGCGGCTCGAAGGGGTTTTTGCCTTGCTTCTGGCGGCGGCGGTTGACGTATTCCACATCCTTTTCCTGGATAGATGCGCTGTCCAGAAGCATCACCGCGCACAGGTCGCGGGTGGCCGAGGTGCAGAAGATGTCGCCCCTAAAGCCGTTTTTGACCAGACAGGGGATGCGGCCCGAGTGGTCGATGTGGGCGTGGGAAAGAATCAGGCAGTCAATCTCTGAGCCCCGGCAGTCATCGCTGCGATTCTGCTCGAAGGATTCCTTGCGTTTGCCCTGAATAAGGCCACAGTCGAGCATGATGGTTTTGCCGTTGACCTCGAGCAGATGCTGCGAACCGGTTACGGTACGGGCTGCGCCATTGAAGGTGATTTTCATACGCTTACCTTTCATGAAGCTTGTGTATGATTGTTATAGCATGCTCTGCGCGTTGGTAAACCAGGAGTTTTCAGTGGTGCATTGTCCGGCGTTTCTTCCGCCAACAGGCTGTGCTATCATTCTGGCGTTATCGGATCGGAACACTGCCCGTATTGGAAGGGTTAGACAGGATAGATGCACAAGCACGGCGACCATATGGCTGTTTGGCGGCTGATTGACAGCGGCTCCTTATCCGGCGTGGAGAACATGTCGATCGATGAGGCGCTGTTTCGCTGTTTTGATC
>DZDI01000037.1 GCA_022730455.1 Phycisphaera mikurensis | reverse complement strand
ACAACCCCCTAGCCCACCGTCAATCCTAATTGGTAGACGTGACAGAGCACTAGCTTCCCAAAATAAGGTGAGGTGAATCCGGCCGTCAGATTTCAAGCACAAGACGCGACGGATCCTCTAAAGCTTCCTTTATATGCACCAAGAAGGTGACGGCCTGCTGCCCGTCAATGACGCGGTGGTCATAAGAAAGTGCCACGTACATCATAGGACGGACGACTATTTGATCATTAACCACAACCGGACGCTTTTCAATTTTATGCAGGCCAAGAATAGCTGATTGCGGTGGGTTGAGAATGGGTGTGGATACCAGCGACCCAAATACGCCGCCATTAGTAATGGTGAACGTTCCGCCGGATAAATCTTCCATGGTGATTTTTCCGTCGCGGGCTTTGGCAGCGAGGCGTTTAATTTCCAATTCAATTTGCGCCATCGACAGGCGGTCTGCATTGCGGACGACGGGGACGACCAGCCCTTTTTCAGTGGCAACCGCAATGCCTAGGTGCATGCGATGCTTGAAGACCATGGTCTTGTCCTGCAATTGGGCATTTACGGCCGGAACGGCTTTGGCGGCGGCGCAGACGGCCCGACCAAAGAATGAAAGGAAACCAAGGCCAACGCCATGGGTCTTTTCAAATTTTTCTTTATATTTTTCGCGCAGTGCCATGACGGCAGACATGTCAATTTCATTAAAGGTTGTCAGGATGGCAGCCGTATGTTGGGCTTCTACCAGCCGCTTGGCAATGGTCTCACGCAACTTGCTAAGCTCGACACGGGTTTCATCACCCGACCCAGAGACAGGCTCGTCGGCGACGGTGCGGACGGAATGGGAATTCCGCGCATCGCGGGATTGCTGTCCCGCGGCGGCGTCCGAGGCTGAAACGTTGCGCCCGTCAATAAATTTGAGCGCGTCACCCTTAGTAATACGTTCGCCGGGGCCGGTGGCGGGAATTTTCGTGGCGTCCAGCTTGTTTTCACTAACAAGGCGCTGAACCGACGGGGCCAATGGTTTATCGCCGCCCGGAGCGGCTCCAGAAGCGGGCGATGCCGTCTGTATGGATGATTTCGACGGCGAGGCCGGTTTGTCAGCCGCCGGCGCGACGCCGGGTTCAATGCGTGCAATCACATCTCCAACATTCACGGTTTTACCCTGACTGCAAACAATGCGCAACACGCCCGTACTACCGGCGGGTAATTCCACCGTGGCTTTGTCGGTTTCCAATTCAGCGACCACATCGTCGGGGCCGACTGTCTGGCCGTCGCCTTTAACCCAGTTGGCGATACGCGCCTCGGTGACAGATTCGCCCAGACCGGGAACTTGCAGATCGATAACGGCATTGGCCATGACTAACATCCTATGATTTACAACATCCATTTTCGCAGCACCATAACGCGCCCAGTGGTGCTGATGCAACCATCGTACCTACCCTATCGGCGGCAGGATTCAACGGCAACGGTAGCGTGCCCGGCTATTTGGCGATCGGTACCCCCTCATGAACCTCAATTTCGCTGGGCTGATTTAATTTTGAGGCCTGCGCGGTAGGCTTGGCCGGTGTCGATGGAAGGCTTAGGGCTTTGGCAATAATTTCCGCCTGTTCCTGCACATGGCGTTCGTGCGACCCAGCCGCAGGTGAGGATGAGGGTTTACGGCCAATGTACACCAGCTTTTGCATTCCCGGCCAATGATAATGCAGTTTGGCACCAATGAACGGGTACACGCCGTTGTTGCGCGGCTCTTCCTGTACCCAAAACATTTCCACACCCTTCGGATAGGTCCGGGCAATCTCCGTAAGGCGCTCCGCCTCGAAAGGATAAATTTGTTCCAGCCGAAGAATGGCGATGTCTTCAATATGGTGTTTGGTGCGTTCGGCAAGCAATTCATAATAAACCTTGCCAGAACACATAATTACCCGGCGTACCCGTGAGCGATCGATGGGACAGGTTTCATCAATAATTTCTTGAAACTGGCCTTGCGAAAATTCCTTCAGGTCCGATACGGCCTGCTTGGCCCGCAAAAGGCTCTTGGGAGCCATGACGATGAGTGGCTTTCGGAACGAGCGAAGCACCTGCCGGCGCAATAGGTGGAAATACTGGGCCGGTGTCGTGGGATTGCATACTTGAATGTTATCCTCCGCCGCCAGTTGCAAAAACCGCTCGAGGCGGGCGTGAGAATGTTCTGGGCCCTGCCCTTCGTAGCCGTGTGGCAGCAGCATCACTAGGCCGTTGTATTTATTCCATTTGGTTTCCGCACTGACGAGGAATTGATCAATAATAGGCTGCGCCATATTGACGAAATCGCCAAATTGAGCTTCCCACATCACCAAGGCCATGGGGTCGGCGGAGGCAAAGCCAAGTTCAAACCCCACCACAGCAAGTTCAGAGAGCATGGTGTTGATGATGGTGAAGCGCGACTTATTTTCGGCGAATGCCGCCAACGGCGAGAATGCTTCGCCCGTTTTATGGTCGTAAACGACCGCATTACGATGGCTGAACGTGCCGCGGCAGACATCCTGCCCGGTGAGCCGCACCCAAGTACCAGTATCCAGCAGGGACCCAATGGCGAGCATTTCGCCGGTGCCCCAGTCAATGCCTGAGCCGTTGGTGACGGCATCAAGGCGAGCCTTATACATCTGTGCGATTTTGGGATGGGCAGTGAAACTGGACGGCAGGTTGCAAAGTCGCTGGGCAATTTCCATTAATTTGGTGGCGGAAACCGCTGTCGGCGTGCGCCAATCGGAGATTTTTGCGGGCACTTGCGTCAAGTCTTTCCACGGGCCGTGCGCCAGCGGAGCACTCTCGGTGGGCTTGAACGTCTTGCCGTACTCATGTGCTTTATCCAACCGATCGCGGATGCTATGGGCCATCTGGTCGAGTTCGGCGGCGGTGGCGGCCGATTCTTTCACCAGCCGCTCGGCATAAAGCGTTCGGGTGGTCTTGTGTTTGGCGATATCCTCATACATGAGAGGCTGGGTTACAGATGGATCATCCAATTCGTTATGTCCACGGCGCCGGTAACAGACCATATCGATGATGACGTCGGCCTTGAATTTCTGGCGGAAGGCCATTGCCAGCCGCGCAGCATGAACGACAGCCTCCGGATCGTCGCCGTTGACGTGGAACACCGGCGCCTGAATGGCCTTGGCGGCATCGGATGGATAGCGGGTGAAACGCGCGTCTTTGGGATCAGTGGTAAAGCCAACCTGATTGTTGACAATAATGTGGATGGTGCCGCCAGTGCGATAGGCTTCCAATTCGGACAGGTAAAGTGTTTCAACCACTATGCCTTGGCCCGTGAAGGAAGCGTCACCATGGATAAGCACCGGAATAACTTGCTGGCGGTCCGCGTCACCTTTGCGGTTTTGCTTGGCGCGGACGATGCCCTCCACTACTGGATCAACAATTTCCAAATGACTGGGATTGGACGCCAGCGAAAGATGCATCTGCTTGCCGCAAGCTGTAATGATGTCGCAGGCGTAACCAAGATGGTATTTGACGTCGCCGTCCCCCTGTGATTTCTGGGGCCGATCCATCACCTCGCTCATGATGACTTCGTAAGGTTTGCGGAAAATATGGGCCAGCACGTTAAGGCGGCCCCGGTGAGCCATACCCGTGATAAGTTCGTCGGCACCGAGTTCTGAAGCGGTATCAATTAGTTCGTCCATGAGAGGAATGAGCGATTCAGCCCCTTCAATGGAGAATCTTTTCACAGTCGGGTGGCGTCGTTGGAGAAATTGCTCAAACTCCTCGGCGGCGACAAGCCGCGACATAATGGCCTTGCGTTTTTCAGCGGTGAGAACCGGATGGTTAAGCACAGGCTCCATCCGTTCCTGCAAAAAGGCCCGCTGGCCTGGATCGCGGATTTCCATGTATTCAACGGTGAGTGTGCCGCAGTACGTCGTACGCAGCATTTCAATAAGCCGCGCCAGCGGGAGGGGTTCTCCGCCGCCGAAGGTGCCGGTAGCCACCGTGCGGTTTAAGTCTGCATCTGTAAGGCCAAATTCTGAAAGTTCCAGCAGAGGATGCCGCGTGGCGTTGTGGCCTAAGGGATCTAAATCGGCAATGAGGTGCCCCATTTCGCGGTAGCCTTGGATCAGGTCGCCGACGGCCAGAATGGCGGCACTCGTTGCATCGGGCGCGGACGCCAAGCGGGAGGATGACCCGGCAGCCATGTCAAAGCCGCGGAAAAACCAGTCCCATTGCTGATCGACGGAATGAGGATCTGTTCGCCATTGAGCGTAAAGGGTATCAAGAAACTCGGGGCTGTACGCATTAACGGCATCTGACATACGGCCCAATTTACTGCCACCAGAACTGTCCACGTGAAAACTCCGAAATACGCGGCGCCACTTACCCGGCGCCCAAAACATTTACGAACCACCACGATGCCCCGGACACACTATCCAAGCGCACTGGCTCGCCCGTACCAACTTCGACCATCAGCATTATAGGAGATAAGATGCTTTCGTTGAAATTGTCTTGCGAAATTCAGCATCAACGGCCTCCATACCGCCATCACCCGGCTCCCGGGGCGGAATCCATTCCACCTATCCTCATTTTATCGGACAACCGCGTGCGGATACAACACGCCAATCAAACTTCCAGCCGATGGGCAGCCTTATTATAGTTTTTGAAACAGACGCCTGATTTATGACGTAACAGGCTGTAAAACATGTTGTTATGTATGATGGACAGACTCCCGGCCTTGGCCAGTTGTATCTCCACTATTTTACGGTGATACTTCGCCACCATGTTTGGATCGCATTTATCAATCGCGGGGGGCATGGAAAGGGCATTGCTCGAGGCGAAAAGCCTAGGGCTCGATACCGTGCAGGTATTTACCCGCAATCAGCAGCAATGGCGTATTCCGCCATTGGAACCCACCAACGTTCAATTATTTCGGCACCATGCTGCGCAACTGCATTTTGAAAAACTGGTGGCCCATGATTCATACTTGATCAACATGGCCACGGGCGATCGGGCATTGCGCCAAAAGAGTTTGGATGCCATCACGTCTGAATTGGATCGCTGTGATGCACTGGGCATATTTGCGCTGGTGACGCATGGCGGTTCACATGGCGGCGACGGTGAGTCCGTGGGGCTGGCCCGGCTCATCAAATCAATCAACGCCGTTTTGGATCGCACCAGCGCCCGCACGCTGATGTGTCTTGAAACCACTGCCGGACAGGGTGCCAGCTTGAATTACCGCTTTGAGCATATTCGCGATGTGATGGCGGGAGTCAGAAATGCCAGCCGCGTTGCCGTTTGCCTGGATACCGCTCACGTCTTTGCCGCCGGTTATGACTTGCGAACAGCGGAGTCGACGGCCGCGGTGCTCGAAGAATTTAACCGTGTGATCGGGTTTGACCATCTTGCGACCTTGCACCTCAACGACAGCCTTAAGCCCCTGGGAAGTCGGGTGGATCGGCACGCTCACATCGGCCATGGAACCATTGGGCTGGAGGCTTTCGCCACCATAGTTCAGCATTCGCAGTTTTTGTCCATCCCCAAAATTCTGGAAACCCCCAAGGGGGAGGCACCGGATGGTCGGCCATGGGATACGGTCAACCTGCAGATTCTCCGCCTGCTGATGGCCGGACACAAACCAACATCGCGCAGTGTTCAAAAAGCGCTGGCTGATAATCCGGTCGATAAGCCTAGGTCTGCGGGCGACTCCAAACGTGCAGCCGCCAAAGGCGAAATCGCGGCGGAGGCTTAGCATGTCGGCGCCAACACATATCGCGGTTCCCATTATGCTTGGCGATGTTGCCGCCGACAGACAAGCCGCCCTTGCGGCCGTGGCCATGGGAGCAGACCTTATCGAGTGGCGCATGGACACGGCAACACCGCCCGACGTACGGGAATTATTTTCCGATCCGGCGGTACGGTCGATTCCATGGATATTAACCGTGCGTCCCATCTGGGAGGGCGGTCATTTCGGCAGCGACGAAGCCGCGCGGTTACACATGATAAAATGCTGCATGGCTTATCGGCCGGCGTACATTGATATCGAGCTTAAAGCGTGGGCCGATCACGCGTTTTTTGCAGAATATTATCGTTCTATTAATTTAGAGTCCCGTCCGAAGCTGGTATTGTCCAGTCACCATTTCAGCGGTCGTCCGGCAGAGTTGCAGCAGGTGCTCGGGGCCATTGCCTCGCATCCAGAGGCCGCCGTTGCCAAGATTGCGTTCCAAAGCCAGACCATTCATGATGCGCTCGACGCCTTTGCCTTATATGATCGTTTGAAGCAATACCCCAGGTTACAGGGGGTATTTATCGCCATGGGAGAACAGGGTGCCATTTCACGTACCCTAGCGGGTAAATATGGGGCTGCATTCACCTTTGCCACGCTGCCCGGAGGGGCATCAACAGCATCCGGCCAGCCCTCCATCCGGGAACTTCTTGACGTATATCGGCTACGACAGCAGGAGGCGAATTGGGCTGTGTGCGGGCTTGTCGGCTGGCCTGTGGCTCAATCGGTATCACCGCAGATGCACAATGCGGCCATGCAGGAGTTGAAATTTGGCGGTGTCTACGTGCCAATTCCCCTGCCGGGGGATCGGGAGGCGTTCAACGGCGCGGTCCATCGACTCCAGACCGCCGGGTCTTTGAACCTGCGCGGGCTGAGCATTACCATTCCGCATAAAGAAAACGCCTATCGCTTCGTCAAAGCGGCCGGCGGCCAGGTGCAGGGCCGCGATGTCGGGGCAATTAATACGATTGTATTTGGTTCCGAGGCACCGCCGGTGGGGCTTAATACCGACGCACCCGGCGGTCTTCAGGCATTACGACGGGGAACCGGCTGGACCTCGACCGATCTGGCGGGCAAGCGGGCGGTGCTGATTGGTGCCGGCGGCGTGGCTGCCGGACTTGCGACGGCACTCGCTGACCTTGGGTGTCATGTGACGATCGGCAACCGGACGCTGGCCCGTGCCCAGGAATTGGCGGCGCACATTCAGCTCCATGGCGGTGATTGCCGTGCGGTGAACATCCACCAACTGGAATTTGAGGATGCTGATCTGGTGGTGCAGTGTACCCCCGTCGGCATGCATCCACATACGGACTCTACGCCCATCCCCCCCAGCCAGCGCCTGCGCCCGGGTACGGTGGTGATGGATACCATTTACAACCCGAGGCGAACCCAATTGCTGCAATGGGCCGCCGCCCAAGGCGCCATCTGCATTGAGGGTATTGAGATGCTGGTCGGCCAGGGAGAACTGCAATTCCAAGAGTTTACGGGCTTCGATCCGCCCGCGGGCACGATGCGCAACGCGGCTGTTAACGCGCTGGGGCTCCCAGGGGCCGAGAGCACTATCGACGCGAGCGGGCCGGCTTGAAACGGCGCGTCTGCAAATGGCGATTCATCCAACAGCCGGTGAGGGTTTGCCGGCGATGGCCGAATTTATTGGCCCCTTATCCCGAATTCACCTTTACTCGGACAGACTCCTGGCTCCCGATCAGTTGATGGTGAGGAAGATAAATTGGGTCGTTGATTTACCAGCCACTGCGGGATTAGCCTTTCATACTCCATCCGGCTTTCCGGCGAAGGTGCAGCGATCGGCAACACCCATTATCAATGCGCCCGGCGGGGATCGAACCCACAACCGTCCGCTTAGAAGGCGGATGCTCTATCCAATTGAGCTACGGGCGCAGCGGCCGACGCACGCGGCACAGTATCAGCGCTGCCCCGCCCTTGTGTAAAGAGCAGAAAAAATAAATTTCACAATTTTGCAATCGGGTGCAGCGCCGCGGCCCTCCTGAACCGATTTACCTGCATCATGTGTTTGGTGTATGTTAGGTATTTAACGATGGAGGCCATTATGTTAAACGCATCAGCCGCTCTGCGAGGTCATCTGCCTCTGAAGACTATCCTCACCCTTCTGTCAGCCTGCGCCACACGCCCGCGCTGCAGCGGAACGATGGGGCCAACAAAGATAAACAATACCCCTTGGCATGCACCCGCATTGCCTCCATCCGGGCTGGGAGGCATAAAACCGCATCGCGTTTCCGGCACGTTGGAATTACTCTGGAAACTGTGGATTCATGAGCACCGCCCCGCACGCCGTATTCTCATTGAAGAGCAGATATGCCGCCTTTGTAAACCACTGGTGACGGCCGCAGCCCGCAGCATTCACCTTGGCATCAGCGGGTGCGACATGGACGACATGATGCAGGAAGGATTTATCGCCCTGCTTTCCTGCCTGCGGCGTTATGCGCCCGACAGGGGTGTAGATTTTGCCGCGTTTGTTTCCAAGCGTGTCCGCGGCGCCATGCTGGACATTGCCGAAAAACAGCGTCGGGCTGCCGGCCTTGGCTCAACTTTAGTGTCCACCTCTGATTGCGGCCGTGGACCGATCGACGATGCCCGCGACCCTGCCACCGATGATGCAGAACCGCAATGGATAATCGACCTGGAGGTGGCGTACATGCTCCAGCCGCTGACTCCCGTGCGGCGTCATATTGTCATGCTCTGTATCCTTGACGGTCACAATACGCGGGAAGCGGGCCGGCGTCTGGGTATCCATGCGTCGACCGTAAGCCGGCAATTGCGAGCGGCGCTGGCCACCATCCACCGTAACATTGTCCATTGAATCATCCTTAACCCATTTATCTCCACTTGTTCTTGTCGGTCAGGAGTTAACTTATGCCATCAGCCAATCCACGTTTTGAATTATTAAATCACCTCTTTCATCACCTGGAAGAAAACCGCGATGACATCATTGCCATCCTGCAGGAACTGGCCGTCGTCAAAGCGGGTAATCTGCGGTTTACATGCGCCGACGATGCGCGTGACGCCACGGGTGCCGCCATCCTGCTGGCGATACGCAAGCTCCACTGCTATCGCCCCGCGCAAAATGCCGCGTGTACCTACTTTGGGCGGCTTATGACGCGAAGCATGCTCAAATTCATCATTCATCAGAAATTACAGCGGTGCAAGCATGATACACCCATTGCGGGTGATGAGACCAGTGTATCGCTGATGGACTGCGGCGTGTCGCCGTGGGGTAGACCGCTGCCACCACGTGTCGATTGCCGATTGGAAAGCGCTGCGGACCGTCGCCGCGCTGCCGATGTCATAGACGACGCCCTACGCGGCGCAGTAGCCGAACGGGATCGTGGTGATGCTGATACCTGCGAAAACGCCGAACTGGCCATTTCCATTTTGCAGATGGTTCGCAAGCGGCTGTTGGGGCGATTCAACCGCATGCTGGCCGATCAGGCGATCCGCAACGGTGAACCCGCCTCCGACGGAAACTGATACCCGCAGGGTGATGGCCGATCCACCGCCACTCCACACCGTGCCCCCCATGGTTGGCTGCCGCATACCAACGCGGCTGCGAATGGATTGCGGAAATGCCGTTCAAACGCGAAGTGGTTTCAGGCGCTTTCTTCTTCGTGGCTTTCCAGCAGGCGATAGCCGACGCCCCGCACGGTGTGCAACATCCATTGGTAATCGCCCAGCTTTTTCCGTACCGCCGTGACGTGCACATCGATGGCTCGATCCGTCACGTACACCTCGCTGCCCATCACACGGGCGGTGAGTTGATCGCGGGAAAGCACGCGTCCGCGCGCCATGGCTAAAGTCATCAGCAGCTTAAATTCGGTCGGTGTCACATTCACAGGTTTGCCACCGACCGTAATCTCATGGCGGGCCTGGTCGATAAGCATAGGCCCTGCATTGACGTGCTGCGGCGGAGCCTCGGCGTTGCTCTTCCGGCGCATCACGGCGTTGACCCGGGCCATGAGCACCCGCATGTTGAACGGTTTGGTGACGTAATCGTCTGCACCCAGCGAAAGCCCGACAATAATATCGGTTTCCTCGCCGCGGGCTGTAAGCATGATGATGGGAATCGTCGCCGTCTGCGGATCACCCTTGAGACGCGCGGCCACATCCTGCCCACTCATACCGGGCATCATTAAATCCAGCAGGATCATGTCCGGCAATTGCTTGCGGGCCATTTCCAAACCCAGCTTGCCGTCATGGCAGGTCGCGACATCATAGCCGTGGCGAATCAGATTCATGGAGATCAATTCAACAAGATCCCGCTCATCATCCACTACCAGAATTTTTTTCTTGCGTGACATAACCACCCGATCCAGACTCGAAAACATTAGCCGCCCACATAACAATCCGCACCGCGAGGTGATATGTCAATGCCAAAAGGGGGTGTAAATGTGAGATTAATCAAATCTTAGCAATGGCATAACCGATTGTTCATTGATCCATCAGATGGGTTCTATTCATTGAACGACTTGTTATAAAGTTCGCGCATATGGCCGCAAACTCTAATAAAATCATGACGGTCTGTTTCCGACAATCCGGCCAAGAGTTCACGTGTGCGTGCGAGTCGAGAATCGCGGAATTCCTGGTACACCTTGCGGCCATGGGGCGTGATGGCGACATCAATTTTGCGGCGGTCATTGCGATTCAATTCACAGGTTACCAAGGGCTGCTCAAAATCCTCTTCCAAAGTGCGAATGAGGCGCGACATCTGTGCCGGCGCCACCGCGATGGCGCGGAGGATATCGCCCACAGTCTGATTCTGCGGACTTTGCACTAACGTTTCCAGTGTTAAGAACTGGGCCTCGGAAAGCTCTTCAGCCTGTCCCCGTCGCGTCTTGAGCCGCTCTTTCCAAGCCACAATGGTCAAGGCAAAAATTTCACCAGCCATCGCGTCAATTGAATTCTGGTCATTTTCTTGCTGCATTTCGGCTCCATTAGCGGTTTAAATCGTTGACACATTACAACTTTATCGATTGTAAAAGAAATGCTACAAGTTGCAACTTGCTTTGGAGGGCCGAATTTCTTAACCTCATGAGTGGTGAGCGGCAGTTATCGGGGCTAAAATGGCACCGGTGCGATGGCGTGGACACCGGGCCCCCAACCCTTTTTATGGAAATGGCGGGGGCAGCCAGGCGTTAGACTTAGGGGAAAGTGGCCGATGACGGTTGTTCATGACACCAAGTCGGGCCTTGCGCGGTGAAAGGGTTTGTCCCGCTGTTGGCTTTGAGAGGCTTGGATGTTCGGCGGAAAGTTATAGATGAAAATTGATCAGCGATTTGCAGTTGAAAACGGCACGGAGATATTTTCCGGCGCCGAGTTGATTCTCAAAGGCTGTCTTGAAACGCCCGGCGGCGTCGGCCTGCTCACGGGTTATCCGGGTTCGCCCGTGGCGGGTTTTTTCGATTCCTGCTACGACATCGCCCCATTACTCAAAGAAAAAGGTGTCTGTGCCAAGATGGCCAACAACGAGGCCATAAGCGTTGCGATGCTTAACGGGTCGCAGATGGTGGGGGTAAAGGGCATTGCCGTATTCAAGTCGGTGGGCCTGCACGTAGCCGCCGATGCATTGGCCCTCGGCAATTTGTCGGGCATACCCAAACCCACGGGTGGCGCGGTGATCGTGTCGGGTGACGACCCATGGAGTGATTCCACGCAGGTGCCGGCCGATTCGCGTTTTTTATACGAACATCTGCGTGTACCGGTCATTGAGCCCAGCACACCGCAAGAACTTAAAGATTGGGTGCCGCACTCGTTTGACCTTTCGCTCGCCAGCAGCCTGTACATAGGGATGATGGTTACCGTTGCGCTTGCCGACGGCGGGGGTACCGTGCAGTGCTATCCGAACCAATGGCCAGCCATCAGCACCAATGACCGCATCACCATTGAAACGGCGAAGTTGCCGGTGGAAACCACTGTGCTGCTGCCGCCGCGGAGCTGGCGTCAGGAATTAACCTTTGAAACCCGGTTTGAGAAGCTCTTGGCGCGGTGCCGCGAGTTGGGCCTTTCGCGAATTGTCTATCCCATCGAGCGTTCATGGCGCGGGGGTCGGGCGGACCGTGCCCCGGTGGGGTTTGTCGCCGCCGGCATGTCGTACACCATGTTGGTTCATGCATTGACCGATATGGGGCTCTTAGGACAGTTCCCCATTCTTAAGCTCGCCATCAGCTACCCGGTAGATACCGGCCTCGTTGATGAATTGGCGCAGATGTGCGAGCGTGTGATCGTGGTGGAGGAACGCCGCAGCTTTATTGAAAAGCAAATATCGGAGCACATCACCCAATCGCGCCAGCGCGATGCGGAATCGCCTTCGGCGCGAATTCAGCTTTGGGGCAAAACGTTCCCCAAGGATATGCCGGGCATACCGTCGGTGCGCGGTTTGCACCCGTCCATGCTTATCGAGATACTCACCCGTTTTTTACGCGACACACCCAATATTCCCCATGAACTATCCAACGGTCGGCTGACTTACGAACTGGAAACGATTGCACTCACCAGCCAGGCCGCTGACCCGGTTCCCGTGCGCACACCTGCCTATTGTCCGGGCTGTCCGCACCGTGATTCTTCCAGTGCTCTGCTTGAGATTCGCCGGAATCTCCTCGATGCCGAATACATGTCGCGCCGTTACGGGTTGGGGCCGATTGATCTGGTCGCCCACGGCGACACCGGCTGCTACACCATGATGATGTTTGAGCCTAACAAACCTCTCATGCACAATTACAGCGGCATGGGACTCGGTGGTGCCACCGGAGGGGGAGTCGATCCGTTCATCAGCAACAAACAAATTGTGTTCATGGGAGATGGCACCTTTTTCCATTCCGGTCAGGTCGCCATAGCCAACTCCATCAATCAGGGTCAGAATATTACCTACATCATCCTTGAAAATAAAACCACGGCGATGACGGGGCATCAACCCAATCCGACATTGCAGGAAGATATCCTCGGCAACATGGTGCTGGCCCACGATATTGAACGCATTGTGCGATCCATGATCCCCGAGGCGGCGGGTATGCTGCGTATCAATGGCAAGGATGGCCGACAGGAGCCGCAGGCCCGCGTCATGCGTGTTGATCCGGCCAAACGCGATGAGTACAAGGAAATGCTCGAGAGCGTCATTTTGGAAGACGGCGTGAAAGTGGTGATTGCTGATAAAGAGTGCGGCATCACCTTTAACCGTCGCAAGCACCGGGTGGAAGTGCAGGAGAAAAAAGAGCGCGGCTTTATTCGCCAGAAGGCGTATATGAACGTGGCCGAGGAAGTTTGCGAATACTGCCTGGAATGTACCAATCAAACCGGCTGCCCGGCACTTAAGGTGGTTACGACGGACTACGGCTCGAAGATACAGACCGACTTTACCACGTGCGTCAATGACGGTGCCTGTGCACGCATTCACGCCTGCCCCAGCTTCGAACAGGTGGTCATTACGCGTAAACGCCCCCCGCGTATGCCGGATGAAGTGGTGGACCTCACCGGCATGCCCGAACCGCCGGTATTGAAAATGTCTGAACAATGGCGCTGCTACCTAGCGGGTGTTGGCGGTATGGGAATCGGCGTGGCCGGTGAAATACTGGTGCGGGCCGGACACAAAGAAGGCTATCACATCAACTTCATCGACAAAAAGGGATTGGCTATCCGCAACGGCGGTGTGTTCAGTCAACTGGTTTTTTCGCGTGACCAGCATTCCACCTCCGCCATTACCCCGTTCGGTAAGGCCGACTTGCTCATCGGCATCGACGCCGTGGAGGCGGCCCGGGCCATTTCCCCTGCCGACTATCTGCGCGTCGCGTCGCCCCGCTACACACGCGCGGTGGTGAATACCGGCAAAACCGCCACGATCATGTCGCTCCTAGGTCGGGAGGACTTTTCGCCTGAAGCCCTGGCTGCCGTCATTGAAAAGCAATGCAAACCCGGTGGTTTTTTCAGCTTTAATGTCAGCGATCTCTGCGAGCGATTGCTGGATTCCAAGCTCTACGCCAACATCATGATGCTGGGAGTGGCCTATCAGTTGGGCTTTATACCGGTTTCATACAAGAGTATTACATGGGCGATTCGTCACGCCGTACGGCGGGAATTTGAACGCAACTACCGCGCCTTTAATATCGGACGCAAAATCGTTCTGCGGCCCGATCTTTTCGGCGTGGCAGCGCCGCGCGATATAGAAACCGTACCCGACGCCGTGGAACGCAAGGCCAAGATACTCGTCGCCAGCTCCATCTGGGGGCGACGCAATGCCGAAGCCTACCGGGTCATGACGCGCGAGGCGATTGAACGAATGCCGATGCTTGATGATCTGGCCAGACGTGATTTTGTCATCCGTGTTTTTGACGCTATCCAATGGGGGGCATTGCCCTACGCCCGCGGCTACGTATCACGCGTGGTAAAAACCTATCAGCAGGACAATGCCGACCGCAACTTCGCGGCTACCCGCGCGGTGATCTGGAATTTGGCCAAAGTGATGATGATCAAAGATGAAATTTATGTGGCCATGATGTACACCAGCCCTGAAAAATACCGTCGTGATCGGCGGCGTTTCAACGTCAACCCGGCCAACGGCGATAAGATCACCTACCTGCATCTCAATCGACCGGAATTCGATATCGGCGGGCTGAAAATACGCTTCTCCATGAAAGGACGCGACTGGCAGATGCGCGTCGTGCGACATTGCCGCTGGGTCCGCAATCTGCTGCCATCCTGGCACGCCAAAGAAAAAAACTTCCGCGACTGGTACACCCGTCTGGTGGATACCTGCGAACTGCGCGAGCCGTGGCTTTACAATTTGTGGCTCGATATTCTAAAAACGCCTGAACCGGTCACCGGCTATCGCGAGGTACGCTATCCGAAAATGGAAGCCGCCCAAGCGCGGGCCAACGAATTGGAAGCAGCGATTGCCGCCGGCCGCAATGATAGCCGTCTGCGCAATCCTCCCCGTACCTATAATTTAACCAGCCAGGTGATGGGCACCTTTCGAGGGGGCTCCTGATGATTTCATATTTAATTCCTGTATTCACCGACGGTTCGGCCAGGTGGGGCCATGTCTGACACCGCTTCAGCGGCGGTGACGCCGACTCTTGCCCAACGCAAACCGTCGGCGTCAGGTGCAGCCGGGAAATCGGCCTTGTCGTGGCTCCGCTTTCTGGGTGTCGCCGGCGCCGGTGTCACGCTTGATCTCTGGACTAAGTATCTGGCGTTCAAAGACCTCGGATACCACCCCCGCCAACCGCCAACCTGCATCATCCCCCATGTGCTCTGGCTGAAGACCACGCTGAATGGTGGCGCTGTGTTCGGTATCGGCCAGGGACTGGCCCTCATGTTTGTCGCCATCACTCTCGTTGCGATCGCATTTGTGGTGTATGTGTTTGTCAGCAGCCATCGGCGCCATTGGGTTGTGCATATCGCACTGGGACTCATTCTGGCCGGTGCCATCGGCAACCTGTACGACCGCGTATTCAACCATGGCATGGTGCGTGATTTTATATTACTGACGCACTGGCCATGGATTTTCAATATGGCCGATTCCATGCTCTGTATCGGCGTCCCGCTGCTGGTACTCTGCTGGTTGCTGCTGCCGGGGCCCGGTTATCGCAATCATCATTCCACGGAGGATAACCGTGCGTAAATCCCGCGGCGGTGGGGCGCCCGCTCTCAAAGACCTGCTGGCAGCCATTGAATCGCGATCCGCCCTGGTAGGGGTCATTGGCCTTGGCTATGTGGGTCTGCCCCTGATAAGGGCGTTTTGCGCCGGTGGGCTGAAAACCATCGGCTTTGATATCGATACGGAAAAGATACGCAAGCTCCGCGCCGGCCAGAGCTATATCCGCCATTTTCCCGCTCATCTGGTGCGTGAACTGGTGCATTCCAAAGCGTTCACCCCCACCGATGATTTTTCGCTGATCGCCGACTGCGACGCCCTGATCATCTGCGTGCCCACTCCCCTCACCATCCACCGTGAACCCGATATGCACTTTGTGGTCGGAACTGCCAAAATCATCGGCGAACATCTCCGCCGGGGCCAGCTTGTGGTGCTTGAATCCACCACGTATCCCGGCACCACCCGCGAAGTGGTGCTGCCGGCGCTGGAAACATCAGGCCTGTCTGCCGGTCGCGATTTTCTCCTCGCCTATTCACCCGAGCGCGAAGACCCCGGCCGGACCGATTTTCAAACCGCGGATATCCCCAAAGTGGTCGGCGGTTACGACGCCCTTTCGCTGCAGGCGGCGTCACGACTGTATCAGCACGCGGTAAAGAACGTGGTGCCGGTGGAGTCATGTGAAATTGCCGAGGCGGCTAAAATATTAGAAAATTGCTACCGCTGCATCAACATCGCCATGATCAATGAACTTAAGATGATTTTAGACCGCATGGGTGTGGATGTATGGAAGGTGATTGCCGCCGCCCAAACCAAGCCGTTCGGTTTTCAGGCATTTTATCCCGGGCCGGGCCTGGGCGGACACTGCATCCCCATTGATCCATTTTACCTGAGCTGGAAGGCGAAGCAGTACGATATCCCCGCCCGGTTTATTGAGCTTGCCGGTGAGCTGAACACCTCCATGCCGTATTACGTCATTTCCAAAACGGCGGAAGCCTTGAACCAGATCGGCAAACCCATACGGGGATCGCGTATTCTGGTTTTGGGGCTGGCCTACAAAAAGGATGTGGATGATCTGCGTGAATCGCCATCGATTGTGCTTATTGAGCAACTGAAAAAACGCGGTGCCCGCGTGGATTACAATGACCCTTTGATCCCCAGTACCCATCGCCAGCGGCACCATGATCTGCAGATGAAAAGCGTGCCGCTGACACCGGCTAATTTGCGTAAATATGATCTGGTCCTGATTGCCACCGATCACAGCCAATACGACTGGTCAATGATCGTCGCCAGCAGCCGGCTCATCGTCGATACACGCAATGCCACTGCTGCGGTAAAAGGATCGAAAAAGCATATCATCCGGGCATAATCGGGCCGAAAAGAATCGGCGCTTGTACCGCAGGCGTCCCGCGTGTGGGTGATCGCCCATCCCATTTAGCCGCAGGCATTGTGCCCGCGTGTTAATGCATGCTGCGTGCCCATCGTACCGCAGGCGTCCCGCCTGCTTTGAGTGCAGACAGGATGTCTGCGGTACGGGGCGTTCCGCTGGGTGCTGGTTATCGCAACGGGATAACCCTATAACCCACCCATGGATCAAGTGGATAAATCAATCGGCGACTTCTGGGTGGGCATCAGCAGTCCACTGATTACCAATACTGCGGGCCGCCCCATTCCCTCCGACGCCCAGCTTATGCTGGAATTTTTAACCAACGATATTGTATACACCTGCGTCAACTGGAATGCCGCCGCCGTGGCCCGCGTGCCCCTGCGTCTTTACACCATCGACCACGCTCCCACCACTGCCGGGCGGCGCGCGGATACCCGTACCACTGCTCGGCTGAAATCGCATCCTCACCTTGGCAACCGCGTCCGGCAGGCCGGCTCCATCACGGAAATACTGGATCATCCGCTGCTGGATCTGCTCCAGCGTGATAACGACGGCCTGGGCGGCTATCAACTGCGTTATATGACGGGCGTGTACATGGAGGTGTTTGGCGGGGCGTATTGGCTGCTGGAAGATGATTGGCGGGGGCAGCCGACGCAAATCAAGGTGCTGCCCACACAACGTGTCATGCCGCTGCGGAATGATGATCTGGGTGTGGTGGGATACAAATATTTTCCGGCGCTGACAGGCCATTGGATACAACTTGCCAAAAGTGATGTGCTTGATTTTCGCTTCCCGGCAGTGGAAGACCCCTACGGCGGGCGACACGCGCCGCTGCGATCCGCCTTTATGCAGGCTGAACTGGCCGCCAAATACGCCCTGTATGAGAACAGCCTGATGGATAACCGCGCCCGGATTGACGGCACGTTTATCCCGCGCGATCAAATCACACGCCGCGAGGCCGAACGGGCGGAATTATTGTGGAATGAAAAATTTTCCCGCAGCGGCAATGGTCGCGTCCTGGTGGCGGAACAGGCCGGCACGTTTGTGCCCGCCCGTTACCCGCCGACCGATCTTGGCCCCATGGAGATAAGCCGTGAAACGCTGCGGCGGTTGGCGTTGGCTTTCGGTGTGCCGGAGGCTTTGCTTTCCAAGGACGCCACGTACGCCAACATGCAGGCCAGCGAAACGCTCTACGCGCGGCAAACCATCCTGCCGCGGGTGCTGATTCTGGAACAAAAACTCAATGAGATGCTTACGCCGCGATTTGGCAAGCAGCTATTCCTTGCCGCCGACAACCCGGTGCCTGCGGATGAAGCATTCAATTTGCAAAAAGCGCAGATGGCGATCAAAGCAGGGGTATTAACCCGGGAGGAAATCCGCCGGCTGGCTGGTTTTGACGCCCTGCCGCCGGTATCGACAAGCCAAGCATCGGATGCGATGACCGATCCCGGCGCCAAGGCCCCGGATACGGACAATTTAAGCACGCCACAGACCTTTGCCTTGCTTTTGCGTATTAACCGAGCCGTAACCGCCGGCCATATGGAGCAGGCGATAGGTATTAACGCGGTGGCTCGTTTATTAAAAATTGACCAGCAAACGGCGCGGTCACTGGTGTCGCATGCCAGTCGCCCATCCACATCTATCAAACAAGAGGAGCCAACCGATGGAACAGAAAACCTTTGAGGCCGGCACGCTGGAAACCGCACCCGGCCGACGGGAAATTGTGGCGTGTATCAGCACCGCCGCGGTCGATCGGCAGAATGAAGTGGTTTTACCCACCGGCATGCTTCGCAAGAACCATGGCGGCATGACGGTCTTTTACAACCACGATACCACGCAGCCCATTGGCGTAACGCAGTGGATCAAACCACACCATGGAAAATTATTGGCTAAATTCCGCTGCACGGATAAGACGCCTTTTGCCCGTGACATATTCGCCCTGGCGCAGGATGGCGTTCTACGCACGTACAGCATCGGCTTTCGGCCGCTGGAATCATCTCCGCCGACGGCGGCTGAAATTCGCCAGAATCCCCAATGGTCCAGCGCCACACGGATATACCGATCGTGGGAACTGCTGGAATTTTCGCTGGTGGGTGTGCCGGCCAATCCGGAGGCGCTTATGCTTGCGATCAGCAAAGGGATCAGTGCGCCGGCGCGGGCCGTGCTGCAGCCACTCCTGCCGTCGCCACCGGCCGGGACGGATTACGCATGGTTGCGTGATGTGGTGCCGCGGCTGCGGCCCACGCCTTTGCAGGCGACCATCGACGCGGTGCTGCGACGATGACACTGTTTCTGCTCGCCAGCCTGATAACCACCTGCGCTCAATGCGTTGCCGCCGCATGCGCGATCGTTGTTATGACTGAAAACCCAATGGAGACAACCACACCGGCCTCAGGCCCTTCGGCGGCTGCGTGCCAGGAGGCCCACCGCAATACCGCCGACCAGCAAAAACAGCCAACTGGACGGCTCAGGTGTGGCCGTACCGATTGAAAAAAAGGAGGCAATACCCGGCTTCGTCTGGCCGACCAGAAAAGCATCGGCGGCCGTGGTCGGATGCAGGTTATCCCAGAAAAGATAGGTATCAGGGTTGACATTGGTGAGCCCCTGTGCACCCGAAGTGACATTGGTAAACCCGTACTTGGATGGCGAGGCAACCAATTCAGTAAACACGGAACTGTCATCGACAACATCCACTTTTGCACCCGGCAATGTTCCACCCTCAATTGCCGCCACATCCTGCGTCACGCTGGAATTAAATTCATCGACGGCTGACGTTAAATCGGCCGCCGTGGGGAGACCTGACCCTTCCGGCGTCAGCGCCAGGTTGGGTAAGTTCAACCAGATAAAATCGCGGGCGCCATTCTGGTACAGAGTGGTTATCTGGCTGTCGATATTGGCGGCAGCCGCAGTGGCGGCGGTGTCGATGGAAGATGCCGTGGCACCAGTGGCCTGCGCCGCATTGAGGATGTCATTGGCACCGCCCCAAAACATGTAAAGATTGTCGGCCGGAGCCGACGGCTTGGAATTTACAAAAGTGGTGACCTGCTCGTTCATTCCCATCACGGTAACACCGGCATAGACCGACGATGGGCCGGTGACCGCTCCACCATAGGCGTAATCGGTGCCGCCGCTTCCGCTGGCGGTCAGCGTTGCAAAGCCAAGGGCGTTGTCGAGTTGATAGGCGTAATTGCCAATGATGGCAGTTGAAGGCGTGGTCGCAGGGCCGTCCGTAAACATTCCTGGCGCGTAATTGTGAGACGTACCGGGGTACGTCCCGCCATCCTGAAAGGCTATGTTGCCCACATCGGAGAGGCTGTCTCCGAAGACGACCATGTTATTAAATGGACCGACCGCCGCATCGGCCTGCGGCGTCACGGTAAAGACCATCCCGAGGGCCCCAATGGCCAGCACCAGGGAAAGCTTTGGCAAATCGCAGTTACATTTCATAAAGGCACCAGCTCCCATGTTTGCGGTGTAAATGAGTCATTGGTATTTTAATGGAATGGGTGGTGCCATGTCAAATCAATCAATTTCGCATTTTGGGCCTTTGGGACGAAACCCATCAGCAGGCGGCCCGCGGCTAAATGGGGTGGGCGGGTGCAAAATCGCGGTGCGGGATGGTTATCGGCATTGAAGATTCTATAGCCGCACCATGCCCATTAGCATTAAAGAGGACCTGCTGCTGGCCGATCCACTCGTATGGACCCCCACCGGCTACAGCATCATTCGCAAGTTTCAGATCACCGGGCTGGCAGAATATTCCCCCACGCTGCGCCCCATCATGGCCGCCGCCGCCACCGATTCAATCACTGGCTTTACCATTCCCGCCATTGGCACGCCGCATCCCGACCGTCCGGAGGCGGTGGTGCGGCAGGTACAGACCATCTGCAATGGGGCCGACTGTTTTGACGCCCTGTGCCGGTATGAATGGGAACTGCTGCCATCGGCCTATTTGAAGAGTTTTTCCGGCAATCTGGAACAAGCCCGCCATCATTACGATATAAATAATATTCTCGCCACCGTCACGTACACTCCGGCCGGCGGGGTGGCGCAAACGCAGGTTGCCGACCTTACACCGCTGCAGCTCCGGGCGACACTGAGTTTTCATTTTCTTCAAACGCTTGACCCGGAGCCCAGCACCGTGGCATACGCCGGGTCGGTCAATTCCACAACGTGGCGGGGGTTTCCGCCGCGCACGTGGCTGTGCCTGCCGATTGAAGGGTCCACCGTCGATGGCGTCTGGTACCGCAACATTTATCGCTTTGCCTACAACGCCCATTCATGGGATCAATACGTGGTGTTTCGCAATGTGGACCACACCATACCGCCGGACATTGCCGCATCGATGGTGACCGACGGCTCGGTAACGTCCGGCAACGGATGGGGGCGTTTTCAAATTTATCCCGCGGTGGATTTTTCAACGGTGTTCAGCTTTATCACGTGATGGGGCCGCTGAAGTGACGCAGAACCATTCCGATGCATCGATTACCCCGCCGGCAACACCGCGCGTGGCCCCGGCCACCTTTCATGGCGTGGGGATGCCAACGGCGCAGCAGGGGCCGCTGGCGATCCGGCCGGCATCATTGGCCCGTTGGGCAGACTCGCATGGACGCTCCATGGTCGGCGCGATGCCGCACGCCGACCCGCTGGTGGGTGGTGGCGATCTGCAGGTGGCTGCGTTCGGTTCGATGGGTGCGGTGGCCATGCACCGGGACCAAAGCCAGGGGTGGCGGATGCTCATCGCCCGCATTACCGCGTTTGAAGCAGGTGCCGGCAAATATGCCGCCCATCTGCTTGCGGGTGATTCCACCGCAACCGCCGGCGCCAACCTGAGCCTGCCGGAAGGTCTCACCGACACCCGGAATAATAATACATTATTGGTGAACATGGCGGAAGTCGGTGGCGGCCATCAGTTGACGCTGCAATCGGTGCACTGCGGAATTCTGGCCGGCATGACGGCTGAAAACCCGGCGCGGGCGATTATGCTCGTGCACGCCAGCGGCCCGGTACTCCAGCCGGTGCAGGTGATTAAAGATGGCGGTACCGACGGCACACAAACCACTCCGGCCACCTGGACATACACCCTGCTGACGATTGATGCCAGCGACACCTACGCCACCGAGACGCCGCTGGCCCGGCCGCGACCGGTGGGGTCCAGCATTCCACCGTCGGCCCATCCGGCCTATGGGCTGGCATTTGTAGATGCCGGCGGTACCTGGCGGCTGTGGGATGCCGGCGAAGTTCCCGCCACCACGCCGTGCAGTTAGGAGCTTACACGATGTCCAATTCCGGCCCATTGCTGCAATTGGGTTCTGACGGCCGACTGCGTATCGCCGCCGGCGGCCAAAGAGTGCTTTCGGCCGTGGAGACGCCGTGCTGCTGCGGTACGGTGCCGCCGGCTGACCCGTGCACCAGCCCGCCCAGCAGTGTGGCGATTACCGGTTACTTTGACGGGTTCTTTACGCCATGCCCCGATGGTGCGTCGGCGGTGCCATCCGATTGCGTCTGGCCGGGGATATTCTGGCTAGTCAACGGCGAGTGCGCCTTCTCCAACTATTTGTGCTTCAACGCCCACATGATCGACGGCGTAAACTGCTACGACTGCCAAATGAGCGGGCATCGAATGTGGCAGCTTGACCCGCCCGGCCCGTCACAAATCACTTATGATTCCGCCACCAGCGTCTTTACTTTGCAGGTCAGCGGACAAAACAGCGGCGGCTACGGAGAGATCATCTGGAGCGGCCAGAAAACCGGCGGCTTATTTACCGGCACCTACACACGCACCAGTGGCTGCGATTCCCACGCCACCCTCGAGGTGAGTTAATAATGAAGCCTAAATGCATTTTTTGGAAAGATTGCGGCGTGCCCGGCGGAGGATGCTGCCGAATCGGTCGCCACGGCGGACGCCCAAGCTTTGGCACTTGCCAGGTGTGCAGCGATTACCGCGGCCGGCCACGCGGCTGGGGCGACTGGGTGCATATTTTTGCCCGGCCCATTGGATATGTGCTCAACCGCATGTCGAATGGGAGGCTGTATTCGCCCACCAAATGCCAATGCCAGCAGCGGCGCCAAAAGTGGAACAGCCGTCCACGCCGCGACGCTGTTTAGCCGCCGGGCTTGGAGCGGCAGAGAGCGGCCACCAGGGTGGCCGGCTTATGGTATGAATGTCCGGCCGCGTAGCCGGGCTTGGAGCGGCGCGCTGACCCGTGCACCAGCCCGCCCGGCCCGTCACAAATCACTTATGATTCCGCCACCAGCGTCTTTACTTTG
>DZDI01000350.1 GCA_022730455.1 Phycisphaera mikurensis | reverse complement strand
GGATGATTTCGTCGGTGTTGAGGTTGTCTTCAAATGTCCATGCTTTGGTCATGGGAGTCTCCTTGTATTAATTGGATTCCAAAATCTCCTGATTTTGGAATTTATCGAAAGTCTGGAGACTTTCGACTCCGTAACTATAAATATTCACGCGGATCGGCAATCTTCCCCGCCAGCGCGGTTGCCGCCGCAGTTGCGGGACTTGCCAGATAAATCTCCGCCAGCGGACTGCCCATACGCCCGATGAAATTGCGGTTCATAGTGGTCAGGGCGCGCTCGCCCGCCGCGAGGATTCCGCCGTGACGCCCGATGCACGCGCCGCAGCCCGTCCCCGTCACCGCGCAGCCCGCTTCGAGCAGAATTTCAATCAAGCCGTTTTTCATCGCCTTTCTGTAAATCCGCTCGCTGGCAGGTGTGACGATCACCCGCGTAAACGGATTCACCTTTTTGCCTTTGAGCATGTTCGCCACAATTTCAAGGTCTTCGTAGCGGGCATTGGTGCAAGTGCCGATGTAGACCTCGTGGACTTCCAGCCCGACGACTTCCTCCAGCGGTTTGACATGATCCACGTCGGGATGACACGAAACCTGCGGCGCGAGTTGGGACACGTCAATTTGGACGACCCGCTCGTAGCGTGGATTCACGGGTTGAATCATTTCGTAAGTCCCCTGCGCGGGAGTCTGAGTCCGCAAGTAATCCAGCGTCACTTCGTCCGCGGCAATCAAGCCGCACTTCGCGCCAATCTCGGTGGACATGTTCGGGAAGACGATGCGCTCGTTCATCGGCAGGCTTTCGATGTATTCGCCGCCAAACTCCACCGAGCGATAGGTGCCGCCGTCCATGCCCATCATGCCCGCGATGTAAATCATCACGTCTTTGGCGTAGACTCCGCTTTGGGTTTTGCCCGTCAACTCAATGCGAATCGTCTCAGGGACTTTGAACCAGCATTTGCCCGTCACCCACGCCACGGCGATTTCGGTGGAGCCAAGCCCCGCGCCGAATGCGCCCATCGCGCCGTAGGTGTTGGAATGCGAATCCGCGCCGATGATGATTGCGCCAGGCGTGACATAACCTTCCTCCAACATCACCTGATGGCAAACGCCCTGATGATGAAAATGCGGAAGTTCCTGCTCGCGCACAAACTCGATGATTTTTTTGTGATTCTCCGCCGCCAAAACATT
>DZDI01000349.1 GCA_022730455.1 Phycisphaera mikurensis | reverse complement strand
TCCGGTGGGGAATGTGGATCCGAGCGGGCGCTGGACCGCCAGCGGCGTAATCCAATGGGTTAATGATACCTACCGCCAAGTGGTGCCCGGAGGAGAGTTCGTCGACGCGACGGGCGTCGTGCCCGGTGCGGTGAAAGCTTGGCTAAAGACGCAAGCAGAGAACCGGGCAATACACGATATGGGTAGATCCTTGAAATGCAATTTCATGAACGACCCAATTTACAACGCGTTAATGAATATGGCCCAGGGCCAGCCACTATCACCCGCAGAGCACGCCGCCATACAGCAGCGGCTGAGCCGGGGAGAGCCCCGGGATTTTTGGTCTTGGTTTTGGTCAATACTATAAGGTATGCATCTCGCTGGTGACGCCGCGCATCAAGGTGTCAGCGAGCACGATTTAGCTGTCGTTAAGTGGATAGATTGGATATAGGCATGAAGCATTTACCTTCGGTAATGGTGGCGATGGTCGTTATGGTCGTACTCGTTATATTAGCAACCGTGACCGGCTATGAGATAGGACGCCGTTATGAGAGATACCGTTTGAATTTGGAGCATAACCCGCTCGCAGGAAGCCGGGGTACTGGACTATTTCGCGGAAAGCTTCTTCCGGGGAGCTACTACGGAACGATTAGTGGTCTGCGCTTTTCTTTGGTGGCAGCCTCAAATGGCTCCCTGCAACTAATTGGCGCATTCCACGGCAAGGCGGGAATCAGTCACATGCACCTGTTCCAAATACGGTTTCGACGGAAGGGACGCCTTGGCGTTCCGTCCATTGTCGTAGGCACCACATGGCAGACGCGTGGAAACCCACCGCATAATCGCGCGTATTTCTGGAGGGATGTTGGGGTCTGTGGCAGGTTTCTTTTCAAGGCGGGGAGGACAACCGCGAACGGAAAGGTGGAAAAGTTTTGGCGTTTGCACGGTCGTTGGGTACGTGGAGCTAAACTCATCCCGCCTTACCTGGTCTACCGAGGCGTGCGTTACCGGTATGATAGGCATTCCGGGCATTGGGACGCTGTAAGAAAACTCGTGCCTAGCAGTACGATTTCAAAATAAGATATTAATGGTTATGGGGGCGTAACCGTATCGAGCTTATACTCTCACCGGGGCGTAACTCTTTACCACTCCGCGGCAAATATTCACAATAATGGCGCTGGCGCGCTCTGGTAATTGGTGGTA
>DZDI01000348.1 GCA_022730455.1 Phycisphaera mikurensis | reverse complement strand
GAATTCTTATTCAAGGAACGCGCATCATGCTCCGTGATACCTCGGGAAGCTATGCTACCAGTACCGCCGGGGGAGAAACTGTTCGCGCCTTTATTCCCCAGCCACTGCCGCCGGTGCCGCCACTCGATTTCAGTAATGTAGGGTGGATAAGCGCAGCGCATCCACCGGGCCATCAGTGACCAAGGGGTGGTATGAGTCATTATCATCGCGCCCATATCCCCGGCGGCGTCTACTTTTTCACCGTCGTTACCCATGATCGCACCCCGATTTTCATCAACGAAGGGCGTGTTGAGATATTGCGGGCGGCGATTCGCAAGGTGATGGCAACACGCCCCTTCCAGATTGACGCGATGGTCGTCCTGCCCGAGCACCTCCACTGTATATGGCAAATGCCGGATGGCGATACCGATTACTCCTCCCGCTGGCGTGAAATAAAGAAGGCCGCCTCCCGCCAAATAAACCCTGTCACCAATAAACGCAACGAGCGGATGGTATGGCAGCGGCGGTTTTGGGAACATGCCATCCGTGATGAGGAGGATTGGCGCAGACACATGGATTACATCCATTACAATCCGGTGAAACACGGGTTGGCGAACCGGCCTTGCGAATGGCAATGGTCGTCGTTCAGTAACGCCGTGAGTAAAGGTTGGTATGAGGAATCATGGGGTGTCGGTGAACCGGCAACCGTCATTGGGATGAATTGCGAATAATGGCTCCGGCGGATATTCTTGCAATATCATTCGGTGGATGCGCTGTCGCTTATCCACCCTACAACTACAACTACAAAACCGGCGACAAAGTAGGGTGGATAAGCGACAGCGCATCCACCGTGCTATCTCCAACTGAAGAGAGTAAGTCATGAGTGACCATGAGGCCCTGTTCCAATCCATAAGCGCCATTGCCAAAGAAATACAACGGCAGCATACCATTGCCGCACATCAATACGCTCCGGTAGTGAATGCCATCATCGCCACGGAAAGCCGCGATGAGAGGCACATCGAACAGACCCTCGACCGGTTGCTTGATCATGCGGGGCATCCCGCCGGACTGGAACTTTTCAAGACGCTCTGCCGTTATTACTACCCCATTTCCCCAGCCGCCACGGCCGATTACATCCATACCTGGCGTGAGTTGTGGGATGTCGATGAAACTGAGAGGCTGGCATGAGCGCTAAGGTGA
>DZDI01000165.1 GCA_022730455.1 Phycisphaera mikurensis | reverse complement strand
TAAACGGCTCATCGCCGCCATAAAGCTCAATCAACCCCTGCACATCCTGCATGACATTGAACGTGGCCTGCCAAGCGTCGGATTCGGTGTAGTCCGCCCAATAGTCTTCATCCGGATGAAAGGGCCGGAATGGCCCCTCCCGCCATTGGCCATCTGCGGTTTTCCCACGCATGAACCCGGACTCAGGATCAAAAAGATTTTTATAATTCTGTCCATATTTATAAAACATTTCGGCATCGTCATGTTTACCCAGCAGTTCCGCCATCGCGCCAACACACCAGTAGTCATAAGCAAAATCCAGACTACGCGACACCGCCTGCCTTTGATCTTCGTGCCCAACGGTTCGGGCGGCTGTTTGGGGTGTTGCGGGCAGATAGCCAAAGTGCCGGAAGGCCGCCTGCATCTCGCGACTGCCATTGGCGGTGGCACCCATAAGGGCGGTATCTCGCATGGCCGCATAGACCGCTTCCACGTCGTAATCACGGAAGCCGCGTGTATAGGCGCCCAGAATCATTCCAACGGCGTGAAATCCGGTCATGCACCATGTTTCATTCCCCCATAATGGCCACACCGGCAGCGCATGCGCCTTAAGCTGCTGATAATCCACAAGCAAGGTTTTGATGATATCGTTGGTTCGTCGCGGCTGAGTTAACATGATAAATGGAAATTCCGCCCGGTAAATATCCCATATCGACATGGTGGTGTAATTGGTAAAGCCAGGGTTGGCATGATTTTTACGATCCTCACCTCGATACCTGCCATCCACATCATTAAAAGTCGTCGGCCCGATCATGCCGTGATACGCGGCGGTATAAAAACTCTGCGTCAGGTTTTTATCAGGAAGCTCAGCCTCCAAAACGCCCAAAGCCTCATTCCACCGCTCGGTGGCCTGCGTAGCCAGTTGATCAAAATCAAAGTGCGGAATTTCCGCCTGCAAATTCTTACGTGCACCTTCAATACCTGTACCGGAAATCCCCACTTTGATAACCAGCGCCTTGCCCGAAGCTGTTGAAAAATGGAACGCGGCTCTGAGTCTGGGTCCCGGAACGGAACCCACGGTACCGGCCTGTACCACGCCATTACGCTGCACCTGGCAGGATTCAAAAGGCCGCGAGAACTGGATAACAAAATAAACCTGTCGGTCCGGTGCCCATCCGTGCGTACCGCGATAACCGCTTATGGTCGTAGCGCTTTCAATATTTAATCGAGCCTCATACACCGAGGCATCAAGCGTATGCAGCAGATCTAGAATGACATGGCCCTGAGCAACATCCGGAAATGTGTACCGATGAACGCCGCAGCGGTTGCTGGCGGTCAGCTCCGCCGTGATACCGTAATCTTCCAATAAAACGCGGTAATAGCCGGCCCGGGCGATTTCATGCTCATGTGAAAACCGCGATGCGTAACCCGGCGGACGCGCAACCCACCCCGAATTGGGATGAATTTCGGTGTCCTGCGCGTCATGCTGCCAACCCTGCCCGCCAGCGTGCCAACGCACGGGGCCTATTCCCGGCATAAGCATGACATCTCCCAAGGCGGGGCATCCGGTGCCGGAAATATGCGTGTGGCTGAAACCCAATATCACATTGTCAGGATAAAAATAACCGGAACAATGCTCCCACGGATACACAATGACATTACGCCCATGCCGCCACCATTGCGGTTGGGCCGGGCCGGCGGTATCGGGGCTAAGCTGTACCAAGCCAAACGGCACCACAGCGCCAGGAAACGTGCGGCCGTAACCATTGGTCCCGATCATAGGACGAACCGCGTCAATGGCTCCGGCGGGCGTGGAATCATAAAAAAAGCCTGACGCAGAATTCCCAATCGCGCGGCATTCCGCTGGCCGCACCAGGTTCGACCCCGCCACTGCTGCGGAAGCTAACGCCACCCGTTTTAGAAACTCCCGCCGCTGCGCTAAGCGGTCCGGTATATTTTTGGCAGACATATCCAATCCTCGGCATACTCGAATAAAATCCAGGGTACCTGCCGCACGCTCAGCGTTCCTGCGCATCCACCGATGGCACGCTGGTCAGCCTCCGGTGACATCGGTTCATCGCGACCGGCACGCACAGGGACAACATACTGCGGCCCCGTGGAAAGCTGGAGCTTGAGTCCCGCCGCACCGGCTCTGGCCGTAGTGCATTGCGCTCCCAGGTAATTGATCACGCGATAGGTCCCTGCCGGCAGCGGCAATACCACAGCGCCCCGCCCGGGTTGGGGTTTGACCATACTCCAAGCCACCCAGCGTTGCTGCTCGCCACGGGCAAATACCAGCACAAAATTATTGAGGTTATTCTCTTTGATCCGCTTTTCAAAATGGAACCCATGCAGTGTGTGTGTCAGAGTGCGGCAGGCAAAAAACGCTGGCTTGGGGGTGTATACCCAGTGCCGATGCGGATGGTATTTGTATTTAACTATTCCAAAATGCCTTTCCTGCGATGGAAAGGCATTGTTTACGCCAATGGCCATGGAGGTAATGGGGAAGTCGACCAGGCCATTATTCTTGCCACCCCAGTATTCCGGTGCCCCATGCGCCAGATTCACGCGAAGCGTCTGCCAGTGATGCACATCCCGATAGGGCAGTACCCATTGATTGGTCTGGCCAGAGCGGTCCGCAATCCGAATCAATATCCGCTGCCGCTGTCCGGATTTAACCCTGAACACCAAGGCATCGGCTTGCTTGATGCCAATATTCAAGATCGCATCCACATAATTCCCGCCACCCGCAAAATTGTAGGTGAGCACGCCTACCGGCACCGGGTGATGCGTGTCGATGTGAAAACTACCGGTGGCACCGGGAAATTCCGCCCCGTTGTTGAACGTCCATGGCCGCTGTTTGACGAAAAACTTCAAATTCTTCTTGGCCGCGGAGTTCGCAGATACCGCGATATGAGAAAATTCTATGCTGCCATGGTCGGATTGCCCCAACCCAAAGGCGCCATCATTGTGCCAGTCATACCAGATGGAAAGCGGTATTCGGTGCATGAGATTGGTCAGAAATTCCCGCGCCAGGTATTTTCCTTGACGGTTGGCATCGTATTGCATCCATGTCGTTGAATATCCCCATTCGCCAGAAATCAGCGGAATGGTTCGGCCTGCCGGGGAATAACGTGCGATGAGTTGGCGAATATTTACATAATCTTTGCCAACGGTTTCCGGCGGTGCCTGGCGGTAGGGATGTACCGTCACCGCATCGAATTCTTTAAGCACCCCATCCTGAAATATTTGTTTCAACCATCCACCATCCATGCCTGCCAGCGCCGGCCCCACAAACAGGGCATGTGGATCGACGCGGTGAATGGCTTGGCCCACTGCTATCGCCAACTTTGCGTAAGCGGCAGCAGGCACATTACTTCCGTTGGGTTCATTCCACATTTCCCACATCACGCCCCAGCCGCGAAAGGTTTTCGCTGCCGTTGCAGCCCAATGGACAAAGGCGTGGCGGGCTGCCGGTGTGGTCGGAAATGCGCCGTGCTGATAAAGCGAGTTGCCGTAGTCGAGAATAAGCACAGGCCGGATATGATAGCGCCGCAGCGCAGTAATCAAGCGGAGGTAAGCTGCAAAATGATATTGCCCTTTTTTTACCTCCGTCGCACCCCAGGTACAATCCATGCGAATCCAGCGCACGCCCGTCGCCGCCAGCATACGTATCTCGCCGGGGCGAGGATTGGTCCAGTGAATGTTAACGCCCAATCCATCCGGCACCGTCGGGTTCGGAACCAGGCTGTCGGCACGCACTGCCACCGCCTTCACCGCCCGGTTCGGAACGGGCAATGGCTGCCGCGCAGAGGCCGGCGCAGCCGCCGCCCATACCGATGCTGCGATACCGCACATCCACATCCGCTGAATGACATGCACTTATAGTAACTCCTTAATAACTATACCTGCAAGAACGTACCGCCCGCGGCCCCATTGCCTAGAAGGCCGTATCGGACAACCCACTTCGGCAGCTAAACGCACCGCTCACGCGCTGACGCATGGCACGTCCGTACGCGCCAACACCGCCAAATGGTCAGTGGCGTGGATCTTAGCTTTCCCACAGAGATCATTGCATGACCGACGTGGGTAAATCTGGGTTGACCACATTCAGTACCCTCAGCCCGGATGTCCCGGTCATGACCGGCTGTCCGGGCATTCCGGCGGGCGCGCGATTGTTTGGAATACTCGCCGCATGGCCGTCGAGGAATAGGGCATTGGCCCACCCGCCGCGAGCATTGGCCGATGGTTGGCCATGGCGGTAGCGCAGTCCCACTGCCCAGTTTGCTATGGGATAGTCATTGTTGGAATTCAGCGCGGGCGCAAGGCCTTGTGACGATATTAAGTCCTCTGGGGAAGCCGTTTTAAAATCTGGCCATACGTTCTGGCACCAATAAAACACTGGCCCGGCGCCACCAGCATCGCCGTATTGGGTTACTTGGGTGGAATCCCCGGTGGCGATCTGCTGGCTCGGGTCAGTGGCGTTGGACATTTTAAAGATGACCGTCTGGGGCTGATGACCGCCCGTGAAGTAGGCCCCCACTCCTTGCGAATTCGGTGGGAGGCAAGTCATAAAAAAATTTGGGTTACAGGCATAGGTGGTATAGTTGCCTATGGGAAAATTCGGGTGACTGACAGGGCTCCCGGGATTGAGGGGTATGGTCGCAGCAGGACAAGTAAATACCTTCGCCCATGCCTCCGCCAAGCTATCCACCTGTGTTGAATTCATCGGGGTTGCCGACAGCGGATACCACCACGCCTGCGCGAGGCTGGCCGCCGAAATGCCCTGACTATTACAGAACAGAAGTGTAGTCCAATCGTCAGTGCCCCACATATTAGTGCCGTACGACGCCCCCACCGTCCTGCCGTAAGGAATAGCGCCTTGGTACTCAGCGCCGTACTCGGCCAGCATCTGCCCCTGCGATTTCAGGTTCGAGAGGCATACGACACTGTTTGCATCCTGCTTGGCCGCTGCCAGGGCAGGCAACAGCAAGGCTATCAGGATGGCGATAATGGAAATGACCACCAGCAATTCCACGAGGGTAAAACCGTGTAGGGATTTACGAGATGGAAAGACAAAGCGCTTGGTGCACATAACGTTTCTCCAAATCTTGGGCAAAAAGCCCGGCCAATAGAACAGATCCCTGTCGCCGCCCCAACGCGGCACCGAAAGCGGCGGAAGCATCCAAAAACATCTTGGATGCCCCGCGCCGCCAACATCCCGTTACGTGCTTTGGCGGGTGGCCCGACG
>DZDI01000347.1 GCA_022730455.1 Phycisphaera mikurensis | reverse complement strand
CCTACGCGTATGATACCGACGTCGCGTGGCTCGTGGGTTTCTACGATGGCGGTGGCTACGACGACAATAAGTCCTATAGCTATTATGTGCGTGCCGTGCGCGGCGGACAGTGTGGGTCATTGGGTGATTTGGATATTTCAGACAACGGCGGCAACTACACCATCACCGTCACCCTTGCCGCACCCCTGCCCGCAAACACCAACACCTATGTCGCCTTCAACTTCGACAACCAGAATGGCGGCTGGCTGACCCAGATTGATGATGGCGGCCACATCCCCGCCACCTGCGTGGGCACCACTTGCACGGCTAACCGCGACCTTGATTACCCTGGCATCCGTTACTTCCGCGCTGGAATTTTTGCGCAAGCAAAGCCTGGGTACATTGATGAGAAGAACGATGTCTTGCAGGGCTGTTATTCGCAAAGCTCCACCTGCACCGAGCAGAGCTGCATTGACGCGGTCATCAAGAAAAACGAGATCGGTGACCCGGCCCAGAGCGGCAGCGGCAGTCAGTTGTTGCGCGGGGTTGATGTCGCCACCGGCAATTTTCACCAGTCCGCCAACGACCTGTCGGTCAGCGGCAAGGGGCCGGACTTCACCCTGACCCGCGCCTATAATTCGCGGGGTGGGGCTTCCCGCTCCGGCAAGTGGTCGTTTAACCTCGATGCAGTGGCGAAACTGGAAGCCTTTAACATCATGACCATCGAATTTCGCGAGGACGGCCGGCCCCAGCACTTCTACAAGGAGATGGACGGCAAGTGGTATCCGCTCAACTACGGCAATTTTGATGAACTGGTGCGAAATGGTGACGGCACCGTCACCCTCTACACCAAAGGCAACCTGCTCTACCGCTTCGCCGATCCCGCAGGCAGCAGCGCCGGTCGGCTGGAGCGCATCGAAGACCGCGACACCAACGCCCTGGTCTTCAGCCATACCGCTAACCGGATCACCGGGGCCACCGATGCCAGTGGCCGCCACTACACCATTACCCGTGACGGAAGCGGGAGGATAAATGGCGCATCCGATTTTGCCGGACGATCGGTCATCTATACTTGGAATAGCGACAACATGATCGTCACCGCCGCCAACCCGCTGAGCAATCCCACCACCTACGGCTACAGCGGAACCAGGATGACCAACATTACCGACCCGCGCACCAACCTTCAGGCTACAATCGCCTATTA
>DZDI01000164.1 GCA_022730455.1 Phycisphaera mikurensis | reverse complement strand
CGCGCCCACAACCCCTTAGCCCACCGTCAATCCTAATTTGTAGGTGTGACAGAGCGCTAGTTATTTAAGGATAAGGCCATTTCCTTAAATAACGACTCGCGTTAATTAAGGATGTGAATTAAGATTCCCTTATGGAGCGCGGCCTGCAAGGTAATTTTTCGATCAGTTCGCACGGCGACGAGGAAGTCCGCGCATTTATTCCCAAGCCGTTGCCGCCGGATCCGCCCGTCAACTTCTCTGGCGCGCTTCACGCATCATACAGCGATGCGCTGGTGAATCTGGGGCGACTCGACACGATTAGTGTGCTGGTGCCATCTCCCGACAGATTTATTTATGCTTACATCAAAAAAGAAGCACTGCTTTCTTCAATGATTGAAGGCACTCAATCATCCTTATCAGAACTATTCCAATTCGAAGCGTCGGATGGCCGGCCCCCCCCTAACACCGACGTGGCGGAAGTGAGCAATTATCTCAGCGCGATCAATCATGGTTTGCGCCGCCTGAGTGACGGATTTCCGCTATCGCTGAGGCTTGTGCGTGAGATGCACAAGAAACTGCTGGTGTCCGGTCGAGGCTCCAGCGGCGCGACTCCGGGGGAGTTCAGGACGAGCCAGAACTGGATCGGCGGCACGCGACCGGGCAACGCGGCGTTTGTTCCGCCACCCGCATTTGCGCTCATGGAGACGATGGGCGCGATGGAAAAATATTGGCACGACGATCCGGTATCCTCACCGCCGCTGATAAAGGCCGCTTTGTCCCACGTCCAATTCGAAACCATTCATCCGTTCCTTGATGGCAACGGAAGGCTTGGTCGCATGCTTATAACGCTTATCCTTCACGAACAAAAGGTACTGCGTCAACCGCTGCTGTACCTTAGCCTGTATTTCAAGAAGCACCGCGAGGAATATTATCGGCATCTCATGAATGTCCGGACGAACGGCGCATGGGAAGACTGGTTGGAATTTTTCTTCCTTGCGGTGTCTGAAACGGCAAACGAGGCATTCCAGACCGTGACAAACATTAATCGCTTGCTGGATGAAGATCAGCGTCGCATTGCAGAGATTGGACGTCAATCTGCGAGTGCCGTTCGTGTACTTGAAGGATTTTCAAAACAACCGGTGGCATCGGTGGCGGAAATAGCAGAGTTGGCAGGTGTTAGCGCTGTAACTGCAGGCAAATGTATAGCCGCGTTGGAAAAGATCGGCATATTGGAAGAAATGACCGGTGGCGGCAGGAACCGCCGCTTCCGCTATCGGCAGTTTATCGAGACGCTGGAATACGACATGCGTGCTGCGACCGAGGCTAGGTGAACCGCACCCCTATTTTTTTCGGATGCCATCCTGCGGTCTTATTGCAATGGCGCGAAGAGCGCCCGCAATTCTTCCTCGCCGATTTTAAGCGGGGTATGGCCGCTTTCGTCCAGCAGTGCGGCCACCAATTCCGCCTTTCGCTGCTGGAGCGCACGGATTTTTTCCTCCACGGTGCCCAGTGTGATGAGTTTGTATACAAACACCGTCTTATCCTGCCCAATGCGGTGGGCGCGATCGGTGGCCTGATTTTCAACGGCCGGATTCCACCACGGGTCATAATGGATCACCGTGTCGGCGGCGGTTAGATTAAGCCCGGTACCGCCCGCCTTGAGGCTGATCAAAAACACGGGCACCTTCCCGTTTTGAAATGCCTGCACCGGCGTTTCGCGATCGCGCGTCTTGCCTATCAGGCGCACCAAGGGGATTTTCAGTTCGATAAGTTTCTGCTCGATGAGGTTGAGCATGCTTGTGAATTGGGAAAACAATAAAATTTTCCGGCCTTCTTCCACCATGGATGGCAGCGTCTGCGCCAGCCATTCCAGTTTGGCGGATTCATGTACCTTCCGGGCACTGGGAATTTTCAGCAATCGCGGGTCGCAGCAGACCTGGCGGAGTTTCAGCAGGGCATCAAGAATGACAATATGCGATTTGGCCAGGCCGAGATCGGCAATTTGCTCGCGCACGCGGCCTTCCATGGAAATACGAATACTTTCATAAAGATCGCGTTGGGCACTTGAAAGCTCAATGGTCTGTACCATTTCATTTTTGGGAGGCAGTTCCAGTGCCACTTCACTTTTACGACGGCGAAGAATCAGTGGTGCCACGCGCCGAGCCAGTGTTTGGCGTCGTTTCTGGTCGTTTCCCTTTTCGATAGGATCGCGGAAGAGTTTGGTAAATTGCCGCCGATTTCCAAGAAAGCCGGGCATGAGGAAATCAAAAATTGCCCAAAATTCCCCAAGGTGATTTTCCATCGGTGTGCCGGTGAGCGCCAAGCGGTGCCGCGTGCTGAGTGTGCGTGCCGCCTGAGCAAATAGTGTTGACGGATTTTTAATTGTCTGGGCCTCGTCCAAAATGACGAGATGGTAGGGATGCTGTGTCAGGACTTCGCGGTCTCGATGCAGCAACGAATAGCTGGTGACGACGAGGTCAAAATCGGAAAGCTTTTCAAAGTGTTCGTGACGTTCGGAGCCGTGAAGCACCAGCAGGCGTAAATCGGGCGCAAAGCGACGGGTTTCATCGCGCCAGTTGCCCATCAGGCTGGTTGGGGCTACGACCAGAGAGGGGCGGTCGAGACGGCCAGCGACCTTTTCGGTCAGCAGGTGCGCCAGCGCCTGGATGGTTTTACCCAGCCCCATGTCGTCGGCCAGCACGCCGGCGAGATCAGATTCGCGCAGGAATTGCAGCCAACTGAGGCCTTCCAACTGGTAAGGCCGCAGCGTGGCATTGAGCTGTGCGGGCGGCGAAACAGCCAGCGACTTCGGTTCGGCGAGCTTTTTAGCCAGATCACACACACGTTGACTGCCCGTCCAGCGCCATCCGTCCACACCTGCAAACTCGGCAGCCCGTAAACGGTCCACCCTCAAGGAGTCGTCCGGATCGCCATTGATGGAAAAAAGTTCGGTAAACATTTCGCGTATCTTCTCGAGCCGTTCGACGGGCATCTCGACGCTGCGGCGGTCGGCGAGAATTACCGTTACCGTCTTTTTTCCTATTCCTACGGCGGACAGATAGTCCGCGTCGGAGAATATTTTTCGCAGCACCGGCAACAGACTGACACGCTGGCCTTCGACAACGATGCCAAGGTCAATATTAAACCAGTCATTGCCGGCGTGATCGGAATCCGATGTATCGAGAAACCAATCGTCTACCCCAACCTCGCGCAGCACGCATGATGGGTCAAATTCCACCACCCAGCCGGATGACTCCAGTTTTGGAATCCATTCATCAATCCATGCCTTCCAGTCGTTCATGCGATTAGCAAAAAGAACCCAGTTGGGCGGCTGAATCGGTGCATTCGCAAATGAAGCGGGAACCGGCGCGATAGTCGTCAGATCCGTCTGCTTAAGCTCGATCAGTCGCGCGTCCTCGGCTTGTTTGTCGCGGCGCACTTTGTAGCGCTTTTCGCCGATGCGGCGATCAACCTCGGCGGCCGATTTCAGCATGGGCCGAACGGAGATGGGGCCGTAATCAAACCACACCTGAGCCCAATGCCTATGAGTTTGCGATGACACGATGACCGAATCCCGGCCGTCGCTCTGCCCGCTATAGGCACTGAACAGCCTCAGTCTCGGCCGTGGTGGATCCTTTATCATTTCGGCATCGGGCAGTGGCGGAGGCGGCGGCAGCGAACGCCCCTGGGCAAATTCTGCAACGGCCACATGGTACTTGGGGTCAATCTCCGGAGCGGATAGCCATTGCAGTGCGACCGCATTCGGAACGTCGGTTTGGGCAAAACCGATGAGGTTATTTTCAACATCCAGATAGATCAGCGGTTGGCCAATGAATACGGCGGCGGGCGGGTCTGCGGTTAAACACGTGTGCAGTTTGAACTCGTCATTAATAGCCCAGCCCGGAGCAGCCTTTCTGGGGTCACCCCACTTCAGTGGCGGACGAAGAGTATCTTTGAAGTAGCACCGGCCTGTAGCGACAATTTTCTGGAGGGTCTGGGTGGTAAATTCGTCCGATATAACCGTCGTTAGATAGCCGTGTCTCATGCTGAAACCAGCCAGCAACCGGAAAATACTTTTATCTTCCGGCGCGACGGCATCCGTAGAGTAAGCACCGTAATAGGGGTCGAATGGATCGAGGCGTCCATACGAGCCATCTTTCCGAACGTACGCCTTGAGAAATTCGAGTTTCAGCTCATTGCCATGGGCATTTCCCGTGCTAACAAGTATAAAAATAATACTTTTCTTTCGAGGCGCATATGACACGGCGGCAGGGTTGCTGGCCAAGCCGTGGCTCTCAGCCAAACGATTTTGCCACGCGCGAATCTCGGGAGGCAGGGCGTCGATCGGATCACTGAGGCCAGTGATCGTGTATGGCGGCGGGAGATCTGCAAAATCAGATGAAAACAATCGCTCCGTCCGCGCGACCTGAATGTGGTAATGCCCGCCCTTCGGTGCGGCCCTTTCCTCGGCAAACTCCGTAATGCCCTCCCAACCGCCGATTGCGATCAGGACGGCTGCCACATGGGTGCATGGCACGGTGCTGCCGCATTGACAAGTGGTGGCCAGAGATGAAAGTCGGTCATTCTCAATGCCGACAGTAATCCGGACAGCGGGTGAGTCCGGCCATGTCGCGCCGACTCGAGCTTTAATGGTTCCGGTAGAAGTGTCCAGACTTTCAATGGCGACTTTTCTTTCACTGCAAAATTTAAGTCCCCCGACGATGACTCCATCTGGAATGTGATTTCGGATTTTTCCCAAGGCCGGTTTTGGCATTCTGCGCTCCCGATTCCTGTTACCTGCAGGGAGTCTATGCCCGCGATCAATTCGCGGCAAATGAATCCGTTGGCGAGCGCGTGGCAATTTTTCCGAGCCGAGGTGAAATCGCCGAAAAACAGACGGTTTACGGCGTTTCCCGGAGCCTTTCCGACGGGTGAGGACACGCGCTCCGAGGGGGTGGGGCGGAAAAGTTGCCACGCCCGGCAGCAAGCAATATGGCGTTATCGGTGTCGGCGTTGCAGGCGAATTCGCACATTGTTGGTGTGCTGTTCATCGGTTTCAGCCGACTGTTCGAGCCGCGCTAATTCAATGCGACCGACGATCAAAGCCATCTGATCACGGGTGAATACAACCGAGCGGGGCGCCTTAACCCGGATATTTCATCAGTTTTAACTATTGGCGGGCCAACGGCATCGGGTCGGTCCTGACCGCGAAGAATTTTCCGTTTTTTTGAATAGGGCGCAGACCGCTCCCCAGCCCCCCATTACCTTTACCTA
>DZDI01000163.1 GCA_022730455.1 Phycisphaera mikurensis | reverse complement strand
GCTATTGGCAAGTTTCAGCTTCCTGCGGAGTAACCGTGACCGATACCCAAACCAACAAATATTGGAGCGGCAGCGCCAACGCCGAGCCGGAGTATTTAACCAGCGCAATCGTAACCTTCTCGCCAAACCCCATCGAGACGGGGATCGACAAAGCCGATCCTGGGGCAATCTTCGTGAAAGTAACGGCGACGGTATCACCCAAGGATATTACCGGTAAAGTCAGCGTCAACAGCTTCACCACCCTGCCCGGCGGAACAGGAATGGCGGCGGTCGAAAATTCAACGCCCAATTACAGTAACGGCCAAATAGTTTTCGACCTTTACGGCACCGCAGGCACCGCTCCATCCATGCCGGGAGGTGATGTTAAGCTTGAGGCGAAGGACGGCGGCACCGTTTTGGGCAGCGATATGGTTATTGTGCAGATACCCAAGGCAATCGGAAGTTCCGTCTACACAAAATATGGGGGCAATGGGGCAACAACCGCTGTAACGCCCACCAACATGGCGTTAAACGTCAATACCAGCCCGTCGGTGCCGGGTATTCCTGCTGGCAGCGTTGGTCTGTTCACCGGTGTGCAGCAGACCATCACCGTACCGGTGGTAGACCAATTTGGAAAGGCCCTCGGATCGGAATACAATGGGCAGGAGGTGTACGAAACGATTAATAATGCCGTCAATCCGGTGACGATCAACCAGAAGTTGAAAAACAGCAGCTATAACGACCCAGTGGGATTTTACAGCCCGAATCCGATGAAAACTCAGCGAATCGTGGCAGCCGGAAGCCATGCCGAGCAGAATTGGCTCGCTCCCGGGTCACCGCAGGCGAGCATCGCCGTTCCACAGCAAGCCTCGCCCCAGATCGCCGTGACGGTTGCCGGGTTTTCGTTGGCACCAACGACGGGTTCTGGCGGTGCCGTGGCAATTCCCGGCAACAGGGTCGTAACATACGGAGTTCTCGACGGCCAATACGTGCTCACGGTGAAATGGAATGCGCCATGACACCCCGGCCGATGCCAATTACGGAAGTAACATTATTGAGATCGAGGTGTATTTTATGAACCAACCACGAAAAATCAGCGTTTACGGCGCGGCAGCGCTTTTGATGATCGGCGGCCTTTCCTGGGCTGCTGGCCGCAAGGCCCCACAGCCCCCTCCGCCACTGTTTGGGGGAATGCGGTTCGGCGAGCACCTGCGGCGAGAATGTGGGCTAACGGTGGAGGATGCGGTTGCAAAGGTAGTTCCGGGCAAGCACCGGCCGTGGCGGTACTACGCAGAATCAGTGGAAATCCATTTGCCGAAAGGGAAGCTCGGGCCACGGGCCTTGGTGAAATATCTCCGTACGCAGATGCCCGCCCGCTGGCGAATCTGGCGCGATCGCCACGAAAAGAACGTTGTACATGTGGCACTTAAGCGTCTTTTGGATTGGAAGAAGAACCCACTTAACGCAAGGTTGACAATCAAGGGTGTGTATACCATCCGCCAGATCGAGACGAAATTTATCAGAAAGATCCGCCCGGGCATTTCCTTTATCAATTCAGTGCCGTCGCTGCCCGGCACCGGGGGCAACCCGATGGCGCCCGATTACACAATCATCGATACCCCGCTGCGATTCAACATTAAGAATATGCGATTACGCCGCTTCCTGACGAACGGTTTCGGGCATGCTGTTAAATATGAGCCTTCGCCTGAAGGGTTTGGTCCCTGCCCATACATCGCCGATTTCACCGTGCATAAGAACCGGCTCGGCATGCCGCTTTTGCTGCAATTCAGTTTCTACGACACCCGGCTTGTTCCGTCCGCGGTGGTTCACCCGTCGGACAAGCCGCACGCAACGATCCCTCGCGCCGGCGGTGCTTCACCTGGTACCCGGAAGTGATGCTGGCCGGGCTATGCAATGCATGTTCGCCATCCCGATCCGGTGCATGCCGCTGTTGTTTCTGCCGGGTGGGTGTCACCGCAACCCTCGGTGCCTTCAGCGATGCGTTGGTGGAAGTCGGCACGGGAACCACATCGCCGCAGAAATTTACCAGCTACACCTTTGACATTACCTACAGCGGGCCGGTGGTTGGTGGCAGCTCTGATAGCGGCACCGTGGTCACCAACAAAACCACCGATGTCCATGCCGGTTGGCCGATCCAGTTGGGGGCCGAGCTGGCACCGTCAGACTTGGCAACGCAGTTTACTTGGAGCATAGAGGGTGCCGGCGGCAACGGCTCGGCGGCGATTAATGGATACTGTTCCAACGCGGCGACCGGCGCGGCCGTTTTGGCGGGCGCGACCAATAACGAGGGAGTCGTCGTACCTCTCGACCCGGGATCAGACGCCCAATCGACATTCCCGGACCCGGCGTCGCCCGGAATATTCAAATATTATTACTACACGAAATCCGGCGACGAAACCGCCAGCGTCGTGCCACAAGGGGCGGGTGCCTCCCCGGCGAGGACGACCTTCGCGGTCGCGGAATACACCGAGAACATGGTGAACTCATATCAATCGGGCGTGGTCTCGACGCCAATACCCAGCGGCATAGAACTCTCGCTCGGCCCCCCCGGTGCGTTCAACCAGATAACCTTCAAGCAGCAGCTTGGCAACAACGACAACGGTTTTGCGGGCACGCTGCACTTTATCCAAGTGTACACCGAGGACGACCATTGGATTGGTGATACAGCGAAGAACATCCCAAATTTTTCCGCCGTCGATTCGGGCCTCGACGAATATTATTACTACCCGAGGGAGGGCTTGGCACCGGTCTACACTGGGGACGCACCATCCATCTTAAGCGACGACAACTATGTGAAGATGACGGTGGACGATACACCCACCATGTGGGCGGTTTACCAGCCCGCCGCCCCCGGATCAATCATCGTGCCGATGGCCCTCCAAGGGTGGCAGTGGGGTGGGACCGAGACGCTGAATACCTCCACCGGCCAGTGGACGCTCACGAATGCGGTCCCCCTCGGGCCGGGGCCACTCTCGCCCCTCGATCCCACCGACGAATATCCGGAATGGTCGCATATTTTGGAGCCACCCAAACCACCCAATTAGGGCTCGCAACCAGAGATCGCGTTCCACGAGGTTATTTCATATGAAAAAAATACCGTTCACAGAAATCAATTTAAATGACGTTGGGCAGTTTGGAAGCCGCGTTGCCACGGTCAGCCGCTGCACGCGGAGGTGCCGCGGCCGAAGGCACACCGCATTCCGATGGTTCGGCAGGGGAATCCGGGCGTCGGCACGGAAAATTTGCTTTGGCGGTGGCTTGGCGTTGCTGCTCGCTTTCGGCACGCCCAGACGGGGTGTCGCAGGAGCGTTTGCGAAGCTCGACCGCGCTAACGTCCAATTACGGATAGCCGCAGCGCAGAGCCGGGCCGTGTCGGGCAGCGCCATCTGGCTCGTTGCGCGGGTGCGTAACGTCGGAAAAGGGAGGCTAATGATCCCGATGGGCCTCGGTCCGCTGCAATATTTTAGGGTGACCGTGCTCCGCGTTGGCAGCCGCGTCCCCGTCCCCTGGCTGCGGGCGGGGTTTGCGGGGCGCGAAATGAATATCCACATGCTTGTGGCGAAATCGCTGCCGCCCGGAAAATCCGTCCAGTTTTGGGAAGATACACCGATCAATCGCTATTTTGATATGTCGATGCCCGGCCGTTATTCGGTGCGTTTCGCGGTGGGGCGTGTAAAAAGCAACTGGCTGGGGCTGACGATTAAGCCGCCCCAGTTCCGAAAGCTGAAGGGGGAGGTACTGCAGTCGCGCTTGGCGTTTGCGCCCCAACAGAAAGGGCAAACGCGCAGTGGGTTGCAGGTTTACCTTACCCAGCTCGCTAGCGCCGGAAAAACTGGCCCGACGGGGGTACGAATTTATCTCCGCGATGGTGGTCGTAAAACGAGGATGGTCGGGCTTACGGGCGACCGCCGACTGGATATTAAGGCCATTGAGGTCGATGGCCCCGACGGCTACAACGGCGACGAGCTTGTCAAAAAGCCCAAGCCGCACTACATCCCCATACCGAATCACCAGCAGGCGCCGCTTACCGCCTACGGCCGATGGTTGCTCAAACATCCGCCGAAGAAGTTGCCGGAGAAAAGCTGTACCCTCAAACCCGGTGTGGTCTACAAATATGCCGTGCCAATTAACCTGAGTTGCCAGTTCGATATGAGCCTCTCAGGCGTTTATCATGTACGGATTGAGTTGGCGCATCAAAGAGTCTGGTCGAATTGGCTTGAGGTTGACGTGCCTGCCATTGAGAACCCTGGAAGTCACTGAAAACAAGCTAAGGAACAGGCCAGAAATAACTTCCCGATATGGCGGTCGTCTATTACCATTGGGGGTGTGCGGACAGGATGTCGGCGGTGTTTTTGAATCGGGGGTTCAGCCATGGAAGGCTACGGAACTCAAGTTGAACGGATGATGAAGCGACTGTACCAAACGCTTTCGGAAAAAGATGGACGGCGATACGCTGCGTTGGTTTGGCGGGCATGCTGGCACCGTGTGGCCTGCATTGGCGCTCGCTGCCGTATGTGTGCTTGCGGTTGCCGTCAAGGTTGCCGTGGCGCTAACCTACGCTGGCCCGGTAACCGTAACAGCCAACATGGGACGCTTTTCACCCAATCCAGTCAGGGTTAAAACCTCCGCGACTTCGAGCTTCTCGGCCAATTATACACCGCCGTCCTGGCCTGATGAATATCTCTTCATAACATTCGTTCCGTATTTGTTGCGCATGCAAAGGCGCGTTGGCGTTGTGCAAAGAGTGTGACACCAAGCGTCTGCTTGGCCCATGTTCGTATTTCGGCGGTGCGACTGGTCTGCAGGGCTTGCCTTACGGTGTCGGTTGTTGCCGGTGAGAGTAACGCACCGAAGCCCAGCAATAATTGGGTGAATCCGCCGCGCGATTGCTGTTTTTCCAGTTGTTTGAACTTACCAAAGCACGATTCCAGAATTTCCGTACTGCCGGGGAAGCGTTCGCCGGGGCGAGCCCGGCATTCTTGAGATCGCACAAAGCGGATCAACTCCGCCGCCAACACTCTGGCGCTATGGCATAACGTCTTACCTGGTGGCAGTTGCTTTACCAGCAAGCGCGATACGCCTCGATACAGCCCCTGCTCACTGACCAACGCCACGGTGGCATCGACGACCTGTTGCCATTGCGACCACGCGGAGATATCGGCGGCGAACGCTTCTATCCAGCCGAGTTTTTCATTTAACCGCGCTGTACTGACCGGTGGCATCATTGCAGTAGTGTCCGGCCCGGTATTTGCTGCGGGCGTTTTCAGCGTATTCGGGGACC
>DZDI01000346.1 GCA_022730455.1 Phycisphaera mikurensis | reverse complement strand
ACCAAGCCCCATTGTGAAGGTGGTCATGTGCTGCCAAAAGGCGGGGTCGCTCGGTGTTGCTGGCACCTCATTGGCGGCAGGGCGCAAGTCTGTTTGCCAGTATTGCATGGCAACATCTGCAAGTGTGTTTGAATAAGTATCTGAATAGGGTTGTTGAGCAATTCTTTGATAATTAGAAGGCGCGGTAATTTCAGGGCCATTGCTGCCATCCACATTTCCCACACCGATTGACGAATCGGCGTCTTTATTCCAGAAGCCATCGGTTGTGAGTATGGTGTAGGCGGGGCGACAGGTGTATTCTGTGGTATCAGATGGACTGGTTTGCCAAGGTTGGGCTGTTTTGTAATACTCGCCCACTGCTTTCAAGGCAGATCGCAAGGGTGTATAATTATTTGGAGTTATAGTTGTTATCCAACTCCAAAAATTAGCTTTCTGCGTGCCGCTGGAGCCATCTCCAAAGGATTGAACTTCCGCCAATTTGTTATCTGTTTTAGTGCTTGTTGAAAAAGGGTATTGGGGTGATGGCATATTGACCGTATTGCTGCCGTTGATTGAAGCAAAACCAAATCGATAATTTTTGTCAAGGCCGGAAAAGGCCAATGTCAATCCAGATTTCGCCATTAAAATACGGGTGTGGTAATATGCAAACCAGTTAGCAATGTTCGTCCCGACGGCGATTCCCGCGGGCGCTGCGGCACCTGACGTATCGGAGGCGAGAACGCATGGAGAAAACGTGCCGCAATTGGTGGACGCGACGTAATGAACGCTATAGGGGCCGGCAGCGGGGCCGGTGGAATATTGAAACACCCTGACCTTATTACTCCAGTTTCCTGTGGAGGCCGAGTAACTTATCCCATCCTTGCTATAATTCGTGAGATTTATGGATGAACCTACGGAAAAGCCGTCACTCGGAACGCTGGTGATATTCGTGTAGCTGGTGTAGTGCGTCCCGTCGGCCATGATGGGGGGATTGTAGGTGACGGTGGGGTCGTAATAAACACCATTATTGGACGAGTTGATCAGAGCGTCGTTGTCGTTATTGTTGTGTAGATAATCCCAGTCCGGCATGTAGTTAGATGCCATCGACCCCGAATCATCCAGCATCAACACCAAATTCGGCGGGATGGGTTTTTGAAGAATAAGCGGACTTTGGTCGAGGGTGACTGCGGCCTGCACCAGGGGCGTGCCTGCGAGG
>DZDI01000345.1 GCA_022730455.1 Phycisphaera mikurensis | reverse complement strand
ACTATGCGGATGACTCGCTTTGCGGTTGCGGCTTCGGCCTTGGTGTGCGGTGTATTTGCGATGGCCAGTGCGCGGGCTGCGACACCTGTGGGCCAAAAGCAGTTCTATCTCAAAGCTGGCGACCGCGTCTGCTTCTACGGCGACAGCATCACCGAGCAACGATTGTATGGCGTTGATGTGGAAACCTACGCCACCACGCGTTTTCCTGATCTTAAAATTAAATATGTCAATTCCGGCGTGGGCGGTGATAAAGTCGGCGGCGGATGGGCGGGCCCGGTCAATGTGCGGCTCAAACGTGATGTATATCCATTCAAACCCAACATCATCACCATTATGCTGGGGATGAACGATGCGGAATACCGGCTATTTAATGAATCTATTTTCAACGTTTATCGCAAGGGCTACACCTATCTCATCCATCAGCTTAAGCAGCATCTGCCCGGTGTGCAGATTGTACTTATCGAACCGTCGCCCTATGACGATATCTCGCACAAATTCAATTTCCCCGGCGGCTACAATGCGGTATTGATAAAATATTGTGCCTTCGTAAAACGGCTGGCTGCTCGCAACGGACTTATGTGTGTCAATTTTAATAAACCGATGGTGGATGTTCTCAAGGAATTAATGCCCATCAGCAAGCCGTTGGCCCAGCAGTTTATCCTCGGTCGGGTTCACCCCAGTGCCACAGGACACCTTATCATGGCAGCGACATTGCTTAAGGCCTGGCAGGCGACGCCCATCGTGTCTTCCGTGATCATAAACCATGGAAAACTGATGTCGGCAGTCAACACCGAGGTGCGGGGCATCTCGATGGGCACGGTTTTACGTTGGACCCAGATGGATCGGTCGCTGCCCATGCCGATGATGACCCTGCATGAAAACTGGCCGCAGTTCCCCCCGATGGGTTTATGGCGTGCCCCCAAGCCCAATTTTGCATATACGAGTCCATTGGCGGCCGCCGTGCTCAAATTGACGCATCTTTACTCCACGCTGGATCGGGAAATGCTGCGTGTCCGCGGTTTGGCAGTTAAACATTATCAACTGAAAATTAATGGTCAGCCTGTGGCGGAATTTTCAGCCGGGCAGTTATCTCATGGCGTCAATCTGGCAAAATATAAAACACCCATGCTGGTACAGGCATACCGGGTACAGGATATGCTTTGGCATTTAACTGAAGAACGTTTCTACGCATGGC
>DZDI01000344.1 GCA_022730455.1 Phycisphaera mikurensis | reverse complement strand
GGAGGAAGAATGGCTAAGGAAAAATTTTCGAGGACAAAGCCTCACGTGAACATCGGCACGATTGGCCACGTGGATCACGGCAAAACGACCTTGACCGCAGCGATAACCCAGGCGTTGGCCAAAAAGGGTGGAGCGGAATTTCGCAGTTTTGACAGTATCGACAATGCACCGGAAGAGCGTGAGCGCGGTATTACCATTGCCACAGCCCACGTTGAATACCAGACTGAAAACCGGCACTATGCCCATGTGGACTGTCCGGGTCATGCCGACTATGTCAAGAACATGATCACCGGTGCCGCCCAGATGGACGGTGCGATACTGGTTGTCAGCGCTGCTGACGGTCCGATGCCGCAGACCCGTGAGCACGTTTTATTGGCCCGCCAGGTAAACGTACCATCGATGGTTGTCTTTTTAAATAAAGTGGATCAGGTTGATGATCCTGAATTGCTGGAGCTGGTAGAGCTTGAACTTCGTGAATTGCTGACCAGCTATGAATTTCCGGGCGATGAAACACCGATTATCCGGGGCAGTGCTTTGAATGCGCTTGGTCACCCGGATGATGAATCTGCGCAGCAGTGCATTTTTGAATTAATGGCTGCGGTCGACAGTTTTATCCCGACTCCGGTTCGTGAAATTGACAAGCCCTTCCTGATGCCGATTGAGGACGTATTTTCGATTACCGGCCGCGGCACCGTAGGTACCGGCCGTATCGAGCGCGGTGTGGTACAGGTTGGCGAAGAGGTTGAACTGATTGGTCTTGGTGTAAAGCGTAAGACCGTTATTACCGGTGTGGAAATGTTTCGTAAACTGCTCGATCGTGGTGAAGCCGGCGACAACGTTGGTCTGTTGATGCGCGGTGTGGATAAGGAAGAATTAGAGCGCGGTATGGTTGCAGCCAAACCGGGTTCAATTACCCCGCATACCAAATTCAGGGGCGAAGTGTACGTTTTGGACAAAAATGAAGGCGGCCGTCATACCCCGTTCTTCGATGGTTATCGTCCGCAGTTCTACTTCCGGACAACGGATGTGACCGGATCGGTCAAGCTGCCGGAAGGCGTCGAAATGGTTATGCCGGGCGATAATATCACCGTGGAAGTTGAATTGCTAAAAGAGATCGCCATGGAGAAAGAGCTGCGCTTTGCGATCCGTGAGGGCGGTCGTACCGTTGGCGCCGGCGTCGTTTCAGAAATTATTGC
>DZDI01000343.1 GCA_022730455.1 Phycisphaera mikurensis | reverse complement strand
GAGGCGTGAAGCGGTAAACAGTTACGGCTTAACTTAGTGGCATTAAGCTGCGTCCCCGTTTCGCTCTCCGCGATCCGGCCCAGCAGATAATTGATCAAGTTATTATTTCGCGGTGCCTTAGTGACATTAATCCGCGTCCTCTTTTCACTCCTTGCCGTCTTTGTGAGTCGGGACACTGACGGATGTGTTGGGTGCTTGTGCGCGTTCCCAGTAGCCAGTCTGGGGATTAAAGCAATAACGGGTGTCGTGCCAGATGATCACGGGCGGGAGATTGGCAGTGTAGACCTCGCGCACATCCCTAGCAGCAACCCACAAGTTGTCTAGTCGATAATATTTCAGCCCTGTAGATCCAATGAATTTTACACCAAATCTCCCATTCATTCCGAAATCAACCCACATACTGGTACCGGGAACCGTCATTGGTCCGCCTGAGACAACCACCATAGGAACACCATATGAGCTCTCGGGTTGGAACTGCAAAAACCAATTGCGGTGAGCACCATTTACCTGTGCCTTCCAAATTTCAACCGAGAAACTCTTTTCTCTACCTATAATGCCATGCTGGCTCTGCCGCTGCGATACGCCTACAAGTATTCTGTACCTGCCCAATACGATTGTGTGATCAAGAGTCATGTGCTCCAGAGGATCAAGCTGCCAGAAAGCGTTGGCCTGATATGCGGCCGACGCATACCATCCTGCCGCCACACCGCCTATTGCGATTAACAGCACAAGAAGCGTAAATACCAGCCTAAACCCTAGCCGCGAACTTTTCATGCTCCAAGGTACCTCATTGAGTTCACTTATGAGAATCGTGATGGGCATTCAGCCACTTCTGCACAGCCAGTAGCTCTTGCGGGTTTAGGTTCTCTACCTCGCCCGCGGCCAAGAGAGATAAGCCATTATAAAGTGGATCATTTTGCGGATTACCATAATATGGAGAATGCCGATTAGACAAGTCGTACTGTAATAGGTTGTGTGCATCCCTGGCAATCCTTGCTTTGACAAGACCACAGGGCGCCTTTAGAGCGTCCAAGAACTCCCCACCTGGTACCTCGGATTCTACCGCGTCCTTCGCTGCCCGCACGGGCGTGCTGTGGAAAATCGGCCAATTCCACGGCCATAACTCCGACCAACTCCACATTCCGCTCGGATCCACATTCCCCACCGGATTGCTCATCACAAACTGATACGTATTG
>DZDI01000342.1 GCA_022730455.1 Phycisphaera mikurensis | reverse complement strand
TGTACGTCACACCCGCAGCAATGGCGGCGTCGCGGGCGGCTTTGATGCGCGCCCAGGCCAAACCCTGGGCCATCGCCAGCGCTTGCGCTGCTGTGGGTTGCCGATTTTGGCCGGGTAGCCACTGCGCCCATCCAGCGGGAGGCGCGTCGTCCGGGCTCGCTGCAGAGAAGACGGCGTTGATGTCATCCGGGTTATACCAGCTGCACCCCCGGTTATCTGTTTTCTGCTGCCAGTCCGCCCCGCTCCACCACCAGCCTGTCAACGGCGCCAGCGGTGTGCTGGGAGTCGCCTGACTCACGCAAGTGGCACGGTTTGCGTCCACCACAAATTCAGCACCGATCAAACCGATGGCAAAGCCCAGCGCGTCGATGCGCACAAATGGCGCAGGCGGCGGGACGGGAGAGAACTGCGGGATTGAAAAGTCGCTCATAATTTATAAACAATCCAGTTCGTGATTGGAACTTGGAATGTCCAACTGGAACTAGTGTTGTATCCGGTTACTCGCATCCAGACATCAATCAGTATTTGCCAATCTCCGGCTGTGGTTGATCCGCCGCTGGACATGGTTCGTGATGTTCGGATGCGGCAATCGCATCCTACATAAATTGGGCTGCCCGTTGTGCCAGTCACAGCCCTTATATAGGTGTTGTCTGGAACATAGGCGACGGCATAATAAGGCTGATTCGATGTGCCGCTAATCTGGTTTGGATCATAAATGCCTGTAGACACGGTGCCCATAAACACATAATCATTAACAACTGGTGCAGTGGCATTAGGGTCAACATAATATGACATCACCGCGCCGGAATCCAACTGGCCGCTCGCTGCGACCAAACGGCGGCGAATGCTGGCGTTATCGACGATCATCGTGCCAGACTGATCAATGCTGAAGTTCGGCGAGGTGATTGAGAAGTTCGAGCCAATGGACGGCCCTGAGCCCATGCGCAGGGTCATGCCGCTGCCGATGAATTCCAAGAAGCTCGATCCATCATTCGCTCTCGCCAGAACCCAACCGGGATTCCCGTCATACCACCATTTGCCGTTACTTCTGGCGTAGCCCCACCCGGTGCCGCCGTCGTTGACAACATTGAGGGAGGCCGTGGCGATGCTTCCTGCCACCAGCTTTGTTGCCGACAGGTTTCCAATCTGCGCATCTTGAATCGCAGCGCTGGCGATATAGGTGCTGACATTCCCCG
>DZDI01000341.1 GCA_022730455.1 Phycisphaera mikurensis | reverse complement strand
GATAGGGATTGACCGAGTTCACAATGGTCACCGGCGCATGGTCGGCAACTTCTTTCACCAGGCGCATCCCGTCGTCGAAATTACCGCGAATTTGCAAGGTCATCGCACCATACATCATGGCCTGCGCCAACTTGCCCATGGCGATTTTGCCATCGGGAATCAGCACAAACGCCGTAATCCCGGCGCGTGCCGCATACGCCGCTGCCGCTGCCGAGGTATTGCCCGTCGAGGCGCAGATAATCGCCTTGGAGCCCGCTTCCACCGCCTTGGTGACTGCCATGGTCATGCCACGATCTTTGAATGAACCTGTAGGGTTCAAGCCTTCGTACTTGACGTAAATATCGACATTTTTACCCAACAGCTTGGGGATATTTTGTAGCTTAATAAGTGGCGTATTACCCTCACCCAAACTAATAAGGCGGGTATCGGCAGAAACCGGCAGGCGGTCACGATAACGTTCAATCAAACCGGTATAACGGGGACGAAAAGGCATAATAAACTCCGACAAGTAAATCAATTATTAGCCACAGAGAACACAGAGGGCACAGAGTGTTAAAACCATGTCGTTTCAATTATCGCTTGAGTTCACTGCAAGAATGAAAACCAAGCAATAAATTCATGGTCAGTTAATCGTCCTCTTACCTCTGTGCCCTCTGTGACCTCTGTGGCTAAAACAAAATTAACTCAACGACTCAACACGAATACGCGCCACCTTGCACTTAATCGCATCCAAAGCCTCAATGCGGACTATGGCCTTATCCATGCGCCCTTCATTCACACGATGGGTCAGAATAATCACCGGAATATCCGTTTCATCTTCCGGCGCTTCTTTTTGCAGAATGGCCTCGATACTAATCTCTTCATCCGCCAAAATACGCGTAATATCCGCCAGCGCACCGGGGCGATCTTCGGCAGTCAGGCGCAGGTAATACGCCGTTTCTATTTCGGATAGAGGCAAAATGGGCAAATCGCGCAGAGCATCCGCCTGGAACGCCAAATGCGGCACTCGATTCTCCGGGTCGGCAGTCATTGTGCGCACCACATCAACCAAGTCGGCCACCACCGCCGAAGCCGTCGCATCCGCCCCCGCGCCCGCACCGTAATACAGCGTCGGGCCGACCGCATCACTCATCACCAACACGGCGTTTTTCACGCCATCCACATTGGCAATCAGGCGGCGCTCTGGAATCAGGGTCG
>DZDI01000162.1 GCA_022730455.1 Phycisphaera mikurensis | reverse complement strand
GTAAAGGAGGGTGTCGTTGTCCGTCTGGCCGGCGGTGGTAAAGGGCGGGCCACCCGGTATCAGGTATTGGCGTCCGCATGCCAGAATGCCGATACGTTGCCCAGTTCGCCCGCACCCGATGGCCAACGGTGCATCAGTGCGGCCGTGCCTGCCAATGCTGCACCGGTGCACAATTGTCGCTGCACCCAAGCAGCCCGAACAAGACACAGGAACAAGACCGATAGAAGAAGTATAAAGGCAACATGCCATCAGCAACGTTTGAAAATGATGTGGGACAGCACCAACGGCTTTCAGGTTCCTGAAACCGCGTATGTCGATCTGATTCGCGAGTTTCCACTGCTGAACATCGAACAGCAATTGCGTCAGGCCAGTGCTTGGCTGAAAGCCAACCCGGCTCGCACGCATAAACGGAATTGGGCAAGGTTTATTACGAATTGGCTGTTGCGGAGTATGCAGCATGGAAAAGTTTTTCAACGACGACCAAATGGTGATGCTTCGGCACCTCAACGCTGGCAGGGACGCCACCCTCGAGATGTTGCGCTCCAACTCTGATGCCGATCCGATGGTACGGCGACGGTTGGCCTAGCTGGGTGGCTGCGTACGCGCCCGGCTGCCTGTCCGGCATCTTAATAAACGGGAAAAGATTGGTCATAATCCGGCGCAGCTCAAGGCACTTTAGCGGCTGCGTGGCGTCATCAATGATGAATGTCGCCTTTTCGCGTGCTACCAAACCACGTCCGGTAGGTGCGTGCACCTCGATCTTACCCACACACACATTGGCAGAGACTATCACAGACACCGCGCCCTTGAATCATTTGACAAATAAAATACCTTGCATGACTATACTGGGATGAAGATCAATGGCGATCAATGCGTATGTTCACCAGCACCGATTCTGACGGGTTGGGCGTTGGCCGGCGTGAAGAAAATGGCGTTTATCGGCATCTATTGGGACTTTTTTAGCGGTGCAGATGCGTAACAGGCTTTGGTGAACAAGAATTTTAATCTGATAACCAAGCCTGCGATAAGCAGGCTTTTTTTTGTCGGTAAGCCGATGAAATATTCAAAATTGGAGTGCTTATATGAAATTAGGTGATTTAGTGGCTGATACGGATGCCCAATTACAGAATGCCCTTTGCTTGGCGACCACCATCATCGAGCGCATGCGGGCCATACACTATCTTTGGTGAAGCCGCGTTAAAGACGAAGAAAACAGAAGGACATCTTCAAGGAGAATTGATGATCATTGTTATGGAAGTTGTTGCCACGAAGGAGCAGGTAGAACATGTTACCCAGTTGCTGCGCGAAATGGGTATGCGTGAGCATGTCATTGTGGGTACGGAGCGCACAGTGGTTGCCGCTTTGGGCGATGAACGAAAATTGGACGTGGGGCGGATGGAAAACGTCCCCGGGGTGGAAAAGGTGATGCCCGTGCTGGCCCCTTATAAGCTGGCGTCGCGCGAAGTGCAGCGTGAGCGCAGCAACATTCCGCTGGGAGGATCGCTGGGGGGGGCTGCAGGCGGAAAAAAAATCGCGGTTATTGCCGGGCCGTGTTCTGTAGAGGATCGCACTCAACTTCTGGAAATCGCTCACGCCGTGAAGGAAGCTGGAGCAACGGGCCTTCGTGGTGGGGCGTTTAAACCGCGAACCAGTCCTTATGCGTTTCAGGGGTTGGGGGAAAAAGGCCTTGAAATTCTGGCTGAAGCCCGCGAAAAAACCGGCTTGGCGGTGGTTACCGAGGTGATGTCCATTGATCAGGTGCCGCTTGTCGGTAAGTACGCTGATGTGTTTCAGGTTGGCGCCCGTAATATGCAAAACTACAACCTCCTCTGGGCCGTGGGAGAGCAGCACAAACCCGTGCTGTTGAAGCGCGGCCTGAGCGCCACCTTGGAGGAATTTTTGCTGGCTGCGGAATATGTCATGTCACGAGGAAATAACCAGGTTATCCTCTGTGAACGGGGCATCCGCACGTTTGAAGGTTATTGTCGCAACACTTTGCCGCTGGCAATTGTCCCCGAAGTGCATCGGGTCAGCCATCTACCGATCGTAGTGGATCCATCGCAGGGCACCGGCCACGCACATTTGGTCCCAGATATGTGCCGGGCGGCTGTGGCGGCAGGGGCGGACGGTTTGATTATCGAATGTCATCATGATCCGGAGCACGCGCTCACCGATGGCGCGCAATCCATTACGCCATCATCGCTTAAAAACATCATGATGGGACTGACGCGAATTGCTCAAGCAATCGACCGCGATGTCTGATCTTGGCGGCCTGGCGTGCAGCAGATATTGTGGCGCATACCGCCCCATTGACTTTCTGCCCGGTGTCTGGCAATATTGTCACATGGAATTGCACGAAAAAAACATTGCCGACGGCTTTACTTTTGATGATCTTTTACTGGTTCCGCAGCGCAGCGACGTTGTCCCTGCCGATGCCGACTTGCGATCGCGCCTTACCCGGCAGATTGAAATCAATATCCCCCTGCTTTCGGCCCCCATGGATACGGTCACCGAGGCGTCCCTAGCCATCGCATTGGCTCAGGAGGGCGGCTTGGGGTTTATTCATAAAAATCTACCCATTGAAATTCAATGCCGCGAGGTGGAAAAAGTTAAGCGGTCCGCCAATGGCATTATCACGGATCCCGTAACCCTTGGCCCTGATGCCACGGTAGGTCAAGCCCGACAAATCATGAAAGAACAACACATCAGCGGCATACCGATCGTGCAAGGCGAGAGTAAAGAGTTGGTCGGGATACTCACCCGGCGGGATCTGAAATTTATGGATGGTGATGCCACCAAGCCTGTGCACAGTTTAATGACAAAATCCGGTTTGGTTATCGCACCGGCGGAGACATCGCTTGAAAAAGCAGAATTAATACTAAACGAAGCCCGTGTGGAAAAGCTTTTACTCGTGGATGATCGTCATCGCCTCTCGGGCATGATAACCATGCGCGATATTGAAAAGACACATCAGTTTCCTCTTGCGTGCAAAGACGCGCGGGGCCGTTTGCGCGTGGGGGCCGCAGTCGGAGTGCACCAATATGATCGTGTCGCTGCGCTTATTGAAAAAGGCGTTGACGTTGTGGTGGTGGATACAGCACATGGTCATTCCGGTAATGTGATTGAAACAGTCCGCGAGATTAAAAAACGTTTTAGTATTGAAGTTATCGCCGGCAATATCGCCACAGGTGAGGCCGCCAGTGATTTGATCGCGGCCGGTGCCGATGCGGTCAAAGTCGGGATTGGCCCGGGAAGCATCTGCACCACACGCATTGTGACCGGTGTCGGCGTACCACAAATTACAGCAATCATTAATGCCTTGCGTGCGGCCAAACCGGCCGGCGTTCCAGTCATTGCGGATGGTGGTATCCGGCACAGCGGCGATATTACCAAAGCGTTGGCGGTGGGGGCTTCGGCCATAATGATGGGATCGCTGTTTGCGGGTCTGGATGAAAGCCCGGGGGAATTGGTTATTCGGAGAGGCCGCCGCTTTAAAAGTTACCGTGGTATGGGCTCAATGGGTGCCATGGTGCACGGCAGTGCGGACCGCTATGGCCAGGGCAGCGTGACCAACAGCAGTAAGCTCGTGCCCGAGGGTGTTGAGGGATTAGTGCACTACCGCGGGCCTCTGGGGGATTTTGTCTATCAGATGATTGGCGGCCTGCGAGCTGGAATGGGCTATGTGGGGGCCAAGACGATTGGTGATTTGCAAAACCGCGCCAAATTTGTGCGCGTTACCGCTGCGAGCATGATTGAAAGCCACCCGCACGATATTACCATCACCCGCGAAAGCCCCAATTATTACACGGCGTCCGATCCTTCCATGGAATAATGACGCATGGCACCTATGCCCATTGGTGCTGCATGGATTAAACGTTGAAGGCATGCCCCTGAATGATCGCCGACAATTATCAGACCCATCAGCTCATTTCCTCAAACCAAGCACTCCATCCCCGCACCGCGCGTGCAAAAGTTCCACGATGTGTCGCGTCACGGCCTGCAGAAATTGCGCTAACCTTCGTATTACCCATTCCCTGCTGATAGTGCATGGCCAACTTCGCCAATCCAACGGTAATGGCTTCATCTGCCTCGCCGTAATAATTGCGCGTTGGAGTCTTGATGCCCCAACGAAACACCTGATTCCTATAAATGAGACGCCCGTACTCCGATCGCATGAGGTAGTTGGGGTCAAAATATTCGGGACGAATTAAGCGAAGTAGATCGGTCGGAATTTTTGCAACGTCAGCTTGCTTTCTAAGATAAAAATTACGGCATGTATTTATAAATTAGTGATAAAATAATTATGCCGCCAAGCCCGGTGCATGATAGTAATGCTCATAGGCAAACGCAGAAAGCACAAATATAGAATTAATCCATGACGCATCATTGGGACGCGGAAAATCCAGAAACCCGCTCAGGTTGGCAAAGAGATCAAGAGGCGCTGAAGCCGTCGCCGCCGCCTTTGCTGCGATGTCCTCGCCTTCTAATCGCTCCAAGAGCCCCATGGTGACAAAACCACCCTCCAACCACCCGGTCAAGTATAAACCCTTGCTCTGAATGCCACGATCGGCCAGCACCGCATGCGCGCCACGAATCATGTCGGCCGTAGCCTGCTGCTGACTGCCTAAAACCAAGTAACTTTCAGGTTCGTCAGATAGCCCCATGCCAAAATAATCAGCTCCTATTAAAATGTCGCCGCGACCGGCAAAGGCTGCGATCATCAACTTTGTCTCCGGTGATTGATCTGGAAACGATGGAACCTCGTGCTTCCCATAAACTGTTCCGTGCTGATATGAAACGAGCCTCGGAGATGGTCCGACATCGGCTGGGATTGCAATCAGGCCAGATGTCATTGTCGGCTTGTTATTTTGTTCAGGTATGACCGACGGGTAAATAACACGGAATAAATCAACTGCGTTTCGAGCTGGTTTGTAGTCTACCTTAAAGCCGGTGAATGCTGGTGCATCAACCTTCAGAATATGGTTCAGAGATGACACTTGCCATCGACCAATGGGCTGGTACGTTATGCCTGATACCACTGGCGTTGTTGGGTTTGGCAGGCTGGTCATCTTGTTTGTGGCAGCCTGCGCCATTGGCAAAGTGTTCGCGACAACAGTCGCACTGACCAGAGTTGCGGTTTTCATCAAAAACGAGCGGCGATTGACGGTTTCGGACTGAAAGCTGCTCTTCACTTATTGTTTCTCTTGGTTAAAATCTATTCGACCATGATCAAACCCGGCGGCAGCCTATGAGGAGCCTGTCCAAGTAATAACAGGGACTGCGACGGCACGGATTTTGGCGGGCA
>DZDI01000340.1 GCA_022730455.1 Phycisphaera mikurensis | reverse complement strand
TCAATGGCGGCGTACACTTTCAACCCTTTGCTGGTGGTTGTAGCCGCGATCAAATTGACAATGACTTCGTGACTCACCAAAGGTCGCCCCCGCCAATTCATGCTGATATAGGAAAATAGGCGGTGCTCGATTTTGTTCCATTTGCTGGTGCCCGGAGGAAAGTGGCACACCCGAATCTGCAGATTGAGCTCATCGGCAAGCCCTTGTAATTCCAGCTTCCAAAGGCGCACCCGAGAACCATTGCTCCCACCCCCATCGGCCATGATCATCAACTCCTTGGCGTCGGGATAAAGGGGCTGACCCATGCCTAACCACCAGCGCCGGATAGTGGCTACCGCAAAGCTGGCTGTATCATGATCCGTGCCCACGCTCACCCAACCCGCGTTTTGGGCGAGATCGTAAACCCCATAGGGGTTGGCTCGCCCCAGCTCCTTATCCACAAAGTCATGCACCTGGACTACTTCCGGTTCGCCCTGCGGCCGCCACTCCTGACCCGCATTTTTGTAGTTGCCAACCAACTCTTTTTTCTTGGTGTCCACCGAAATGACGGGCTGCACTGCGTCCAGTGCCTGCTGCGTCTTCTCCTGTATATACTGGAATTGGGCATCTCGGTCTGGGTGATCGGTACCTTCCAGGGTCTTGCGATTGCCTTGCAAGCTGTACCCTAATTCCTTGAGCAGAATGCCCACAGAAACATGGCTGATGCGGTGCCCCTGTTCGCCCAGTTCCCGTGCCAATTGCTGGAGGCTCTTGCAAGTCCAGCGCAGCGGTGACTGGGGATCACCGCGTGCCGCCGGATCCACCAAACCCTCCAAGGCCACCAGCAAGCCCGGATCGCGATCCACCAGCCTTTTTCTCCCGCCACCGGATCGACGAACTCGGCCTTGCGGGAGCCTGTTCTCCGGATCCTTGAGCTCTTTGAGGCCCGCCATGATGGACCCCCGCGCGACTCCCGTAGCCTCACTCACCCGCTTGACACCACCATGACCCAGCACCTTCGCTTCTACGGCCGCGTATAGCCGTCTCTGCCGCTCATCCAGTATCCCTTCGAGCGCTTGGTGTCGAGCGGCTATCAGTGCGTCTGCTTCCATGCCGCAAGACTATACCCGCTACATAATGAGTACAAGTTATTTATTTATGATTGCTTAGGTTTAGTAGATGAGGAGATACTTGTCAAAATTCGCTATCTGGTCATCCGGG
>DZDI01000161.1 GCA_022730455.1 Phycisphaera mikurensis | reverse complement strand
CTATCGGCAAACAGACCCTTAATTATCCATCATTTGACGGCTGCCAAAGCACTAGCCGTAAAGTGAATCCCGGCCCGCACCGACTGGATATAGCCGTTCCACCGCGCCATCCCAGCCGGTGTTCCGGCAAAGGATAGTTCCAGCCAGCCCTTCTGCAGTGGAGCGATAAAATAGCTGCGGTCTGTGTCTTTCATGTGCGGGTGCGATGCCCGGCTAAGATTCAGGTTCACATACCAGGCCGCCGTATGATGCCAACTGAACACCATGAAGCCGCGTACCTGATCCCGCACGAATAATTCCGGCAGGACATTGACCACACCATCGGGCACATCGGCCGGGCGGGGAATGACACGCAAGCGCACGCGTACCGCATCGACACCGGAGCCAATTCGCATGGTACGCACGCCATCTGCATGTTTTACCCACGCCACGCCCTGGGGCGCTGCGGCGGTATAACCCGCCGGACGAACGGGAATCGGCGGCAACGGTGGAATGTAAAATCCGGTCATCTCCGCACGTGGACCCGGCTTGACGGGATAAATCTTGGGGTGCAGCCAGTTCACGCCCGCCACATCGTAGCCCCATATCGGCCACCGGGCCGTAAGCCCGTGGCTCTTGATTGTCACACGCACTCCCGCCTGCACACGCAGATGCGGAATTTCATACGTAAACCTTCCATCCGCCGGGGCGACCAGCCGGGCCTGGCCATCGCGGGTCCGAATCGGCAGCTCACCCCAGGTAACCTTCGCCGGTGCAGTCACATTGGATCTAAAGCTGACCGCAGCCATACCGTTGGCTTTCACCGCCAGAGCCGGGGCCCGAATCAGCGGGCTGGGCCGGGATTCGGTAATCATTAAAAATCGCGGATAATCTGTCGTTACCAGCCGAACCGTCAGGCTACTTCGCGTGTCCGCAAGCACCCGCACCGGCAAGGTCTTACCGGTCATCGGGTCATAAACCGAAACGGCGGCCCCGGTCCCGCGCACATTGCCTAGTGTTAAATCAAATGTCTGCGGCGGCATATTGTACCGGGCCGGGCTGAGTAACCCCGCCTTTTTATCCCATGATTGGGTTACATTCGGCGTCACCACGTAATAACCCACCGCGTAACGATTCGCAGAAAACTGGAACGGCATACAGGCAAAGTCATCGCGGTTATAAATGTTGGGATGTTCCGGCGTGCCATCGCCCTTAAACACCAGCCGGGGCCGATGCTCGACCAACTTTCTCACCGTTAACGGACACGGCACCGCCAGCGGCTTGGCGGCGCCAAACAACTTTGTAAGCCGCTCCAGCACCTTAACTTGTAAACCAACGTGAGCCAGCGCCTGCGGGGTGAGCTGGCCATGGCTTTTCTTTAACGCGGCCCAGAATGAATCGGGCAAAACGCCAAATCCGTCATCATGTCCCTTGGCGGCGAATATACACTCGACCGAAAGGCCCTTGGCACTTTGAAAAACAAATTGCCGCAGGTCTAGCTTCGCCCCTTCGTATTCCATCAGGGCATGGAGCTTAGGGTCGCCGTGCGCGACATGAGCCTGTTTTTCCAACTGGTTGGCCCATAGTCGCCGCCAGAAATTACTTTCCGTCATCCACACCTCCGCCGCGTGGCCATTGCCCGGATTGGCATACCGGAAATGCCCCGCAAACGGACTGGGAAATGGCTGCAAATCGCGCACCACCGATTCCGTTTTGTACCCAAAATACCAATATTCCGGCTGGCTCATCTTAAACGTCGGTATGAAAAAGCTGCCCGAATCCAAGGCCTTCAAACCGCCCCACACGTGACGCACCAAACCACTGCTGCGATCCTGCCCGCCAAGTGCATTAATCAGCGTTGTATGTTTTTCAAAGGGATGGGCCGGCGATATCTGCAGTTGGTGCGGGTCATACCCGGTGTAATAATGTCGGCTGAATCCTGTTTGGCCCGGCCACATACCTGCACCATTGGCCCACGGCGTGATGTTGGAAAAGCCGTCAATCACCTTTACCCCCGGCAAACCATTTGCCGGATTGCGTACATAATCCACCGTCATCGGCAAGATAATTTCATCACCGGTGCGGGTCAGCCCATGATGACGATACGACAGCCCGGGCAAAAACCACCGGCAGTTACCGTTGGTCGGCATGGGATATTGAAACTTCAGCGCAGGCTTGTAATAAATTTCGATGTTCAAAAATTGACTGCCGAAACCCAGCTCGTTCCACACCTCCAGATCAAAGCCGGCATTGGCTTGGCCTTTCGTGCCCAGGGCCTGGCGGGCCATTGCGCATATTCCCTTTACGTAGGTCATCCAGCCTTGCAGGGTTTGCTTTGCCGCCGGATTGGGCTTGCCATTGGCGAAAACTTCCTCAGCAAAGGGTTGATATTTCAGGGTGGGAATATTGATGGGTCCCTTCTTTATCGCTTTGGCCAGCGGCGCCGAAAGTGTGCATTGGCCGGTTTTAGAGTCAATTTTGACAATCAATGGAAATCCGATCTGATAGGCTTGGCCCTGTAGTCCGGAATAGCCGGGCTTAAGGCCGGCAGTGGATTTCAGGAATATGTCGCGCCCACCCACCGGCGCGTCCTTGAGCAGCACACCATGCGTCCACCGAATGGGGCACGGATAGCCAGAATTCGCGTTAAGCAAAATCAAGGGGCGAATGTGCCACCGCTTCAATGCCTGCAGCATCGTTACCATGGTCTTCACATCGCGCAGTTGACCCGGGTGCCTATAGCTCATGTTGCCCCAGCCAATTTCCAACCGGGCGTGGCGAAAGCCGGCCTTGGCAAGCACCTCAGCGGTGGCATCGGCTTCCCATGCGGGCACGTTAAAATTAATCCCGATACAGTTGAGGAGACGACCGGCCGGCCAGGTATCCATGTACGATCGCCAGGGAATCAGGAAGTACGACCCGGCACCAAACGGAAACGCCGCCTGCAAGCGATTCTGGTACGGTCCCCGCAACACCGCCACCGGGCCACGAGGCTTGGGCGCTGGCGCCGTAACCTGTGGCACTCGCGGTACCATTGCATCGGCCTGCCGGAACCGCCCCACAATCAGCGCAGTTGCCGCTACGCTTGCCACCCAAAAAATCGTTTTTGGAATCCACGTTCTGCCTCGTCCCGCACCGCCATTTGTCTTGTTCAACCTAAAAACTCCGTTTAAAATCTCAGCAACTCGTTCATCCGTTTATACCGATGGCCTTTAATCTTCGTTTCCACTGGTCCCGCGGCCTGTCCCGGTATCACGCCCACGAAAATACGTGATCGGGATGCTAACCACCTTCATCATCCGGCCGCTCGGTGCCCCGTCTTATCATTACTGCTCGGGTGGAAAATGAAACCGATATTGGGTGGTACCGATATCATGCGGATCATTCCACGCCATGAAACCCATCGATTCCACCGAAAAATCGCTGAACAGTATGGGCCGCTTGCCGTCGGCATACGGTGTGCTGTTAAAAAGGTCTTCTCTTACGCCATTGAGAGGTGGCCCATTGCTGGGTGGATAGTTGAAACCCCAGTCCCACGCCGCCACTAGTTGTCCGCTCAAATTGGGCCAGATATCCAGCGCCACAATGGGCACCACCATGCCCGGCTTAGCACCATAAAAACCTTGATTATCATTGGGTATTTGATTGAGCCGCAGCCCAACATATTCCTTGGCACTGTCGGAGTACATCCATCCCAGTGGCAGTATAATCTTATACGAGCTGAAGCCCGGCAACTGATATTGCGCGGCCATATCAGAGGTCGTCCAGGTCACCCGATCGGTGGGGTCAAAAAAAACGCATCTACGGTTAACGTTTTGCTCAAATGTCGTGGGAACATACGCGTCTGGAAATGTCTTTGAATCATACTCCGCCGGGGCACCAACCCGATTATAATCCGGTTTCGCGCTGCCCGTGGCCAGCAGCGTAATCCAGCCCGCACCGTTCTCCCCCAGATTCAAGGTATCACCCGCCGGCGGCAAAAAGCTGTCATAATCGTTGGCATATTCGTCCATCCCGATGCCGATCTGTCGCAAATTCGAGGTACTCACGGTGTTATCCGCAGCCAGCCGCGCCAGCGCCAGCGCCGGCAACAGCAGTGCAATCAAAATGGCAATAATTGAAATCACCACCAAAAGTTCCACCAGCGTAAAACCGCGGTGCCGATGGCCGATTAAACACAAAGGCACGAAGCCACGAACATACCAAGAAGGCTTGCCTTGGTAACTACCGTACGCCTGCTCTAAATTCACCTGTTCGTGCGGAGCGAGGCCGGAGAGCAGTGAGCTTGTGCGGAAATACGCGCGAGGTTCCATAAACCTACTCCTTTCAGAGAACCGATAGAAAGAGAAGGCCGATATACCGCTATCGGCCTCTCTCCCGTTTATTCCATCAGCTCGGCTGCAAGGTTTGGGCGGTCCGCTGCGGACCCCACCCGGCTTTCACGCCAATTTCCGCCGTTTGCCCACCAGCAAAATGCCCAAGCCGCCCAATGCCATCAGGCCCAGCGTCGCCGGTTCGGGAACTGTTGCGTAGGTGACCCGAAAATCGCTGCCATAGGCGGTTACTGCCGAACTCGGGGTGCCTCTCTGGTAAATCAGCTCCCATTGCGCCGGTGATATCGTGGCGGAGCCTGTTGGTAGCGAAATTATCGTCGAGAAGGCCTGAAATGAGGTGCTGGGGCTTGAAAGAAATGGGCCGTTTCCCTGCAAGTCAGCAATTCGCGTGCCGGCGCTGTTGTTTATGTACAGGGCGTACTTCAGGTACGCGTAGCTCCCAGTCCCCGTAGGCGCATCCTGGAGCGCGCTGGCGAAGCTGAGGCTCAATTCACTTACGCCAGCAGGTATGGCAATGGCAGAGCTGGAGTAAACTGCCGCTCCGAAACCTGTACTATTGGCGGTGGCTGTGAAACTTCCCACATAACCGTACGAACCGCTGCCGGTGATGGTGGTGCCGCTGCTGTTGGTAACCGGCGTGGCCACGACAGGGATACCCATATTAGATGTCCCACCTGAAAAGTTTTGCTGGAACAACGTGACAACCGTCGCCCGTACCGCTTGGGCAGCGGAAAGCCCGGCAACCGCAGCCAGTAAAACCGCCACTCGGACACCGGGCATGGAATGGGAACTAAAATTGCGTCTCATTTTTCGATCTCCTCTATTTTAGAAACGCCACTAAAAACTTGCGTGCCGGAACACCCGACCCGCGAATTAAAACCTCATTTACAACCGCGCCCTGCACACAGGGCATATGCACGCTGCCACCAGCGAACACAATCAAACATGCTGAACTCATTGCGGAATGCATTTAGAGCGTTGTCAAGGGAAAATGTTATATAATCGCGCAATCGCTTATATAAT
>DZDI01000160.1 GCA_022730455.1 Phycisphaera mikurensis | reverse complement strand
CGCCCACCATGCCGCTTGAAGATACGGTCAGCGACTACATCCGTAACTATCTGATCCCCAAAAAGCACCTGGGAGACAACTAGCTCTGACCGTTACGGCACGACGGCGAGCGTAGCAACAATTGCCAGCAGAGCCACAATTTCAGCGCCTTCACCGGCAAACCCGATAATGTCGCCGCTGATCCCCCCCAGACGCCGGGTAAAATACTGCTTAACCGTAAGGCCCCAAAGCAGGGACAGCACCAGGGCCGCAACACCAGCCGCATGCCCCAGCAGCCAACTGAGCGGGATGCAGTAGGCAACGGCCAGGGAAAACCGTCCGGCGTCAACGCCTGCCAGAAAAGCGACGCCCAGACCGTCGGTCCGTGCAGCCCGCGCGTTGGTCATCACCAGTACCTGGGTCAGACGGGCCAGCATTGGCATCAGCAGAAGGGCTGACCGCTTCAGGTAGATCGGCACTGCCAACAGGGCAGCGTACTTGAGCAATAGCACCAGCACAATCGCCACCGCCCCCGCAGCCCCCAGGTGGGAATCCTTCATCACCGCCAGGAACCGCTCCCGGCTCCCCCTGGCGCCCAGGCCGTCAGCGACATCCCCCACGCCGTCCAGATGCAGAGCACCGGTCAGCACCGCCAGCAGGGCAACCAGCAGGGCATCAGTGAGGTGGCGGGGGAACAGGACTGCAAAGCCCAGATCAGCCAGCAGTAGCAGTCCGCCGATGGCCAAACCTACGAGGGGAAACCAGACCGTTGAGCGACCCAGATCATCGTCGCTAAACTGCTTCGGTGAGGGCAGCGGCAGAATGGTCAGAAACTGAAGAGCTATCAGGAAGCGCCGCATGGTTATCCAGCACTTCCGTTCAGCATGGTCCGATGGGGTTGCGTATGCATCCTAGGGTTGTTGACCGGAAACACCGGCCTGTTCAAAGGTGGCCATTTCCGCCAGTATCTTGACACCAGACTCAAGCAGGTGCATGGCCAGGGCTGCGCCGGTGCCTTCACCCAACCGCAGATCAAGGTTAAGGATCGGTCGGATGCCGATCCGCTCCAGCATGAAACGGTGTCCCACCTCAACTGATTCATGGGCGGCAAACAGGTAGCTGCGCACGTCACGATGCAGTTCGGCGGCAATCAGTGCGCCGGCAGTGGAGATAAAGCCGTCCGCCACCACCGGAATCCGGTTGGCGGCACAGCCCAGTACCAGCCCGGCAATAGCCGCAATCTCCAATCCACCAACCTTGGTCAGCACATCCAGCGGATCGGCCGGATCGGGACGGTTCACGGCCAGCCCACGCTTGATGGCGGCAATCTTGAGCTGCAGCGCCTGATCATTGATGCCGGTACCACGATGAGTAACCTGCTCCGGGGAAAAACCGCCGATGGCCGCAATAATGGCCGACGACGGGGTGGTATTGCCGATACCCATTTCACCGGTACCCACCAGACCGACCCCTTCGGCCTTGCAGGTATTGGCCAGCTCAATCCCCACCTCCAGGGCCGCCAATGCTTCATCACGGGTCATGGCCGGCCCGTTGGCCAGATTGCGGGTTCCCCGGGCCACCTTTTTGTGGATCAGACCGGGGCAACCGTCGAAATCATAATCAACCCCCACATCAACCACCCGCACCTCTGCTCCGGCATGGCGGGCCAGCACATTAACCCCGGCACCGCCACGCAGAAAGTTAAACACCATCTGCGGCGTCACCTCTTTAGGAAAGGCCGATACCCCCTCCTCCACCACGCCATGGTCACCGGCAAAGGTGAAAATAACCTTTTTCGACAGATCAGGCAGATCCTGCCCGGAAATGGCAACAAGTGATCGGGCAAATTCTTCCAGCCTGCCCAGTGAACCGATCGGCTTGGTCTTGTTGTCCAGACGGGATTGGGCGGCATCCAGCAGTGAGGAATCAACGGGAGCAATCGCGTTCAAGGCGGTAGTAAACAGAGACATGCTATATCCTTTGGGTTATTTGAGTTTCAGCGGGATCCCGCTGATAGTAACATAGACCGTATCACAGCTTGCTGCCAGAATCTGGTTGGCACAACCGGCAAGATCGCGGTAGCGTCGGGCCAGGGCGTTATCTGGCACAATCCCCTGGCCAACCTCATTCGTCACCAGAATCACCGGCGTGGTAAGGTTACGAATTGATCCCGCCAGCCGATGGACAAGCCCCAACAGGTGCGCCTCGGCATCGTTGTCCTCCGCATCCAGCGATAACAGTAGATTCGAGAGCCAAAGCGTCACGCAATCCACCAGAATCGCCGTGTATATGCCATCAATCCGTGCCAGGGTCTGGGGTACCAGCAGTGGTTCCTCAATGGTCTCCCAGCGAGGCCCGCGCCGCAGCCGGTGCCGCTCGATCCGCTCATGCATCTCGTCGTCAAAAGCCTGGGCAGTCGCCAGATAACAGAGCGGCCCGGCGAAGCCGCCGGCAAGTTCTTCTGCAAAGCTACTCTTGCCGCTGCGGGCACCACCGGTTATCAGGATCTTTTCCGCCATAACGTACCTCTTCTTCATACAGAGTAGGGCGTATGTAGCAGTCAACCAATGACAATGTCAAAACCTTTACGCCCCTGTTACAGCAGGGCCACGCGGCAACCCACGCTGATCAACGCTGTCAGACCGTAGCTGAGCCACATCAGCCGCACCGCCTGCAGGATATGCCCGGCCTGTAGCGGCTGCAGCGGATCTCCCATAAACGGCCTGCTGCTGGGCTGTCCAAAGTAGCTGTTCACCCCCCCCAGCCGTACCCCCAGCGCACCGGCCACCGCAGACTCAATCTGACCGCCGTTGGGGCTGGGGTGGTTGTGGCGGTCACGCCAAAAAATCCCCCAGGCATTTTTGGTACGCAGCCGCAGCACCCCTGCTGCCGCAACCGTCAGAAGGGCTGTTAAACGGGCCGGGACCAGATTTGCCAGATCATCCAGCCGGGCTGACGCCCAGCCAAACTGCAGATAACGCTCGTTCTTATAGCCAAAGGTAGAATCCAGCGTGCTGATCGCTTTGTAGGCCAGTGCCCCCAACGGCCCACCCAGACAGGCGAACAGCAGCGGCGCAGTGCAGCCATCCACCGTATTTTCTGCCACTGACTCCACTGCAGCACGGGTAACCTCCCCCTCATCCAGCTCAGCCGTATCCCTTCCCACCAGCCAACCCACCCGTTGCCTTGCCTCTATCAGATCACCGACTTGTAAGGGCCGATACACCGCCAGGGCATGGTCATGCAGGCTACGGGTTGCCAGACAGGTGTAAAGCGTCAGGATTGCTACGATATCTCCTGCCAACGGATGCAGCAGGGCAGCCCCCTTCAACAGGCCAAGGCAAATCAGCGTCGTACTACCCACCACCCAGCCAACCGCAACTATCCCGGCCAGCTTTGGATTGGGGACAAGGCGGCGTAAAGGCGCTTCAGCACGCTGCGCCAGCCAGCCAATCCCCTGCACCGGATGGGGCAACCAGCGAGGGTCGCCCAGCAGCAGATCCAGCAGGATGGCCAGGAGTATTTGTTGGTAAAGAGGGGTCATACCAGTAATCGGTCAATTACTACGATGTAGATACCGCGCCCGGCACTGTGCAGCATGATCAGGGGGAAGGTGGAGTAACGGGGCCGGCGCGTAGCGGAGACCGAGTGCCGCCAAGTGGTTGGAAGCTGCATTTTCTCTGGATTCAGGCGTTTTGGTCTGCAGGGAGCATTCCAGCAAGGAGGGTTTCGGGGGCTATATCCTGTTCGTTTGGCCATGTGACCGCTCCAAACAGGATTCCGACCTGATTGAAATAGTGAACGTCTTTCAGCTCCCGAAAAACTCCTCGTTCCAGATACGGTTTGAGGTCGAATATGCCTTTGCGGCCATCCTCGATTTCCACATAAATTCGATAGTCGTGCATTGGTTTTACTTTTTTCACGTCACAGTACATGGCAACCTCACAGCGGGGTGATTTTGTAAGGGTTCTCTCCGGCAACAGCCAGTTCCCAGTCGGCTTGCAGTTCATCTTGATGCAGTTCAGTCCATGCCTGCACCAAGCGTAATTGTTTACGCGGCAGCTCGCCCGCCAGCATTTCGCCATCCTCTATTCTGATGGAGGCCTCGAACTCGGCATATTTGGCATGAAAATGCGGAATGTTATGGTGCTGGTTGTCAATAAGATACATGCGGATAATGATGCCATAAAACATTGAAATAATTGGCATAACCAATTCTCCTTCATGGTTTTGTAATTATCGTTTCTCAGGTTTCGGTGAAATAGTCCGAATCCAATCGTTTCAGTTCATATATTGCATCAGTCGCAACCCCGACGCCGAAATCGATCATGAGTTGAGACAACTGCTGGCCATCAATGAGAATTATCTTGCTTTCAATGGCAGCTACGTACTCGTGGGCATTTTGGGAAAAATCCGATGTTGTGATGAAAATACCCTTCCGAGCGCGTTTCCCCTGTAATGCCCCGGCAAACTTCTGAATTTCAGGGCGAGTAACGGTATTTTCCCACCTTTTGGCCTGTATGTAAATGATGTCGAGTCCCAGACGATCTTCCTTGATGATGCCGTCGATGCCTTCATCTCCACTTCGTCCAATAGCCTGACCGGCATCTTTCCGAGAACCGCCGTAGCCCATTTTGACGAGGACTTCGACAACTACTTTTTCGAAAAAGCTTGGGGACGCCGATTTTAGTTGCAAAATGAGCTCGCTGGCGAGGTTCTTTCGTAGAATCTCATATGCTTCCTCAAGACGCTCCGCCGGGGTTTTGCGCTCCTGCTCGTCTGGCGTTGTGGACGCTTCTTCAGATTTATTGCCTTGGTTTCGATCCCTTGCTTCAAGATATTCGGGAAAATCACGTAGGAGACGCAAATTGATTTCGGGTGGAGACTTCTTCAAAAGCTGGGCGCCCCGGTCGGTTATGCGAAAAATACCACGTCTCGTGTTTTCGACAAGACCGGCCATCTTCATGTGGGCGCGCGCCCAGGCAACCCTGTTCTCGAAAACACATTGCTGGCCACTTGGAAGGAGTTGTTTCTGCTCTTCTTCGGTTAATCGGAATTCCTGAGCCAGCGCATCAATGGCTTCACGATTGGTGTGCTCTTGTCCATCGGCACAAAATTTGAGAAGTGGGAGCATAACACTCTGAAAGTCAGGTATAGCCATCCGGCCTTTCCTTTCTGAATCTCTTGAAGTAAAGCTCCTCAACGAAATCAGGTAGCGACAATTTCCACTGCTCCTGTTTGTAGTTGGCAAGGCTACCAAATTTCTTGGGGTTCATTCCGAGTTCTCTTGCCACTTGGATATGCACGCTGGAAAGTCTATACTTTTTCTTGACGGCTATCCACTCTTCATTCTTTTTTAAGCTGTACTCCTGATTTCCAACGGGGAAAGGCACAC
>DZDI01000036.1 GCA_022730455.1 Phycisphaera mikurensis | reverse complement strand
CTTTGGCTGATTGGCTTTCGGCGGTCGATGAAGCTTTAAAATCGGCGGCAGCAACAGCGGAAAAATCGCACAGTGTCCTGAGGGAGTTTTTAGTGGGCGACTAGAAGCCTGTACAGGCAGCGTGAAAGGTTTTTCGGCGGGCGGCAACGTAGTGTCTGTGCGCATGGCATTGCCGAGGATTAAAAATATGGGACTGCTAGGTAGAGTCATTGGCGGTACACCGGATCCTGACGCCGCCAAGCATCTGGCAGAACAGGAAGCCCGTGATGCTGCGTGGCAGACAGCGCTCGATGCCGACCGCCTGCCCGACTTTGTTATTCAGCGACTTGCCAACACCAGAAATCGCAAACTTCCATGGGTCTCCACCACGTCCATTGGCAGCCTGCTGGCGATGCGGACGCACGGTATCCGTCCCGCTGGCATGGTGTCGGGGAATTGCTGGCTTAACTTTGGCTTTTCATGGACCAAAGGACACTCGGCTGGTTGGCATACCGCCATTTCGCGGATGGTTGAAGAAGCCGTGATGCTGGGTGCAAACGCTATTGTCGATGTGCGCATGAGGGTGTCCCGACTGGCCGAACTTGGACACGAACAGATGGATTTTGCGGTTTATGGCACCGCCGTTACGGTGGATTCACTTCCGCCATCAAAGGCACCCCTAGTTGCGACCGTCTCGGCACTGGAATTTGTCCGCCTCCTTGAGGCCGGTATCGTACCGGTTGGTTTAGCGATTGGAGCGCACTACGACTGGCTGTATCAGCCTTCGTATCAGCGGCAGGGTATGTTGACCGGCATGGCTGTATCACCATACTTTAACCGCGAGTTGACCACTGTTTCAATGTTTGTTAATCGCGTTCGCCAGGCCGCGTACGGCCTGCTGGCCAGCGATGGCGCCCGCTTGGGCACCGGCGTGCTGGCGCGGACGCAGTTTTCCGAATTACTGTACTTCGAGCCGGACGAAAATTACCCCGCCGGCCGGTGTATGTACCGCCACATCGCTATGGGTACGGCGGTACAGCATGAACCGGGTATGCATCGACGTGTAGACGTCAGAGCGGTTTTCAGCGTTCAGGATAATCCGATGCGCCGTTCGTTGGAACTCACAGAAGAGGTTATCTGATATGTCACAAAACCCAGCGCTGGACGGTCTGCCCAAACACGCCATCGAACGTCTCAAAGGCTTGCGCGAAAGCGGACAAAGCGGCGGAATATTTACGTCCGATCTTTCTGTAAATGAATTTTTAATGGTTCGTGAGGCGGGGTTTGAACCCATTGGCCTCTGTGTCGGGTCATGCATATATCATATGGGCATCCAGTATGGGCAGTGGTCTAAAAATCAAGAGCTCAATGTGCTCTCCCAGGCGATGTATCACGCCCGCGAACTGGCCATGACCCGCATGACCGAGGAAGCTCAAGCTGTGGCCGCTGACGGAGTTGTGGGCGTACGTCTGGAGGTCAAGCGCCTGGAATGGGACCGCGAGATATTGGAATTTATGGCGATTGGGACAGCGATTGCGCACAGTTCCGGACATTCGGGTTTTAAAGGCCCGCAGGGGCGTCCATTTACCTCTGATCTCTCCGGTCAGGATTTTTGGATGCTTCTCAAAGCGGGGCATCGCCCCTTGGAGATGGTGATGGGTTCCTGTGTGTATCACGTCGCGCATCAGGGGTTTCTCAAATCGCTCGGCAATGTCGGACGCAATACCGAAATTACGCAGTTTACGCAGGCCATGTACGATGCCCGTGAACTGGCCATGGAACGCATGCAGAACGAGGCCCATGAGGCGGGTGCCGAGGGCATCGTGGGGGTTAATCTCCATGAAGGCTCGCATAATTGGCAGCCGCATGTGATTGAATTTTTTGCGGTCGGCACGGCGGTTAAACCCATTGAAGATAAGTCGGCCATACCGGAACCGGCTTCACTGCAGATTGTCATCCCGGTGAATGACTGATATTGTCTGGGTGTGTGATGTGAATGGTCTGATTTGAAAGGGTCGTGAGATGTCGAGTTTTTTTAAGCGGGCTTCTGATATTGTGGAAGCCAAAATTAATAACTTTCTATCACACGCAGAAAATCCCAACGATACGCTGGATTTGTCATATGAGCGTATGCTTTCCGGGCTGCAGGAGACGCGGAGGAATCTGGCGGATGTGGTGACCGAGCAAAAATCACTTGAACATCAAATGGATGCCGCCAACTTGGAAATTCAGCATAGTGATGGCGACGCCCGCATGGCCGTGCAACTGCATCACGACGATTTGGCCAAGGCGGCATTGGCCGCCAAGCAGGGGGCGGCACAGAAATATCAGATGCTCCAGCAGGCCCATGATCATATTGTGGAACAATCACAAAAACTTATAGCGTATCAGAAACAGCTTCAAGCCAAAATTGACCAATTCCGCGTACAAAAAGAGTTGATGAAGAGCCAGTATGACGCGTCCAAGGCCCAGGTACGCGTATCCGAGAGCCTCTCGGGTGTAGGTAAAAACTTTAACGATGTGGGCGATGCGCTCCAGCGGGCCAAGGACAAATCCGACAAGATGCAGGCCCGGGCCGACGCCCTGCAAAGCCTGTCCGATGGCGGGGCCTTGCAGGACCCTCTCGATTCTCGCAGTCAGACGGAACGCGACTTGGATAGCTTGCGGGCAACAGCCGGAGTCGATGATGAACTCGCCCAGCTTAAAGCATCCATGGCTCCCAAGGCGCTGGGAGATGGCGCTGAACCGCCGGCCGAAAAGGCACCTTGACCTCGATGGTCTGGCTCTCCCGGGTACAGACTTGCAGCAGTTGACGAACGGTCAGATCAACCTATATTACCAGTATCCGACGCCGGTGAATGCTGAGCCTCAGCATTCCTGGGCGTCTGGCGTACCACCGCGCTAAGTCCATGTGGAGATTGGCTGCTTCATGCTGCGTTTTCAGGTTTATCGTGATGGCGAGCCGCCACCAGATTTTGATCTTTCTGCAGTCTATTTGGTTGGTGCCGACAGCGTGCCGGCCCGCGGTGAATTTGCCTATGCCGATGGTGAGATTCGCTGTCGCAAGCGGGCCGCGGGTCCATCCGCACTGGTTGTGATGTGGGAAGTTAAGGGATTTGGTCAGGTCATGCTGGAGACGGTTCGTCTTCCGGAACGATCCAATCCTTACATTTTGAATCTTGAAATGGCCCGAAGCCGAATGATGCGGCTCGTGCAAAAGCGCGAAGACTGGGGCCTTTTTGATGTGCCTGATGCCCACCAGGTTAATGAAAAATATGTTGAGGCCCGCGACCTGCTCATCGAGGCGCTGGAAAATTTGGACGATCCTGCCCGTGCCAGCGTGCTGGCCGATCGTTGTCTGGCTTTAGCTGTGCCATTATCCGAGCATACCGCCGCCGTGCACGCGGAACTGCTACTGCATCGGCGTATTTCCACACGGAGCTTTTCTTCAGGTGTTTTTGGTTGTCAGATTGATCTTAATTCGACCGATGAAAATAGCCGCCGTCGGCTGATGAGTGCCGCGGATTTTGCCATTATTCCAACCTCCTGGAAAGCGATCGAGCCCACCGAGCAAATGGTGGGTTGGCGGGCCATTGATGAATGGACGGATTTTCTCAGACGAGCCAAAATGCCCATCGCCGCCGGTCCGCTGGTGCATTTTGCCCAGAACCACATTCCTGATTGGCTCTATATCTGGGAGCACGATTACGAAACCGTGCGTGGCCTTTTGTATGAGCACATCGAACGCCTCGTGACGCGCTATGGGGCCAATGTCGGATTGTGGAACGTCATCAGCGGGTTGCACGTCAACAGTCACTTCAGCTTTACATTTGATCAGATTATGGATCTGACTCGAATGTCGGTAAATCTTGTAAAAAAAATCAATCCCAATGCCAAAACGATGATTGAAATCGCCCAGCCGTGGGGCGAGTACTACGCTAAAAATCAGCGCAGCATCCCGCCAATGATCTATGCTGAAATGGCAACTCAAAGCAGCGTGCCTTTCGACGTATTTGGTTTACAGCTTTCCTTCGGCATCCCGCGCGACGGCTGCTGGTTGCGGGATTTATTCCAGATATCCATGATGCTGGATCGCTTTACGGCCCTTGGTAAGCCGGTGATCGTCACTCATCTGGCTGTGCCCAGCGCGGTAAGTGACGCCACGAAGAATGGCGGGACATGGCGGCGTCCATGGAACGAGCAACTGCAGGCTAAATGGCTTGAGGCTGTGACCAACATCATTCTGTCCAAACCGTTTGTTGAGGCAATCTGCTGGAGCCAGTTGCTGGACAGCGAGTCTGGGGCCATTCCATCCTCGGGCCTTTTTGGTGCTGACTTGGCTGCCAAGCCAGCGTTCCAGATTTGGGGAGGTATGCGGCGTGCCGTGATGAATGTCCGCATGGGCTCCGCCAAGACGGCGGAAGGTTCTCGCGTGGCGAGCCAGACGCCGGCCACACCGGTACCGGCCGCGGATGGTAAGTCGGCCTGATATTTCTGTGGGATCACGTTGGGAGAAGATGTTGCACCAGCCGGACTCCTCCATCTCCATTGCCGGCCAAGGATGGGCGGCTGATATGCCTAAGTGGTCGGCCATACCTGTTTCGCTGCTGTATTCAATCGCGCTGATTCTTACACTGCTGACCGGTTGGCAGATATTACGCCTTGACTGGAATTCCCCCAGCCAGCGGGTGCTTCTTATCCAGTCATCCATCGATCCGAACACAGCCTCATGGGCGTCATTAACACGATTGCCGGGCATCGGACCGGCTCGAGCGCAGAAAATAATTGCCTATCGCCAGCGGTATGTTCTCCACCGGCACCAACATCCACCCTTTGTGACGCTGGAGTCCATGCGGAAAATCAAGGGTTTTGGTCCTGTTACGCTGCGGAACCTCGCCCCTTATCTAAAATTCAGCAGCGGCCACCGGACCAGCGGCAATCAGTAACATATGAAAATCTAAGTCCTCAGATGTGAATAAATTTGCATTTCCGTATAACTTGTAGATTAATGGTCTGTTGCGGCCGAAAGGAAAAAGCGGCAACGGAGTGTGTATACGCGTCGCCCCGTTGGAGATTGGCATGGCACAATTAAATATTACCAGTGTGCCTGGATTTATGGCTGGTGCACTGCACTGCGGCATCAAGGCATCAGGCAAACTTGACTTGGCGATGCTGGTTTCTGATCGTCCCGCGGTAGCGGAAGCGGTTTTTACCACTAATAAAATTGTCGGCGCGCCGGTTGTGATCGGTCAGAAACACGTGCATCACGGTAAAATTCTAGGCTGTGTTATTAATAGCGGATGTGCCAATGTATGCACAGGCAAGCGGGGATTGGCCGACGCCGTACACATGTGCCGCCTCATGGCCGAGCATCTTGCGCGACGTGGCATCGACGGTGAAACTGAGCAGTATATGCCATTTAGTACGGGGATCATCGGTCACTATTTACCCATGGAAAAAGTGGCGGCCGGCATTGCTGCCTTGGCAGGACACATTGGCTGCACCCATGAACATGGCGAACAATTTGCCCAGGGAATCCTGACCACTGATACGTGCACGAAACAGGCGGCGACGGTGGTAAAAATTGGAGGCACCTCCGTGACCATCGCCGGTGCATGTAAAGGCTCGGGCATGATTGCCCCCAATATGGCGACCATGTTGGCATATATCGCCACGGATGCAGACGTGCCGCGATCACTATTGCGGCGAGCGGTGCGGGATACTGCCAACCGTACGTTCAACTGTGTCACGGTTGATCAGCACACCAGTACCAGTGATACGTTTGTATGCTTGGCCAATGCCCGGGCGACGCATCCCAAAATGACGCCCAATTCGCGCTTTTACAAGACGTTTTGCGAGGCATTGTTCGATGTCGCTGACTCCATGGCACGACAGATTGCCGCCGACGGTGAAGGGGCTACCAAGCTTGTCACCATCGAAGTTACTGGCGCGCAATCTGCATTGGACGCCAAGACGGCTGCCTTGGCCATCGCCAATTCGCCATTGGTAAAAACGGCGATTCATGGTGGCGATCCTAATTGGGGGCGGTTTGTCAGTGCCGCCGGATATAGTAATGTGCGTATGAATGTCGATCGCCTGTGCTGCTGGGTGGGAGGCATCAGGGTGTTTGGCAGCGGCCGCCCCGCGAATACTGATTTGGCATGCGTTGAAGCCGCCATGAATGAAAAGCACGTCACAATTCGGGTGGATCTTGGGGTTGGCCGAGAATCGGCCCGTATTTATACCTGCGATCTGTCCCGTGAATACATCACCATCAACGCCGACTATCACACATAAGGGCTGGCATGACACGTTACGATGAATTGGATACGAAAGCATGAACCGCGAGCATATATTAAATTTGGATTTACCTGCACTAAAGGCTGTACTTGCCGATGCGGGTATGCCGCCGTTCCGCGCCCAGCAGGTAGAACAATGGATTTTTCAGCACCGCGCGACATCATTTGACGCGATGTCGAACCTGTCGCGGAGCGATCGGGCGTTTCTAAATGAACGGTTCACGCTTTTCACGGCCGATGTAGTGCGCACCGTCAAGGGGCACGATTTGACCGAAAAAATTCTTCTCCAGTGGCCCGACGGTGGGCTGACGGAATCGGTCATGATTCCCTGCGATGACGACCGTGCCGATGATTACGGCCAGACCGTTGTTGCACATCGGCGTACCGCCTGTTTGTCGACACAAGTGGGTTGCCCGGTGGGCTGCGCGTTTTGCGCCAGCGGACTTGATGGCCTTAAACGCAATCTTACCCGGGGCGAAATCATCGAACAGGCCCTGCGGTTGGCGCACCTGTTGCCGGCAGAAAGGCGCCTGACAAACGTTGTATTCATGGGCATGGGAGAACCACTCGCCAATCTGGACGCAACCGTGGGTGCCATAAATACATTAAATTCCGCGTGGGGTTTTCATATCAGCGCCCGTAAGATTACGGTCAGTACCGTCGGTCTGCCGTCACAGATATTAGCCTTGGCCGCCCGCGCCATTCCTGTCACGCTTGCCATCAGCCTGCACGCCCCGAATGACGAATTGCGGCGTCAAATTATTCCATGGGCTAAAGGCATCAGTATTGCCGGCATTGCGTCGGCTGCCAAAGATTACTTTCAGCAGACCGGGCGCGAAGTGACCTTGGAATATATCATGCTCTCGGGCGTCAATACGCAGGCTCAGCATGCGGCACAACTTGCCGTTATCGCAAAAAACATGCGGGCCAATGTCAATCTCATTTATTACAACGAAGTACCGGGCCTGCCCTTTCTCCGGCCAGATGGGAGGGTAATGCTGGCATTTCAGCAGCAGTTGCGATCGGCGGGCGTCAATGTCCATGTGCGTCGCAGTCGCGGGCGGGATGTTTCCGCCGCATGCGGGCAGCTTGCTCGGCAGGATCATGTGGCACTCAACATTCACACGCATGCAGATCCAGGTTAAGAGTCTATCTGGCCTCATTCAGAGGTCCGATTACCGGCATCCTGTGTGCGCAGCGCGCTCAATTGATTGACACTGTACGAGCAGTAAGGTACCGGCTGGCGAAAGCAGTGTGGGGGCGTAAAACATTTGTTGCCCAGATGGCCACCTGATAATATGCAGCACTGTTATGAACGGAGATTATGAGATGGCAATCTGCTGGAGGTCGCCACATATGACCCGCCCATAGGGGGGCCTTGATGAATAATATGCGTGTTGCTTTGGTGACCGGTTCTACCTCAGGTATTGGTCTGTCCATTGCGCAGCGTTTTGCGCAGGCGGGATATCGAGTGGCGCTGCATTCTCGCACCTCCTCCGTTGCCGGCATGCAACTGGCCGCTACATTGGCAGGATCACACTATTTTCAGGCTGATATACTGGATGAAGAGGATCGCCGGAATCTGATCAAACATGTGTACGCGCAATTTGGACGGCTTGACATGCTGGTCAACAATGCCGGAGAGTCCAGCATCATTCCTCATGATGACCTGCTGGCCGCAACACCAGATATCTGGCACCGACTTTATGAGCTCCATGTGGTGGCACCCTGGCAACTCGTTGCGTTGAGCGAACCTTATCTGCGGGCAGCAGCAACTGCCGATCACCCCGCGTCGGTATTAAATATCAGCTCCCATGCAGGCGTTCGACCCAAGGGGGCTTCAATACCCTATGCCGCCAGCAAGGCTGCATTGATTCATGTGACCCGCCTGCTCGCCAAGACGCTGGGGCCTGATATTCGGGTCAATGCTATCGCCCCAGGATTGGTCGATACTCCAAGAACCCAAGATTGGGCGACCATCCGCGAACAATGGCTTCGCAATGCTCCAATGCGTCGAAGTGCACGTCCAGATGAAATCGCCGACGTGGCTCTGATGCTCACTGAATCGGCCTACTTGACGGGTGAGGTGATCGTGGTGGATGGCGGTATGAATCTTGCTTAATTCATATTTGTTCCGTTGATGCCCACCATGCATGAGATACAAAAGGAATCCGTCGAATGACGACGACCATAGGCTTTCTCGTGTTTCCCGGTATTCAACTGCTGGATATGGCGGGGCCTTATGAAGTTTATTCCAGTCTATCCAATTGCGATATCCGGATGTTCTGGAAAACCCGTGAGCCGGTGACTTGTTCGGCGGGGATGCGATTTTACCCGACGTCCACACTGGAGGACGCGCTGCCGATGGATGTACTTTGCATCCCCGGCGGTGTTGGCATCAATCAATTGCTGACAGACGAACAAGTAATTGCATGGGTACAGCAACAGGCGTTGTCGGCACAGCTTCTTACTTCTGTCTGTACGGGTTCGCTGCTTTTTGGCATTGCGGGTTTGCTGAAAGGGCGACGGGCAACGACGCACTGGCGCTACCGCGATTTACTGACCGAATTTGGTGCCATACCCGTAAAAGGGCGCGTGGTTCGCGACGGAAATCTAATCACCGGTGCTGGGGTTACATCGGGAATCGATCTTGGCCTCGTAGTGGCCGAAGCAATGCGCGGACAAGCTGCCGCGGAAGAAGTGCAACTTGCGATGGAATATATGCCAGAACCACCTTTTCAGGCTGGGATCCCAGAGACTGCCCCTGAGAATATAGTGGAGGTGGTTCGGCATCGAACCAGAAACATATACGCTGAACGGGCACGCATTATCGAACAATGGAAGTCAAGTACTGCAAGATCGTGAATCGGCTGTCAAGGAGCAAGTTTGGGCCCTTTATGGCTAAACGCTTGAACATATGGCGTTAGTTCCTTAGAGTAGCCTTGGTTATGCGAGGAAGCGCCTTGAATTTTATTTCCGATCTGCAGGAAGATAAATGAACATTGCCGATTTTATAAGTCCCGAGAGGATTGTGGTGCCGTTAGCGGCGACCGAAAAAAAAGCCGCCATTGAGGAGTTGGTCACCGTATTGGCCAAAAATATGGGGATTAAGAATCCAGAATTGGTTTTGGCGAGCGTTCTGGAACGTGAGTCGACGCGTACCACTGGTGTGGGGCACGGACTGGCGATACCACACAGCAAATGCCCGGGCGTGAAGAGTCTCTCTGTAGCGATTGGTAAACCGGCTGAGCCGATTGATTTTCAATCCATTGATGGATTACCAGTGTTTTTAATTGTCCTGCTGGTGAGTCCGCCGGAGCAAACCGGCACGCACATTCAAGCCTTGGCGAAAGTGAGCCGCCTGATGACGGTTGACGCGTTTCGGAACAAACTCAAGTCAGCATCCAGCGCCCAGGAGATTTACGACTCGATCTGCAAACAGGAAAAACTGTTGGATACCGCACAGGTCTAAGAAGCTTGCCAGATGCTGCCGCAGACGGAGGCTTTGGCCCGAAGGTGCGTTAGGGGGGCGTGTTTACTCGCGGGCCTTTTGTAGTGCCAAAGCAAATATAGCCGCCAAAGGGTAAACTGTTGCTACCGATTGGCATCGGGTTAGAACTTCAATACCGTCAGGAATAGGCATGCCGTTTGAGACATTATCTGAGTTCTTGGCCAACTTAGACCGTTGTGGTCAACTGCGGCGGATATCCACGCCTGTCGATCCCATATTGGAAGTGGCAGAGATAACGGATCGGATAAGCAAATCGCCAACGACGGAAGGATTTTACCCATCGGGCGTGGCACCTTTCGGTGGTCAGACACCTAAACATGGCACTGCCGCAGTGAACCAGGCTTTGGTCTTTGAAAGAGTGGGGAGTAGCGGGATACCACTGGCCATTAATGTTTATGGTTCCTATGACCGCATTCATCTTGCGCTGGGCTGTGAAAGTCTTGACGCACTGGCGGAAAAAATTGGCGAATTAACGCGACCACAGCTACCTGCGTCAATCATGGGTAAGCTAAAAAAGGGGATTGATCTCCTGAAGTTGGCGTCGTGCGTTCCCAAAATTATCGGCGGGGGGGCCATATGTCAGGAAGTGGTGCATATCAATGACGCCAACCTTTACGATCTGCCCGTTATTCAATGCTGGCCGGGCGATGGTGGAAAATATATCACGTTCGGGCAGGTGATCACCGTCCATCCCGAAACGGGTACCCGTAATATCGGGATGTACCGCGTGCAGGTTTTTGGTGAAAAATTAACGGCTATGCACTGGCATATGCATCACGATGGAGCGAGGCATTTTCGAGCTTGGGCAAAACTGGGGAAACCGTGTCCACTGGCAATTACATTGGGCGGTCCAAGCGTCTTACCGTACGCGGCGACGGCTCCACTTCCTCCGGGCTTTGATGAGCATATATTTGCCGGATTTTTAATGGGGCGTGGTTTGGAACTCGTCAATTGCAAAACGATTCCTCTGCAGGTGCCGGCCAATTGCGAAATTGTAATTGAAGGGTATGTCGATCCGGAACAAACAATACTTGAAGGACCATTTGGCGACCACACCGGCTATTATTCATTGGCTGATCACTATCCGGTATTCAAAGTCTCGGCCATAACACATCGCAAACACCCCATCTATCCGACTACTATCGTCGGCAAACCTCCTCAGGAGGATTATTACATAGGTAAGGCGACAGAACGAATATTTCTTCCGCTGCTCAAGATGATGGTACCGGACATCATCGATTACGATCTACCTATGTTTGGAGTATTTCACAACTGCGCGTTTATCAAAATACGTAAGGAATATCCCTACCATGCCCGAAAGATAATGAACGCCATATGGGGTGCTGGACAGATGGCATGGACTAAAATGCTGGTCGTGGTAGATGAAGATGTGGATGTCCACAACCAAGATGATGTGCTATTTCATGTGGCGGCAAACGTTGATCCGCGCCGCGACACCGTCATCGTCGATGGACCTCTGGACATTCTGGATCATGCAGCGCCCGCTGTCGGTGCCGGTAGTAAGCTGGGAATCGACGCCACACGCAAATGGGCGGGGGAAGGCGTAGTACGTGATTGGCCGCAGGAAATAGCCATGGATAAGGCGACCATTGACAAAGTTACGCGCCGCTGGAAGGAATACGGATTTTAATTTTGACCGGTTATAAGGAAGATTCATGATTCGCACACGATTTGCGCCATCCCCCACCGGCTACCTGCACGTGGGCGGAGCGCGGACGGCCCTGTTCAATTGGCTTTTCGCCCGCAAATATGGCGGCGAGTTTGTGCTTCGAATTGAAGATACCGATCAGGTGCGGTCAACCGCCGAATCCGCTGCTGGCATTCTTACCGACCTTCAGTGGTTGGGTTTAGACTGGGATAAGGGGCCTGTTCCAGGTATCACTAAAAATGAATACTTCCAGTCGATGCGGCTGGATATTTATAACCAGTATCTGAACCAATTATTGGAAACGGGCGCTGCCTACGAAGCATACGAGACGCCTGCACAACTGGCGGTCATGCGGGCGAAGGCAGAAAAGGAAAAGCGGCCATTCCGCTATCGCAAAAACATGGCTGGCCGAGCAACGGCGGGCACCGACCCATCGGTAGTACGGTTTGAAATGCCGCATAAAACAGTAGAATTTAATGATTTGATACTGGGTTCGATATCCGTTGGTGGTGAAGAACATGACGACATTGTGATACGCAAATCTGATGGCTTCCCCACCTATCATTTTGCCGTTGTCGTGGATGATCATCTTATGGGCATCACGCATGTGCTGCGGGCGCAGGAGCATCTCATGAATACGCCCAAGCATCTCAGTCTCTACCAGGCATTGGGATGGACGCCGCCGGAACATGCCCACATGCCGCTGGTGTTCAATATGGACAATACCAAAATGTCCAAGCGCGACAAAAGCAAAGCTGCCCGCCATGCAGCGCAGATGAGACTGAAACAGGATGCCTCACTGACGGTCGATGTGCTGGCGGCAAAGGCGGGTATAACGGGGTCGGCACTGCAGGCGTTTTTACACCAGAAGCAGGATGATCCGATCATAACCTCTGCGTTGGCGGGGACCCTAAACCTGCAACTGCCTGAAATTGATGTTCAGGATTTTCGGCGCAGTGGCTATCTGGCCGACGCACTCCTGAATTTCATCGCACTAATTGGCTGGGCACCCGGTGAAAACCGCGAAATACTCACACGTGAAGAGTTGCGATCGCTGTTTTCTCTCGATGGTATCGGTAAGACGAATGGACGCTTTGACCGCAAAAAATTGTTGTGGATGAATGGTGAGTATATCCGACGCGCGAATACCTCAACATTGACAGCCGCCATCGCAAATTTTAATGCCGTAACCGATTTTCCTCTGAAACATGCTTCAGCGGCCATGACCCAGAACTTGATTGGCATGTATCGCGAGCGGATCGGTACCATAGCCGAAATGGCGGAAAACAGTCGCTTTTTCTTCGGCCCGCCAACTTACGAATCAAAATCCGTTAAAAAGTATTTGGCGACCGCAGCCGACGCTGCACACTTGCGGCAGGTTGCAGCTATTCTGGGCAAAGTTGCGGACCCTTGGACTGCCGAATCGCTCTCGGCACCCATGGAACGGATCATTGAATTAGGTGAAAAACGGGGCGTGGTAGCCCAAATTCTGCGGGTGGCCGTCAGCGGGGGGGCTGTCTCTCCCCCGTTGCTGGAAACATTAGTCCTTCTAGGCAAAGAAACAAGCATGCAGCGGATTGCAGAGTTGGAAAGAATGGGTCTTGCCGGGTTTGAGGCTTAACCGAGACTTCGTGCAGATCCGGTAGGCGGAGATTTTATGCGCTATCTTATAACTGGCGGTGCGGGATTTATTGGATCGCATGTTTGCGACGCGTTGCTTGCCGACGGGCATGCGGTTTACGTATTGGATGACGAATCCACCGGATCACGCTCCAATCTGCAGCACCTGTTCAGCAATCGTGAGTTACGATTTATCGCCGGGAGCATTGCCGATGACGCCGTTCTCTCGCGCCTGGTGGGTACGGTGCATCAAGTGATTCATCTGGCCGCTGCGGTTGGTGTCAAATACATCTTGGAAAATCCACTTCAAAGCATTCTTACCAACGTGGTAGGCACTGAAAAGGTATTACAGGCATGCAAAGCATTTGAAAAGCCACTGTTTTTGGCAAGCACCAGCGAAGTGTACGGTCTACAAACGCACGCGCCATTGCGTGAAAGCGACTATAGCGTGATTGGCGCCACTTCGGTGAGTCGATGGTCGTACGCTTGCTCTAAAGCCTTGGACGAATTTATGGCGTTGGCATTCCACCACCAGGGGGCGTTTCCCGTGACTATCGCAAGGTTTTTTAATACGGTCGGGCCGCGCCAATCACCGGCTTATGGAATGGTCATGCCAAGATTGGTCGATCAGGCCCTTCATAATGAACCGATGACCGTGTACGGTGATGGTAGTCAGACACGGACGTTCACACACGTAAAAGATTGCGTAGCAGCTGTGATGGGGTTAATTTCACATCCAGAGGCTGCTGGCGAAGTGTATAACGTTGGAGGAACCGAAGAAGTCTCTATTTTGAATTTAGCAAAAAGGGTCAAAATGATAACTGGAAGTCGGTCTGAGATTAGATTGATTCCGTATGCGGATGTTTATAATCACAATTTTGAAGATATGCCGCGGCGCGTGCCGGATATTAGTAAACTTGAGCAGGCGGTGCATTTCACGCCCAAGTATAGGCTCGACGAGATTATCGCGGATGTCGTTACGGATAGGCAGCGGTGGCTCAAGGACAATGAAAGTTGAGGGTAGCAATTGACTCCCCCGCCGGTTTTATATGGTCCTATAATATATGTTATGTTAAATTGATGATGCGGGAACTGCGTAGGGGGGTATCCACGCAGTCATCGCGATAAAAAGCACGCATTTGGTGTATAATGTCCTTATGGATTTACGAAATTTACTACTTCCGGGCGGAATTGGCTTAAGCCGAATAAAAGTTTACGACCAACCTGGACCCGATGGAGTTATCGGCGGCGGTGCGCATTTTCATAGCGTCAGTGCCGAGTCTTACTTCGTCGTATCGGGAACTGGCAAATTGGAATTATTGTCATACCGGGGGTTTGAGGCTCTGGATCTGGAACCAAACAAGGTTATCTATTTCCAGCCAGGAGTCATTCATCGGGTTTGCAATCCAAACAAAAACCTCGTCATTTTGTCGATTATGCAAAATGGGGGCGTTGCGGAGCGAACTGACTACTTCCTTACGTTTCCGATGGAGACGATTGCAGATGTTCGCACCTACCAGCGGGCCATGCTCTCACGCAATATGACCGAGGCGATTGCCCGCCGAGATCTGTCAATCAGGGGTTATCGGGTTCTGCGCGACGCTATGGAAAATGAACCAGCCACGGGTCGCGAATTGCTTCAATCTCTTTATCAGCGGGCCCAGCAACTTATGACGGCCAAATTCAGCGGATTGGAGTGGTTTATCAATAACTGCGTATTTCCAGAAGTCAAGGCCAGTTATGACGCCATTGAATTTCTCCGTGACGGGAACACCACTTACCTGGAGAACGCCACGTGGGACCAAGCCATTCCGCAATCGCCGGAAGAATTTGATGGTATTACTGGCCGAGTCATGCCGTATGTGCGTTCAGATGCCCCGACGACGACGTTGAGATCTGCTGTTGGCCGGTGATTGCAACTTCACATCAAATTTCAAAACACTATGATGGTGTGGTGCTGTAGCGGGCTTTGGTAGATTGGCGGCGTAGTGCCTCTGAGGCAAAAGTTAGAAGTAGGAAGGAAATTTTCCCCTTATGAGCAGTTGCCCAAATATTGCTGTTGTTGGCGCCACCGGTGCGGTCGGTGTCGAATTTTTGCGATTAATTGAAAGCCGAAAGTTTGCATTCGGTTCACTCCGGTTACTCGCCTCGCCACGTTCCAGCGGAAAAACGATGATCTGCGGTAGTCAATCCCTTACAGTCGAGGCGTTGGATGATAAAAGCTTTGAGAATGTGGATATCGCTTTTTTTTCAGCGGGTGGAAGCGTCAGCAAACAATTTGCCCCTATTGCCGCCAGATGTGGTTGTGTCGTCATAGATAACAGTTCGGCGTTCCGAATGGATCCGAACGTGCCACTGGTGATTCCTGAAATTAATCCTGAAGCGGCAATATTACATCGCGGTATTATTGCCAACCCGAATTGCTCCACGATCATCGCGTTGCTGCCATTGTGGCCACTTCACAAACATAATCGAATTCGCCGAATCATCGCTTCAACTTATCAAGCCGCCAGCGGCGGCGGGGCCGCCGCGATGCAGGAATTGCTGGATGCCACCCAAGCGTATCTCAATGGAAGCGAGCACAAGCCCACCGTCCTCCCCCACCCATATGCGTTTAACCTATTTAGCCACAATGCAGCGATAGACCTAACCACGCTTTACAATGAGGAAGAATTGAAAATGATGCGGGAGACTCACAAGATTTTTAATGCGCCCGAGATTCGCATCTCTGCTACGTGTGTGCGGGTGCCGGTTCTGCGAGCTCATTGCGAGGCACTCAACGTGGAATTTACGGATCCAATTTCACCGGCCCAAGTTCATGCATGGCTGAAAAATCAGCCGGGGGTGCGGGTAATAGATGACGCAGAACGGAACTATTTTCCCATGCCACGGGATGCCTCCGGACAGGATGATGTGCTGGTTGGGCGTATTCGGCAGGATATGAGCGATCCATCGAATAGCTCCATCGCCATGTTTGTATCGGGTGATCAGTTATTGAAGGGGGCGGCGCTCAACGGCATACAAATTGCGGAGCTTTTAGTGAAACGCGGCTTGGGTGTGGTGGCTGCTTGAATGCCGGACCCCACCCCCCTACAGGCATATAAGCTTACGATCGCCTATGACGGAACAGGCTACAGCGGATGGCAGCGACAGCGCGATCCAGTCATAACGGTTCAGCAAGTGGTTGAAAAAGCCCTCTCGGAGATACTTAACCGCCCCATCGGCGTTTCCGGGGCTTCCAGAACGGATGCTGGCGTGCACGCGTGGGGACAAGTCGCAGTATTTCGTGCCGAAATCACAATAGATTTAAATCGCTTTAGAATGGCCGTCAACAGTCGATTGCCACACGATGTGCTGATCCGAAGAATTGAACCCGTATCGAACCAATTTGATGTTACGCGGGCGCAACGCAAGCGATATCGCTATAGTATCTGGCAAAGCAAAGATCGACCGATTTTTAATCGGCAGTTCATGTACCACTATTGGCAGGAAGTTTCAATTGAGGCGATGCGAGCAGGTTGCCGATATTTTGAAGGGAGACACGATTTTATTGCATTTCGGGGCGGACAGGATGATCGACAGACCACTGAGAGGACCATTTTTCACTGTGACATTCATCGGCGTGAATCTCTTATCATTATGAGTGTGGAAGGAGATGGATTCCTGTACCACATGGTTAGAAATATGGTCGGTACTCTGCTGGAGATCGGGCGCCAACGCATGCGGCCCGAACAAGTTCGGTGCGCTATTGCCTCGGGCCAACGATCAGATGCTGGGCCGTGCGCACCGGCCGCCGGGTTATGTCTTATGTGGGTTCGGTATCCACAAGACATCCCTGGTCAACACGTCGTTTCCATTGCCGGCGGTGTATAATTGAGAATCGTACACGTCATAACGCGGCTGATTGTCGGCGGCGCCCAGGAAAACACGCTGTTGACGTGCGAAGGGTTGCATGCCCGGGGGCATGACGTCCACCTCATCACGGGGCCAAGTGTGGGCCGAGAGGGCACGCTGATGGAACGGGCCAGGGCGTTCGGATACAAAGTTATTCTGGAACCCAATCTGGTGCGCAACCCGTCACCGTTCCGCGATTGGGCGGCTTACACGGCACTAAAAAAAAAGGTACTTGAGCTAAAACCGGATATATGGCATACGCACTCCAGCAAAGCGGGCATCATCGGCCGAGCGGCGGCGTATGGCCGAGGTCCCATTGTTGTGCATACCATTCATGGCTTACCATTCCATCCATTTCAAAACCGCATAGCGTTTTATACATGGGCAAAATTAGAGCGGGCTGCGGCGCTGCGCTGTGACCAATTGGTCGTAGTGGCAGATGCCATGAGGATTCAGGCCTTGGCTCAGGGCGTGGGTACCGAAGATCAATACATGACCATTCGCAGCGGGATGGAAATTAACAAATTTCAGTTTAATGCCGCAGCCCGGCAGGAAATACGCCAGCGGTACCATATCCCAGATTCGCGTATTGTCTTCGGTACGATCGCACGGCTTCAGCCGCTTAAGGGGCATGCGGATATTTTGACAGCAGCCCCCCCACTGGTTCAGGCATACCCGGATATCCATTTTATGTGGATTGGGGACGGCGTATTTTATGACCGCTTTTCAAGGCGGATTCGAGAACTTAATCTGCAGGATCATTTCACGCTGACAGGATTGCTGCCGCCGGATGAAGTTGGGCGAGCTATTTCAGCGATGGACGTTTTAATTCATCCCAGCTACCGGGAGGGTCTACCCCGCGCCGTTCCACAGGCTATGTTGGCAGGTGTACCATCAATTACTTATGATTGTGATGGGGCGCGAGAGATATGTTTAGATGATCAGACTGGTGTGCTGATCAAACCGGGTGACGGCAATCAGCTTCAGGCCGCAGTGCATAAGATGGCGAGCGACGCTGCGTTTCGGGCGCGCCTGGGGCTGGCAGGACAGCAGTTGGCCCAGAGAGAGTTCAGCGCCGTCGATATGGTGCAGAAGCTCGAAGAGCTCTACCAGCGGTTAATGTCCCTTACTAAGAGGAACCAGTGACGAAGTCCAAATTTACTCTAAGCATTGCCATTGCCGTGGGAGTCTTGGTGTCGTCCTTAGCATGCCCTTGTCGTGCATCGGGATTATTCAGCGAACTCCAGCAACCATACAACGTTGCACAGGCTAGAATTCGCTTCCTGAACAACTCCATTGGTGCGTTGCTTCTGCAAATGCCCAGCGTATCTTCGCAGGGTGTCTCTCAGGCTTCGGTCTGTGAAACTTACTTGCTGGTAGTGAGGCAATATTTTAAGGGATCACTATCCGCCCGGGATGCTGCGTTAAAAAGCGTTTTGGTATTGTATGGAGAGCGACTGCTTAGAACCTATCCCGAATTTTCAGCTTTGGTCAAACACGTGCTGGCACACCCAACGGCGTTGGTTGCCGCCAATAGTGCCTTGGTCAAGTTTCAACGCGCAACGATGACTTCTGAACCGCAAATCGATACATGGCCCACATTGGAAAAGTATCAAAAACAGGTTTTGGATACCCTAGCACCACTGGTCACCGCAGAATCCGTGCATGCAAAGACAACAGTCATCTGGCCAACGAGTCCGGCCCGTACTTTCACTGCTATCGCACCTTTGCCCGCCAAGAATCTGCCCCCTATATCGCAGACGATTGCATCACTTCCAGAAATCAACATTGCCGCCCAATTGCGAAACGTTTTCGACGGCGTGCTGAGGCAAATTCAAACGCGACTTCTGGCCCACCCCGGTGACACTAAAGCCATGCACTACTACCGCATCATTTTGCGGTGCCTTGGACTCGCAGAACATCTGCAGCGGGTGACGGTTTTGAGTTTAAGTACGCAGAAAGCCTTTAATCACCGCTTGATGCTGGCGTTGCTCTTTTTTAAAGATCCGCGTACGCGCGATGGGGCGTTGCGAAGATTGGAATTTATCGGCCGGATAGTCGATAGTATGGAATTAATCTCCGCCGTACCCGTCGGCCCGGATGATCGTGCCATATTGACTCATCGCCTGCACCACATCATGACCCAACTGGATCGTCGTGAGCACAACGACTCGTCCCTACAGAAGCTTGACGCCATCGATTCCTTTCTGAAGGTGGCAGTTGCCTTGAACCATTTAAATACCAAAAGTGTTCAATCACCCTATTTGAACGCCAGCAATCGAATTAAATTGGCAGGCCGCCTACTTACGACGACGACCATTAAAAACCTACGCAGTAATGTTTCGATACATCGACTCCGCGCCGCGCAGATGCAGTTGCAGGTCATCGCTGAAAATCTGGAACGTGTTACGAGCATGCCAGCGGCACGGGCACAGGCACTTTTGTATCATCCGCAGTCGGCGTCCGGTGTGACGCGCAATACCGTTTTATGGGCGCGTGCCATCAGTGTTAATCCAGCGGTGACCACAAACGCCGCCGAGGAATATGACCGCTTTAGCCACACGCTGGCACTGCTGGCGAGTATTCATTTACAGTTACTTCACCACGCGCCAACCAGCATCCTGGAGGAATTATCAGCACATCAATACCTCCGATTCATCGCACTGTTTCGTACCGTGCAGCAAAACATTATTAATTCGCTTTCCACCCCGCATCCTGCGCCAAGTACTCTTATTACGCAGTTACATCAGCAGATGCAATTATTGCGTGCCGTGCATCGTTTGGCTTGGCTGGTAGATCAGAAACAATACCTGACGGATATTAATATCTGGGGGGCCTGGCACTGGAATCGCGCCGCCCGGCAAATGTGGTTGCAGCAGATGATGGAAGTTATCGCCCATCGGTTTGAGCGGGCAACTGGCATCAAAAGTGCCTCCGAAGCGTGGATAAGTTTTAAGGCAGCATCTCCCGCCATCCAAACAATGTATCGTGCCGTCCGGGCTATTGCACCAAACCTGCATGCAGATACGGCGCTCTGGTGCGTAGCCTACATGCAGGTCACGGTGCGACCGCCGCCGGATGCCATTGCCAGTGCGCAATGGACCAACTATACCCAGGCATGCATGAGCTTCGATGTCGCGGCCGCCAGTAGTCACCATGGACGTTTTCAACCCGCCATAGACGAATTCCAACGGGGTAATCATATTTTGGCGGCCATACCGATGAATGCACCGTGACAGTTCCGACGGCTGAGCTCCGAATTGCGCATACCGCAAGAATTATTCTCCGGGGGTGCCATTTGGAAGATGTACATATTTAAACCCAGCCACCACTCTGATTGGATTTAATATGCCGAAGTATCGAATCATTCTCATTGGGTGTTTCAGTTCTGCATTGCTGCCACTCGCAATGAGCCGCATGGATACAGTGACTCTGCCAACACCGGTTCAGATCAACCGGTCGCTTGAAATGAAGATGCGACGCTGGGGGCAGGCGTTGGTCGCACGCTCCGAGCACGCGTTTTCACGATCTGCCGGTAAGCCACTTGCACGCCGTGTACGGTATGTGTCTTCCCGTCGCACGGTTCCTATGAGCGCAGCGGCAACCGCTTGGGATCAAGGCCTTTTCATTTTGATGCTTGCCGCCGGCGCTCACCATTACCCGGCAGACGCAATACTGCTGCACCGTTACCCGCGACAATTGAAACCATACTGGAGGGTCGCCAAAGGTATCGGCGGCTACAACGCCGATCCGGGACGAGGTCCACTTGATCGATATTATGACGATAATGAATGGATCACGTGGGGCCTGCTGCTCGCCTATCGGGTCACGCACGATCCAGCGTATCTGTCCGCATCGGAAACTGATTTTCGCTTTGTTCTCAGCGGACGAAATAAGCAATTGGGTGGAGGGATATTTTGGCACGAACAGGCCAAAAATTATAAAAATACCTGCGCCAACGCCCCCGCGATCATTGATGCACTTCAACTCCTCTGCATCACTCATGATTTAAGATTTCTGCGTATTGCTAAAACCATCTATCACTGGGTCAATACCCACCTTCAGTCGCCCCACCATCTTTTCTACGACGGCGAACGGTTGAATGGCACCATCAACAAAAAGGAGTGGTCCTACAACGCCGGCGCCATGTTGACCGCAAATTGTCTGTTTTATAACGCGACCCACCGTCGGATATATCTCGACCGGGCATATCTGATCGCGGCCGCAGCACAAAATAAATGGATTACCTCGGACGGCGGTGTGCGTGACATCGGGCCGTTTGCATGGGTATTGCTCAATGGCTACTTGCATCTGTATCGTGTTAGCCACCGCGTGCGATGGCTACGGACAGTTATTGTCGCCATGTTATACCTCCATCGGCATTGCAAGGATCCAAAGGGGCTTTACGGTCACCGCTGGGATGAACCCGCTCGGCGCAATCATTCGCGCAGCCTCCTAGATCAGGCGGCTGCAGGGATTGGATTTTTCCAAACGGCGGACGCCATTCATATCTATTTACGTATAAATAAATAATGCAAAGACGTCAATTGCCAGCAGTCGCTGCGGCTACCAGCCCGTATGCCAGCGCACTGAAAGCTGCTTGTGCTCCAACGGCCCGGCGTGTGAGATCGCCGAAGCGATGGTAGCTGATGAACCGGCCCAACAACGTGTAGTGCCGCTGGTTCTTATAGTAAATTATGTTGGGATGGTAGGCAAACGGATAGATACTGTGTTTTTATGGTTGCCACGTATCCGTTCTTGACTTTAGTATATCCATAAACTATAATCCTGTGGATATCGGTATTATGCCGACGCGGCAGATGAAATTGTACGGTAATTTTTACAGAAGGGTATCAAACCATGGATGTCATTCACGCATTGCACGAACGTCGTGCCGCCAAGCATTTCGATCCCAACCATAAAGATGCCATCGGAAACAAGGAAGCGTCTTTTGGACGCAGTTTTACTTGCGCCCAGCGCATTTAATATTCAGAATTACCGTTTAGTCGAGGTCAGTGATCCAGCCCTTCACAAGCAAATTCGGTCTGTGGCATGGGATCAAGCGCAGGTTACTGATGCGTCACTCTTATTTGTAATTTGTGGTGATTTGTCCGCGTGGAAGGAAAATCCCGCCCGTTATTGGTCACACGCCCCTCAACCTGTGCAGGATTTTCTTGTACCTGCCATTGGTCAATACTACGAGAGTAAACCCCAAGTGCAGCGGGATGAAGCGATGCGATCGGCCGGCCTCATAGGCATGTCGCTGATGCTGGCGGCCAAAGACTTGGAATATGATTCCTGCCCGATGGATGGCTTCGATTTTGATGCCGTTGGTAAGTTAATTAAACTACCCTCCGACCACGTCGTGTGCTTTATGGTCGTTATTGGCAAAGCGACGCAGCCGCCATGGCCGCGTGGCAATCGATTAGACCAGAAGGAAACCGTTATCTCAAACCATTTTTAATGGGATTACCGGTCGACTCCCCCAAAAGCCACTAATAGCCTGTGATGCAGGAAATCCTGCATCACAGGTCTTTTTGTTGTTTTAACTTTGTGGCACCGCCGATCGCTGAAAAAAACAAGCTCGGATATCATGGGTGCAACGCTCGGGTGGCGGAATTGGCAGACGCGCCGGATTTAGGTTCCGGTTCCGAAAGGAGTGCAGGTTCGATTCCTGTCCCGAGCAGTGGCGAATTGGATGACGTGTGGCGCATTGCGCCACCGCGTGTGAAATAATAGTGATGGAAAACCCTGCTGCTTTTTAGCCGTGGCGACTTTAACGGACAGGGGCTGATACGGCCGCTTTGAGGCCGGGCAGAAAAGTGTCTTTCAGAAAGCTATGCAACTCACCTTCCTGCGACGGTAAACTAAAAATCTGCTTCAGGCGGTGCCGTTTTCCGCCTCGATAGTCAACCTCCTGGAATTGCCCTGCGAGCCCTGCTTTTTGCAAAAGGTCCTGAACGATGCGAGCGGCATCATTCGGCTGTTTTTCCCATTTATCGCGGTCAAAGATATTTAGAGTCGCCTCCTCGCCCCCGAATTCCAGATCGGCGGAAATGGAGGCCCCATCGAATTTGAGTCCATCGAAGACGGCGGTGTTGCTTGGGGTGCTCGAGGTGCCCAGACCGAGGTGCGATCGAACGGGCTGCATTTCGGCCGGCTGTACCTTTCCTGGGTCTGACGTGCAAGGTACTCCGGTACCCTCTCCAACATTTCGCGAACTGCCCCTGCAGCAGCAAGGTTGTCGTCCTGCTGCATGAGTTGCCAGTAGGTGCCCATCACCTCATTATTCATAACATCGGCCCCCAAGTATTGTAAAAGCTTGCCATACTGCCCAAGGATCACCTTGGCATCCACGTTTGTCGCCTCGGTAACACATGGATCAACCCAGCCCGTCCGCAAATTCGGCTTTTCGTCTTTCGTGAACGCTGCAACGCGGACAAGTTTCTTACCAATTATTTCTTTGTATTTCGGATCCCAATCCGCCACATCGGGTTTTTTATCGCCGAGAAAGGATAGATACACGACCGCAGCGACGTCGAAATCTTTTTCCAGTTTCATATAGTAGCTAGTGCTCTGTCACGCCTACAAATTAGGATGGACGGTGGGCTATGGGGTTGTGGTCGCGAAGCGCGGAGGATTGTGTATGGGAACATACAATGACGACG
>DZDI01000339.1 GCA_022730455.1 Phycisphaera mikurensis | reverse complement strand
CCGCTGTCACCGCAAAATCCCTGCATGGCAATGTCTCCATTGACAATCGCGTTCTCGGCGCAATCACGGCCGAAGCCGATACGGGATACGCCATGGGTGTCAATGCGCATGCCTACGATACGGTCAATATCACCAATGAAGGAGCCATCTCCGCTATCTCCGCCATGAATAATGCCACCGGCGTGTCAGCCGTCGCGACCTCTGGCGACAGCAGCTACGTCGGCAATTCCGGCAATATCACGGCCCAAGGCCAATCGGCAATTGGCGTCTACGCGGATGCATCTGGCTCGGCGGGCACCGCGACGGTTACCAATAGCGGTGCCGGAACCATCGCGGTTACCGGCGTGAGTCATGCGACCGGCATCGCCGTTGGCGATGGCCTGCACGGCATCGCCAACAATGCGGACAATGCTGGCACCATCACGGTGGTCACGTCGGGTGGCGGCTATTACGCCGGCGCCAGAACCCAGTCAATCGGCATGAAGGTCGGTAGTGGTGGCTTCGCGGACAGGCCAAAATACAGTAACAGTCAGGCTTCTGTTACAGCCACCAATTCGGGCAATATCAACGTCACTTCCGATTCGCCCAACGCCATACCAGGCAGCAGTGCTTGGTCATACGGCATCTTCGCCTATGCCAAAAACGGCAATGTAACGGTTACCAACTCCGGTGGCATCTCGGTTCAGGGAGACGGTGGTTTTGGCGGTGGTGTGGTGAAAGGCATTTATGCGGATACAAAATATGGCGGCGTCTCCGTCACCAACGCTGGCGACATCACGGTCGCGACTGGCTCCACTCCGATTCAGTCGGGAGGCTTTGATCTGGCCTTGGGTATCCAGAGCAACACCCTCAAGTACGGCAGCAGTGGTGCTAGCGTCGACAACTCCGGCCATATTAGTGCCAGCGGCTGGGAAGCTTACGGCATTGGGGCTTACGGTGCATACAATGCAAATGTGGGGGTCACCAACTCTGGCGATATCGAGGCGCATGCGCATGGTGCTACGGTTCTGTACCGAAACAATGTGTACGCCCCCACTGCGGTGGGAATCTCTGCGATTGCCACAAGCGGTGATTCGACGGTCAGCAACTCCGGCTCGATTACAGCGGCCAGTGATGCCAATGCGTCCGGTATCCGGGCTTGGTCCAAAAGAGGTGGCAATTTTTTTGTCGATAATTCCGGCAGTATCACAGCAACGGGCGACCTGGCATTCGGTA
>DZDI01000338.1 GCA_022730455.1 Phycisphaera mikurensis | reverse complement strand
CGGTTAATTTATACATGATTGTTTCCTTAAAGTTCTGCGGAGGCAGTCCACGCCATACCAGAGTCTGTTGAATTACCTACAGTCTGATAAAACCCCATAGCACCAACGCTGAATGAGGCACCACCACCTATGTCAAAGACGTATGTCATACTTGGCGTTACCCGCATAGGTACCGCAAATTTTAGGGAGGGGTAGGTTACCGCAGCAAGCACCACAAATGTCTTGTCATCGCCATAAGTGTAATACCTCTGGCAAGACAAAAGCTCTTGAGTATACTCTCGATGGTCGTATGCCGTAGCACTGCTGCCCGCTTCCAATTGAACGCCGGTTAACGAGATGACTTGTCCGTTGGATAGGTTGGTGAACAGCCACTCAATACCGGCTCCGTTAGTAGCGGTACTCGGCAAGCTGAAAGTGTAGGTGAATTTTGTCCAGACAGCAGATACTGCGCAAACGCCTACCTGTATCGCATTAGCACTGGAATAATCATCAATGGTGGTGGGAATTACATTCTGCACAGTCCCCGTCACCGGGTATGCGGCGTGCGCCCAGAATGATAGGGTTACAGTCTGCCCGGCTAGGTCGGCGATATTAAGTGATTCTATCCGCTGCCCGAACTGGAAGACTGTGTTGCCGAAGGAGGTTACTGAAAACTGCTGTGCGTAGGTGAACTCCCCCGTGCCAGTTGATAGAGTTAATCGCCCCGTGCTCCCAACTGTGTACAGCTGGAATCTATCCGCTCCGCCGTAGGACAGGCCGCCCGCAGATACCGCAGTCAGAGGTCGCTGCGCAATCTGCATTGCGCCGTTGAGTATTCGGTTCTTAAAAGCCGGTCGCAACGCTGCGGTCGCCGCTGCTGCACCCGCGATAGTCTCGTAGGTGGCCGCTGCACCCGCGATAGTCTCGTAGGTGGCCGCTGCACCCGCGATAGTCTCGTAGGTGGCCGCTGCATTCGATGCGCTCACCGCCCCGAGATTCTGCATTACCGCTGCACGGGTCAGGGGCGCGCCTCCCGTCCCCCCCGCGCCGGTACTGTTCCCTAAAAGCCGGTAGATAGTGTTGTTAACGTCTTGCGTCCAAGTGCTAACTATCGGGGTAACTTGGGGGATGAAATTGGTGTCGCTCACGTTGAGTTCCCGCTTAGATGTAATTAAATTCGGTTGCGTACCCGAGCTTATGCAGCTTCGGCAATTGCTTCTCTAGCCGTTGGCCAAT
>DZDI01000159.1 GCA_022730455.1 Phycisphaera mikurensis | reverse complement strand
CGGGCGGTTGGCGTTTACGCTACGCGCGCCATCGGTGCAAGGATTCGACGCATAAGTGAGTCTATTTACGTATCGAGACCATCCATTTGCGAAAGGACACCCGGTGCCTCGATACCCACTTTATCCATTTCCGACGCTCATCACAGGCAGGAATGCCTGTGTCACCGTGATTGCCGGAGCGGATGAGTGTTTCAGTTTTAGAGTGTGGCATAGACATTCTTGTCTGTGGAGCGCGGGTGTCCTCACCCGCTTAGGCCCTTTCGGAAGGCCTCGATACATGTCGCAAACGGTCTGTTTTGCGGCGATTTCACCCCCGCCCGGAAAAGTTGCCACGCCCATTTTATAGGCGCGCAACAAACTTCAGCCATGGTGGCATCTTGCCGATAATCCAGTAAGTTAGAGTGGCGATACGCCCACCTCGGCTGATCGGTGGGCAGAAAGGTGTTCATGCGCGTACTGCTGGCGGATTCCAATCGACTTACCATTCGTCTGGTTAAAAAACACCTCGTAGCCGCCGGCTTTGACGTCTTGGTTACCGATTCAGCCGAAGAGGCCGAACACATAGTACGGGAAGGTCTCTGCCGCCTTCTGCTGGTGGATTGGAATTTGGACAGCCCCGATGCCGGTCTGCGATTGTGTCAGACCATTCGGCATGAGGAGATGTGGGGTTACATTTATCTGATTCTCCTTACTGAAAATCATGACTCACAGGATCGTGTCCGCGGGCTTAACAGCGGCGCGGACGAATTCTTGAATCGGCCATTTGATCCCGACGAGCTGGTGGCCACCGTCCGGGCGGGAGAGCGTGTGCTCTCACTCGATACCCGCAATGTCGCCATTTTCGCCATGGCCAAATTGGCCGAATCGCGCGACCCGGAATCGGGTATGCATCTCGAGCGGGTGCAGAATTATTCCCGTCTTCTTGCCCAGGAACTGGCTCTCACGCCTGAACATCACCAGACCATCAACGCCAATTTTATCCGCTGGGTTTATCTTACCAGCCCGCTCCACGATATCGGCAAGGTCGCCATCCCGGATTATGTTCTGCTTAAACCCGGTCGTCTGACCGACCGCGAATTTACCCTCATGAAAACCCACACCACGCTGGGTGCTAACACCATCGATATCGCCCTGCGCCGATTCCCCGAGGCTCAGTTTTTGCAAATCGCTCGAGAAATCACCGCTACCCATCATGAGCGTATTGACGGCACGGGCTACCCCATGCAGTTAAGCGGGAAGGAAATTCCCCTCAGCGGACGTATCGTTGCCGTTGCAGATGTTTACGACGCCCTGACCTCGCGCCGGTTGTACAAAGACGCATTTAGCCACGAGGTGGCCAAATCCATTATCCTCGCAGCCCAAGGTACCCAATTTGATCCGCAGGTCATTGCCGCGTTCTTACGAATTGAAGATTCCATCCACGCCGTTCGCGAGCGCTTCGCCGAACGGCCCGCCCTGATTACCTGACCGAAAACGCGGTAGCCTACTGGTAATCGGCACCGCTGGGCGGCGGCACCGATTCCATATGCCGCAGCAGGTGCGATAATATTTCGCGCCACGCTTCCCGGGCGCACGCCGGGTTGTAGTAAGCCGGTCGATCGCTCATAAAACCGTGCCCTGCCGGAAAGGTCTCCATCACAAAGGGTCGCTGGTGCTCGCCCAGTTTACTTACAATGCGAGCGTGCTCCGCCGGTGGTATGTGCGTATCCAGATTGCCGTAGATAAACATCAAACCCGCCGAGATGGCCGCAATATCCTGCCGTGCCATCGGCACGGGACGACCATGGCGGTCGGTGTCGCCTTCCGCCCCGATGCCGCCGCCATAGCAGCACACCGCCACATCGATTCGATCGCCCAGTTCGCATGCCCCGATGAATGCCAGCCGCCCACCCATACAAAAGCCCAGCAATCCAGCGGGCTGACCGGCTCCCTGAGCCTGTTGGCGTGCCCATTGGATAGTGCTTTGCACCACCTCCATGGCCCGCTCATCGGTGCACGCCGCCACTGCCGCCATTGCCCCCGGCATATCGGAATAGTCAATCACACGGCCTTGAAATAAATCGGGTGCAACGGCAAAAAAGCCGTGCGACGCCACGTGTGATACCACATCATCCCAATGCGTCCCAAGCCCGAATGCCTCGTGAAGAATAATGACTATGGGCGATTTTTCCGCTGGCCCCGCAGCGGCAATTGTCACCCCTGAATCGATCTCCAACCGCTGTGCCTTGATGCCAGTGGTCATCCATCCGCCCTTCAGTTAATAAATAAAAATCAGGTGGCGGAGATGCTCATCAATTCCGCAGCCCTGCCGCCGGGCCCCGCGCCTGACTGTGTTTTCGCCTTATTTGGCGGCCGCCAAGGCTGCGGCGTAATTTGGCTCCTGGGCAATTTCGGGAACCAACTCGGTGTACTTTACCTTGCCGCTTGCATCTAAAACTACAATGCTGCGGGCAAAAAGCCCCGCCATGCCGCCATCCAGAATGCGCACACCCAGTTTTTGGCCAAAATCCGGATGACGGAAGGCCGACGCCGTATGCACATTCTTAATTCCCTCGGCCCCGCAGAAACGGTTTAATGCAAATGGCAAGTCCATCGAAACACACAGTACCATTACGTTGGCCAGCCCGCCTGCATCCTGATTAAAATGTCTGACGGTTGCTGAGCAGACGCTCGTATCAATGCTGGGAAATATATTTAATACCAACGCCTTGCCGGCAAAGCTTCCAATCGCCACATCAGTTAAATCCGACTTGGTCACCTTAAGATCACTTAAGTCCGTGCCGGGGGCCGGCAGTTCACCTACTGTATGCAAGGGGTTGCCTTTAAGAGTTATTTTGGCCATAGCTGCTCCAATACTTGAATCGTCCGTCATGCCATTTTCAACACGGCCCGGAAACGAACTTTTCCGGACATCATGCGGTCAAAGGCTTCCGCTGCCTTTTCCAATGGGAACTCTTCTACCATAACCTGCGTTTTTGTTAAAGCGGCAAATTCCAGGCATGCCTGCGAATCCATGGCATGCCCGCTGGGCCAACCCATGATGCTTTTACGCTTCATAATCAATTCCACCGGCGTAACCGGTATGGGATCGCTGCCCGCACCCACCACCACCAATTTACCCCCCGCCCCTAATGCCTCTACCAATGGATGCATGGTTTTGGAATCGGGTGCGGTGGCCAATATGACCGCGGCACCACCCCACTGGAGCAGCGCCCGGCCTAGCGGTTCCGCCGATGTATCAATGTAGGCATGAGCACCAAGCTTCAACGCCAGGTCACGCTTGCTTCCAGATGTAGAAATCGCCACCACACGAAACCCCATTGCCCTCGCAAATTGAATACCCAAATGCCCCAACCCGCCCAATCCCTGCACGCCCACCACATCGCCCGGCCGGGCACCACTGTGCCGCAAGGCATTAAATGTGGTCACCCCCGCACACAGCAACGGTGCACCGGCGACTGAATCTAAACCTTCGGGCACCCGCGCCAGTGCATCCGCCGGGGCAACCATATATTGGGCGTACCCCCCGTCATACGAAATGCCGCATACCTTACCGTTGTCGCAGGTCATAAAATCACCACGGCGGCAATTGGTGCACACAAAGCACTGACCACCATGCCAACCCACGCCCACCCGCTGGCCCGGCGCAAAAGTCTTCACCTCCGGCCCTACAGCGTCCACCACACCTATGATCTCGTGACCAGGCACACGCGGATAGCTAATCCCCGGAAATAATCCGTCCTTTACCACCACATCGCTATGGCAAACACCACAGGCTTCAACCTTCACCCTCACCCAGCGGCCTGTGGCTTCGGGAATCGGCTTTTCCACCAATTCAAAATTGCCCCTCGCCTTGCTTATCTGCACGGCCAACATCGTTCCCATATGCGCTCCTTTGCCCGGGCTATGACCAGTTAACTTCAACGACCACTGATGATAGGCAGACACCACAGCCTGATGCAACTCTCCGCCACACGCATGGCAGGGCGTTGTTCGCCACGGTGCTTTACCATTTGACTCCCGCCCACTATAAGATGACACATGATGAGTGACACGCCACAGTATCGCATGCGAAGGCTCGACGGATATTGGCAGGCGGATAACGCCAGCATCTGCGGCGACGTTGCCATCGGTGACGACTGCAGTATCTGGTTTGCAGCGGTGATCCGTGGCGATGTCGCCCGGGTCGTACTTGGCCGCCGCACCAATATTCAAGATGGTGTCATCATCCATTGCGATTCCGGCGTCGATCAACTCATCGGCGATCAGGTGACGGCGGGGCACGGAGCCGTACTCCATGGCTCCCGCATCGGTCATCGCGTGCTCATCGGTATGAATGCGGTTTTGCTTGGCCGCACGGTGGTGGAAGATGATGCTATTATTGCCGCGGGGGCGGTGCTGTCTCCCGGTATGCATGTACCGGCCGGCATGGTGGCCATGGGAGTACCGGCCAAGATCGTGCGCCCGGTGCGGCCGCAGGAGCGCATCGACAATCTCGCCAACAATGATCATTACGTCGAACTCGCAACCGCCCATTGCCTGCATCCGGAAAAATATTATTCCCCGCCGGCCCGCCGCGCGGCACCAAGCCCTTCCCCGTGTCACCAATAACCATTCTGTTTTTATGGAGCGTCGTTATGTTGTATCTCACCCTTGTCATGCGATGGATTCATATTCTCGGCGCTGCCATTCTGGTTGGAGCCCCGTTCATCATGTGGCTGGGCATTTATCCCGCTGCCGCTAAATTGCCCGATGACCGCCGCGATGAATTGCTGGAGGCCATCAATAAACCTTGGCGCAAGTTTCTCGGTGCGGTGATTCTCCTCCAGATTATTTCCGGCGTGTATTGGTTATTGGTCGTGGAACACATGAGCCAGGAGCCGCCCATTTATCAGGCGCTGTTGGGCATTAAGATGCTGGCCGCGTTTGCGCTGTTTTTTGTTTTATCCGTGCTGGCGGGGCGGGCCAAAGCCTTTGAAGAATTTCGTCGCAAGGCCCCGATGTGGATTGGCATTGCAGTTGGATTGGGTATCCTGACCGTGGTGTGCGCCAGTTCCATGCGGATTGTCAATATGCACGACCACCGTGCTGAATGGGTACACATGCAAATTGGGCATGCATCCATCCACGTGCTTACACCCGCCCGCCACGGTTAGCCGTGAAAAGGTGACATCCACCGATACCGCAATAAAGGAAATAACAACGGCGGGTACGGCATCCATAAGGAGTCTGTCCAAGTAATAGCAGAGCTGCGATGTGCCGCAAACGCTCCGGATGCAAGGCGTCGGGCCGACGGCGACTCTGGTGAAGATGAGTCCGAGGACGCCGCAGACGGGGTGTTTGCGGCACACCCTGCGGGCGGCACGTCTTTTGACCGGCCTCTGCGGCGCGGCTTCCTCGGCGTATCATCT
>DZDI01000158.1 GCA_022730455.1 Phycisphaera mikurensis | reverse complement strand
ATGGCGAAGATGGATGCACATGGCTTTATAACCGCAATTCGCATCGAGATTCTCCTGGTTGGCCAGCGATTATCGGGGCAGCGGCACATTTTTGAAAGCGAACGGCACGATGACCTTCACCTATGTTTAAGGTGTGTGCAAAGAAGAAGCGCGGGCTTATGAAGGACAAGAGGCAGATTCAAGTTCTTTGAGGATGATGGAAAGTTGTGAGAGTTGTTTGTCGCTGAGCTTGCGCATCATGCAGTTGATGCGTTCATGCAGTTGCGGATACACCCGCTCAATAATTCGTCGGCCTTCACCAGTAAGCCGCAAGCGATAGGCCCGTCCATCATGGGGATTGTTATCGCGCTGCACCCATCGATTTTTCTCCATGCGGCACAGAACGGTGCATACATTCCCTTTGGTTACCAAAAGGCGTTGGGCCAAATCCTGCTGCGAAATGCCTTCGTTCTTCCAGATGATGATCAACATCTCGAATTGCGCAAGCGTGAGCTGATGTTCTGCGGCTACTCGCTCCATGTGCCGCGTCAACTTGGCGTGTACACGGAGAAGCTGCACCCAGGTGATTCTTGCCAAGTCAGGGTCCGCGCCAGCATTCGCGTCATTGCAGCAAGTGGTATAGGACGGCAGGTTCGACATCACCACCATTCTACAGGAAACAGACATTGCCGACACGGCATTTCATGCTTTTTTTGCAAATGGCGAGCTATATGCATCCCGGGAGTCTGTGCAAGTAACAGGCATCTTGTCTGCGTTACGCTTTTTCCGACCGCCGAGTGCGTTCAATCGCGACGCGGCGTTTGCGGCGTATCGCAGCCTTGCTACTACTTGGACAACCCCTTGGCCAAATCAAACCGATCCAGATTCATCACCTTTGTCCAGGCGGCAATAAAGTCTTTCACAAATTTTTCCCCGCTGTCGGCGCTGGCATAAAACTCTGCAACGGCCCGCAATTCTGAATGCGATCCGAACAGCATATCCACGCGGGTAGCCGACCACCGGCGCCGACCCGCTTTGCGGTCGGTACCTTCAAACACGTCATTTTTGCCGGCTACAGGAGCCCATACCGTATTCATATCAAGCAGGTTGATGAAAAATTCATTATTCAGCACGCCGGGGTGCTCCGTCAGAACCCCATGCGGAGAACGGCCGAAGTTCGCATTAAGAACGCGCATGCCACCAACAAGAACGGTCAATTCAGGTGGCGTAAGGGCCAGGAGTTGGGCCCTATCAATGAGCAGAATTTCGGCGACAGAGGCCGCATCACCCCGCGCATAATTGCGGAAGCCATCGGCTACTGGTTCCAGCACAGCAAACGAAGCCACATCGGTCTGCGCCTGAAGTGCATCCGTCCGTCCGGGTGAAAATGGAACAGCGGCGGTAATGCCACCCAATTTCGCCGCTTGTTCGATGGCGGCATTACCTGCCAGAACAATCAAATCTGCCATTGAAATTTGTCGGCCGTCTTTGGCGCTGGCATTGAAGCGTTTTTGAATTGCCTCCAGAACACCAAGCACCTTGGCAAGCTGGGCGGGTTCGTTGACCTGCCATTTTTTTTGCGGTTCAAGACGGATGCGGGCACCGTTGGCCCCGCCCCGTTTGTCGCTGTTGCGGAACGTGGCCGCCGACGACCACGCAGTGTAGACCAGTTCCGCCGTGGAAAGCCCAGAGGCAAGAATGTCAGCCTTGAGTGCGGCGATATCGCCCTCGTTAACAATGGCGTGCTTAAGCGGCGGCACAGGATCCTGCCAAATCAACTCTTCCTGTGGTACTTCCGGGCCAAGATAGCGTGTTCGCGGCCCCATGTCACGATGAGTTAATTTAAACCATGCACGGGCAAAGGCATCGGCAAATTCGTCGGGATGCTCATAGAACCGGCGCGATATTTTTTCATAAACAGGATCGAAACGCAGTGACAAATCAGTTGTGAGCATGGTGGGCGCGTGGCGCTTAGCCGGATCGTGCGCATCGGGAACGGTTCCTGCCCCGGCAGCATTTTTTGTCGTCCATTGATAAGCACCCGCCGGGCTTTTGGTAAGTTCCCATTCATAGCCAAAAAGAGTTTCAAAAAAGTTATTCGTCCATTGCGTCGGTGTTTTAGTCCACGTAACTTCCGGGCCCCCGCCGATGGTATCACCGCCCCTACCGGTTCCAAATGAATTTTTCCAGCCGAGCCCCATCAATTCGAGCGGGGCGGATTCCGGTTCCGGTCCGACATGCGATACCGGCCCGGCGCCGTGCGATTTACCAAAGGTGTGGCCGCCCGCAATCAGGGCCACGGTCTCTTCGTCATTCATGGCCATCCGGGCAAATGTATCGCGGATATCTTTGGCGGCGGCGATATAGTCTGGCTTGCCATTGGGTCCTTCGGGATTGACATAGATCAACCCCATCTGCGTTGCCGCGAGCGGGTTTTCCAAGTCACGATTGCCGGCATACCGCTTATCGTCCAGCCACTTGCCTTCAACCCCCCAATACACCGATTCATCGGGTTCCCAAGCGTCCATCCGGCCACCGCCAAAACCGAACGTCTTGAAACCCATGGATTCCATGGCAACGTTACCGGCGAGTACCATTAAATCTGCCCACGATATCTTGCGACCATATTTCTGTTTAACCGGCCACAAAAGCCGCCGTGCCTTGTCGAGATTAACGTTGTCCGGCCAACTACCGATTGGCGCAAACCGCTGCTGCCCCGTGCCCGCCCCCCCACGACCGTCGCCAATCCGATATGTGCCGGCTGCGTGCCATGCCATGCGGATGAGAAGCGGCCCATAATGACCGAAATCTGCGGGCCACCAGTCTTGCGAATCGGTCATCAATTTTTGAAGGTCGCGTTTAAGCGATGCATAATCCAGACTGTTAAATTCAGTAGCGTAGAGATAATCTTTATCCGTGGGGTCAGATTTGGGCGAATTTTGCCGCAAGATTTTCAGGTCGATGCGATTCGGCCACCAATCTTTAGCCGTTTTGGCAGCCGCCGCCGTAGGATGAAATGGACATTTCGATTCGGTAATCGTTTCGGTCACGATGCAAGCTCCTTTTTTGATGACTGGCGATACCGTGCTGGCCAACGCCGGTCAACTGGCAAGTTACAAGCCCCACGGTTCGCCGATCACCGCCTGCAACAGTATACCCCTCGCCCCACGCGCAACCAACACAGCGTGGCGGCACCAAGTGCCAGCAAGGCGTGACGATCGATGACGTGATCCGTGCCATCGATGCCATGTGCCGGCGTGGCTGTTGGCCGGCGCCAGATGGAAATGGATACACAACTTTGGGCGATAGCGCGCGTGCAAAGGACGCAGCCAAGTCGCCCGACGCCCAGACTTGACAGTACACTGCAATCCATCAGCCGTTAACGCGACCCTCCCAAGGGCTGCTGGCGGTGGCGTAAAGTTTACGGGGAATTCGGCCCGCTCGAAAAGCACGCAGCCCTGCCTCCGTTGCCAAACGCATCGCATGTGCCATTGAGACAGGGTCTTTGGCACCGGCAACGGCAGTGTTCAGCAATACGCCATCGATCCCCAGTTCCATCGCGGCCGCCACATCACTTGCAGTCCCTACGCCAGCGTCAAGGATAATAGGATACGTCACGTCTTCACCCTTTAATATTTCAACAATTATTTTGATGGCGTTGGCGTTAAGTACCCCCTGCCCCGATCCGATCGGCGATCCCGCTGGCATCACGGCTGCGGCCCCGGCCTTTTTTAGCTGGCGGCACAGCATTACATCGTCTGAGCAATAGACCAGTACTTCGAAGCCGTCGGCCACAAGTGTGTCCAAAGCCTTAAGTGTACCCACCGGATCGGGCAGAAGTGTTTTGGTGTCGCCGAGGCATTCAAGCTTTACCCAGTTCGCACCACGATAGCCTGAATCGGTCAGCATCTCTCGACCAAGCCGTGCCACACGCACCACTTCATCAGCATCGAAGCAGCCGGCCGTGTTGGGCAGCAGCACATATTTATTCGGATCGATGAAGTCGAGAATATTTCGGCCCGAATTTTTATCCATCAGTCGTTCGCGGCGTACGGCAACGGTAACGACTTCGGCGCCGCTGGCCATATGGCAATCACGCATTAACTCAAGCGACGAATACTTTCCGGTGCCGACGATCAGCCGTGAATGAATCAACTGCGAGCCGATTTTAAGCGGATCGACTGACATAGCCGTTTTAGTCGGCACCGGGCTGGAATCAGCCTCCGCCAACAAAGGTGACGATTTCAATTTGATCTCCTGAATTTACCTGCACCGATTGATAACTTTTTTTGGGTAAGATTTCGCGGTTAATTTCCACGGCCACACGGGAAGGGTGTAATTCGTGCCTCGATAACAACTCCGCCACGGTAATGGGTTCGGCAAGCTCGGTGTTTTTTCCATTGATGACAACCTTCATAACCAAGCTCCATTACTATCGTTTTTCTGCGTCACGAGGCACGCCCTCGCAGATGGCTTTTTCCCGATCAAATTCACTTTGATCCATCAGCTCCGGCATTTTATCACGTCCATGCGGCGGACAAAAATTAAAAGGCCGCGAGTTTCCACCCGCGGCCGCAAGGCTATCCCAACACATCGGCTGCAGTGCCGTGGATTAACGATAGAATTCGATAATGAGTTTGGTATCCACCTGGAAGGGTATCTGATCGCGTGTTGGCAGACCGGCAACCGTGGCTTCCATCTGAGCCGGGTTGAACGCCAACCAAGGCGGGGTCTGGTGGCCGGCCAGTGATTCCATATTGGTGCGAAGCAGGGGATGCGTTTTTTCTTTGAACGTGATAACGTCATTAGAGCCAACATGGTAGCTGGCAATATCTACTTTTTTTCCGTTCACCTTAACATGACCGTGCGCCACGATCTGTCGCGCAGCCCAGATAGAACGCACCACACCCAGACGCCGTACGACATTGTCCAGACGCGTTTCCAAAAGCTGCTGGAGCGTATCAGCAGTATTACCCTTGGTCCTTTTGGCGGTGGTCATATAGCGACGAAATTGCTTTTCCAAGACGTTATAATGGGCTTTCATTCGCTGTTTTTCGCGCAGCCGAATACCGTACTCTGAAAGGCGGCGGCTGCTGCGCATGCCATGCATTCCTGGTGGAATGTAGGTATCGTCACCTTTTTTGGAACGATGTTTGGGAAGATCTTCAATGGCAATGCCAAGACGGCGCGAAATACGCACCTTAGGCCCCAAGCGGCGGGACATAATAACTCCTGTTCTACCGTCGGCAGGCGACTGGATTCAGCGCCTGCCCCGTTCAAAGCCGGCGTACCCAGCGGTGATCGTCACCACGGGCCTTCTCGGCGGATTTACAAGCCGATGAGTGTAACCGCACTGGGTAAAAAGCTCAAATGGAGGAAAACACCGCCATTAGAACGGGCATATGACGGTTTTTGCCAACGGATAAGCGTGTGTGCAAAACAAGAGGTGCACCTGCCGCTAGTGCTCTG
>DZDI01000337.1 GCA_022730455.1 Phycisphaera mikurensis | reverse complement strand
ACCCGGTTTTCGCCGCTGGCTCCTTGCAGTTGGGGCGTTTGCGGTCAATCAATCCTAATTTGTAGGCGTGACAGAGCACTAGCTGCCTGTCGGCAAAGCTGACTGCACCGAGCTACCAGCCGAAATAAATGCCCTGTTCAAGCAGGCTGAAGCGTGATTTAATATTCGACATCGGCACCCAGCGAACCGAGCCATCATTATACATCTCGTTCTCTCCAGCGGGCAGGTTATTGCCTGTTCCCTCATCTGCGTAATTGGAATTCGCGCCGGGTGCCAGAAAATCCACCAAGCCGACTGCCTGGCCCGCATCGGCAAAGGTGTTGGAGAACAGCGCATTATCCGTTACCAAAATTGATCCGGGGGACGACTGCGGATTCAAAGCCGGCTCGTGCGCCGGGTCCGCATTCATGAAATACCAATAATCGCTCAAATTACCATTATTCGCGGTGCCAGTTGCCGTCATCCCGGCGTAGTACCCGGCCACCGCCGGTGCGTCGTAGGCAGCTTTGTAATTGATGCCACGATCGACCCAATAGCACAGACCTAGATAAAACTGCCAATTGGTAAGCAAGCCTTGCGAATTGTAGTAGCTGGCGGGTATTTGCGACTGCAACTCGCCACTGTTGGTGTCCGGGCAGTACAACAGACCGATGCCAGCGGCGTTCGGTGTCAGAATGCCAGCCCGTGCGGTGGATGGGATCATATTCGCGCCCTGAACCCCAAACGATTGATAGTACAACATGGCTAAACCTGCGATCGGGTAGGAATTGCCGTAGTAGCTACCAAAATAAACTTGATCACCGAATGGAAAATTTCCCAAGTCGGCCAGCGGGTACTGCCCGCGGTACATGTCGGCGTATTCATGCAAGGCAATGCCGAGCTGCCGCATATTGGATGCCCCCAGCGTCCGCACCGCCAATTGTTTGGCCTTGGCCAAGGCCGGCAGCAGCAGCGCGATCAAAAGGGCAATAATGGAAATCACCACCAGCAATTCAACTAACGTGAAACCGCGGCGCTTCATGATGAATCTCCTGATTCATAATAGGCTAAAAAAAGGATGGCCAATACAAAACTATTCATATTGGCCATCCGGCTGTTGCACAATCATCGGCACGATGCATGCCGCTCTAGCCTGCGTCACACCGCTAAGGCGGTGCCCGGCGCCGCCACCTTATGCCGTCTTCCGACGCTTAAGCAGCAGCAAGCCCAAGCCGCCCACCGCCAGCA
>DZDI01000157.1:3679-5459 GCA_022730455.1 Phycisphaera mikurensis | reverse complement strand
TTTCGCTGCGTACGGAATTGCCCATGTAGGTCACGGGAGGGTTGCCGTTTACGGGAACGGGTTTAAGGTACAGCCCGATGGAGACTATTGGCATATCGGTGGCGGCCGCCGCGGCCTTCTTCACGGCGATTTGCGGCACCTGGGGGTAATTAATACTCAGGGGAGGATTGTAGACGTTGGAAAGGTCTCCCTTTGCAAACACCAGGATGTAAAGGTTGTAGGTGGTGGTGGCGGCGCCGGCTTGGGTGCCGATTGGCGTCGACGCCACGCCGGCTGCGCCATCCGCCGGGGCCGGCAGCAACACCGCCTGCCACCAGTAGCGGGCTTGCCGGTAGTCGGTGCCGAGGCCGAGGTAATTGGCGTAATCGGGCGGGGAAGTCGCCGTCCCCTGCAACAGTCCCGGCGCCGGCACCGGCTGGGGCGTGCCATACATGTAGGGCTGCGGATACGTGGCGTACACACCACCGCTGGCCAGGGGCAGAAGTTCCTCGGAAAAGATGGACGCATTATTCACGGTGGGATTGGCTTTGATCTGCGCCACGGCGCTGCGGCTGATGACCAGGCCGATGGTGCTCTGCACGTCCTGATTGGTCCATTTGATGGCGACGGGAAATACGGCGGCCACCATCAGCAGGCCGATGCCAAGGATGAAAATGGCAAATAGAATTTCAATAAGTGAAAAACCGCGACGCATGGGAATTATTAACTTATTCATTGTCCACCTCCGACCAGTTCGCCTGTGTAGGAGTTGACCACATACAGCGGGACACCGGTGGCGTAAGGCGGTGTGCCCGTTGAGCCATTGGGCACCAGATAGGAACCGAGTGTCGCTTGCGATGCGGTCTGGGCAGAGGTCAATTGCGACGCATCATAAACCGAAAGGCCGATGCAACTGGGCCCCATGCCGTAGTAAATGGCCCCGGCGGGTGGGGTATAGGATGGGCTGTCCTGCGGGACATTTTCCACCGCGAAGTAGGGGCAGACGACCGAGCGGCCATTGGGCATAAACACCACGGCCCGCAGTGGGTCGGCCGCGTCGGCGACGTTGGTTGCGGTCGGGGCGGCGTTGCCTGAGGTCAGTTGGCCGAGATTTTGAGGGTCTGGAAATTCGTACCCGGTATATCCATTGCTGCCATCCATCTGGCCGGTGTAGGTGCCATCGACTGAACTCGTTGGGGTGGTTGCGGCGGCGGTGCCGAGATTTTTGGCAAATGGTCCCACATAGCCCGCCACATAAATACTTTTGGGGAAAACGATGGTTTGAACGCTGCTATCTGCGATAAAATAATAGGGCACAGCCGTGGCGGTGGCAGGATCGCCTTGGCCGGGCGCGGCCGTGGCGTAAAACACAGCGGATTGGGCGGTGTAGCCGGGGTCTTCATAAAAGATGGCGGCGGCGGGTGCATGGGTGGTGATGGCCAGGGCGCGGGCCTGTGCCAGCGCGGCCTGCATCTGAACCACGGCTTGGGAGGTGGCACTATTTTTAAATAAATACACCAGCGAAGGAATGGAGATCAGCGCGGCAATGGCGATGATGGCCATGACCACTAGGAGTTCCGCGAGGCTAAAGCCGCGCGGTGCCGATGGACGGCGGGGGGAAGGATCAGATTGGAGCAACAGGCCCGATTGCATGATGCATACCCTTTTTTTTATGTCCGCCGCGTGCGGACAGCGCTAATCTCTGCCGCCGAGTACCAGATCGTCCGCGGAATAATAGGTGCCATCCGGGCCGGCGCTGACCAATAAATAACTATTGCTGCCGAGGATGGACTGTCCGGCT
>DZDI01000157.1:0-3579 GCA_022730455.1 Phycisphaera mikurensis | reverse complement strand
GCCCGCCGGGGCTGGAGTCATATCGGGGGTAAAATACAGAATCGGCAACGGTGCCCCCGATTGGGGAGGGAAAGAGTCGGCAAAATAATAAACACCAGCCTGGGCAGGGTCTGGCGTAATGGAACTCGCACCCAGTGACATGTATGGGCCATAGACCTGGGGTGACCCGGCCATGGAGAACCCTTTGTAAGCCTGAATGCCGACCGGAGTGGCCGAAGTGGCCGAGTAGGCTGCGCCCGCCCCATCGCCGCCGGTGCCGGTGCCGCCCGGCTCAAAACCCAGAAGGGCCTCGGCCAGGTAGTCGTAGGCGGCGTGTGCTGGAATGGGGAAGCCGCCGCTGTTGTAGATGGGGGTGTTCCCCCGCACCAGCGATGATGGCGGATACATGTGAAAATCGGTGTGGTATTCCTGCAGGGCGATGCCGATGGAAGACATCGTGCTTTGCGTGGCGGAACTATAAGCATTTCTCTGGGCCAGAAGCACGGCTGGCAACAAAATGGCAATCAGGATTGTAATGATGGCAATAACCACCAGCAGTTCGATCAGCGTAAAACCGCTGCGTGGTTGGCGAAAACTGAAGTTGACTGCATTGCCAATCATTGGCCACCCGCCACCACAATATCATCCGATGCCCCGATGACACTGTTGATATTGCTGCCGTAAAGTCGATCCGGCCCCGCGCTGATAAGAACATAATCACCCAAAACGGGGTTGCCGGTGTCGTTGTAATAGGGGAAGCCACTGGCGCCGGTTGCGGCCGTGGGCGGCATCAACTGATGGTTGACGACATCACTGGCCAAAGCCCAGAGGGCGCCGCTGGTGGCGGTAGTTGAAGTATCCGTCGCATTCCAAGATGTGCCGGCCGGAACCGTCGCATTGGGGTTCATCGACGCAAACTGCTGCGACACACTGGTGAGGTTGCTGCATTCGATATTGTACTGGGGATTGGTGCCCGGCTCGGTGTAGAGCGAGTTGCAGTTAAGGTAGAAGGCGACGTCCGGGTTGGTATCCTCGTTTGTGCCCACCGGCTGGCCGGTAGCGCCGGGGAAGCCCGGATTGCGGCGGTAGTACAAAATGGGCAGGCCGTTGGAAAATTTATCAAACAGCGTGGGCAGAGATGTTGGTGTGGTGCCCGCCGGGGTAATCGGCTCGGTGAGCAGGGTGCCCTGCGGCGGGTCAAAAAATGAGGCCTTTTGGGCGCCACCATTGGCGTAATCAATCGGTCCGGAACCGAGGGTTTTACTCACGTAAACTGTACCTTTGCCCGTGGTGAAACCGGTAACGGGAATATAGTCGGGAGGCGTGGTGGCATTGGGTTTTGTGGTATACAGCGTGCCCATCAGGCCGATGAGCATATTTTGCGTGCCGGTCAGCGGCTGGCCGGAGAGGGAATCCTGCACCACTTGATTGGAGATATCCGCTTCAGAAAACGGGCCGGGGTAGGCGTCAAACGTTTCATAATAGCTGTCGATGGCGGCGGAAAGGGATGTCATTTCCTCGCGGGTGGCGGTGGCGTACCCTTGCGCCTCGAAGGCGGAAAGGGCCGGCAGCAGGATGGCGATTAAGATGGCGATGATGGAGATGACCACTAGGAGTTCAATTAACGTAAAACCGCGACGGCGTTGGCCTACGGGGGGAAGCATTAAATTATTCATTGCTGTCGCCATTTGAATCACCTCAATTTCAGCCGCCGCGTTCTGCCATTAACCGCCGTTGCTCATCGTGGAAAGCAGTTTGATGTAGGGATAAAACACGGCGATGACGATGAAGCCGACAATGACACCAAGGACGACGATCATGATGGGTTCGAGGATGCTGACCATGGAACCGACCATGACATCGACTTCTTCATCGTAGTTGTCGGCAATTTTCATAAGCATTTTGTCCATATCGCCGGTTTCTTCACCCACATCGATCATATTGACGACGATGGAATCGCAAACGCGGGCATTGCGGAGGGGCGTGGCAAAGCCTTCACCCTCGCGGATGGCGTCGTGGACTTTTTGCATGGCTTTTTCATACACCATGTTGCCGCAGGTATCGCGGGCGATGATGATGGCCTCCAGGATGGGCACGCCTGCGGCCAGCAGCGTGCCGAGGGTACGGGTAAGGCGGGCGATGGTGCTTTTTTGGATGATGCTGCCCATGACGGGGATTTTTAGTTTGACTACATCGATGATATAGCGACCGATTTTAGTTTTGCCGACCACCTTGAGGAAGAAGTAGATGCCGAACGGCGTGCCAAGCACCCAGGCCCAGCCATAGTCATGGGCCATCCAAGAGGATACGTTGATGAGGATTTGGGTAATTTCGGGCAAGCCGGTTTTGAACTGGGCGAAAAGTTTTTTGAATTTGGGAATGACGATGATCATGATGCCGGTGACCATCAACATGGCAAAGCTGATGACCACGACGGGGTAGATCATGGCCCCCTTGAGGCGGCGTTTGAGCTTTTGAGATTTTTCCATAAATTCGGCTAGGCGTTGGAGGATGACATCCAGCACGCCGCCGGTTTCGCCCGCCTGCACCATGTTCACGTACAACCTGTCAAACACACGGGGATGGCGGGAAAAGGCTTCAGAAAGCGTGGTGCCGCCTTCGACATCGTCGCCTACACCGTCGAGCGCATCGCGCATCAGGCCGGGCTTTTGCTGCTGATGCAGAATTTTGATGGACCGCAAGATGGGCAGGCCGGCATCCTGTAAGGTGGAAAGCTGACGTGTGAACTGCACCAGAATTTTTTGCGGCACCCTGCCAATGGAGAAGGATAGATCGTTTAGTCCCTTTTTCTTTTTCTTGCGGCGGGCGGGTGCGATGGCGGCGGCCGCAGAGGCCGCGGAGGAGGAGACCGGGTCGCCGGGGGATGTTCTGGAGGATTTTTTTGCGGCTTTTTCACGTATTTTGGTAACGAAATAGCCTTGCGATCGCACCCTGCTGATGGCTTCATCCGAGGTACCGGCTTCAATTTCCGCCTTTACCTGCTGGCCGGAGCCGTTAAGTGCTTCATAGAGAAACGTAGCCATTTGACATCTCCGCCGCTGCGATCGCAGGCACCATTTACGCCGAACCGATATCCGGCGAAAACCTGCAACTGTCCATGGAGTAGATACGGGTGGACAAGGCAAAAAGGAAATGCGGGGCGTTTATGAAGCGTAGAGGGCGGTTATCGGAACCGTTGTGAACACACGCATAGGAGGCCCGCAATCCATCATTCCACGGTTTACCGCCCGTCGCCCGGCGACGGCGGCTAAACGAAACGACTGGCGTTGGACCACGGCAGGGAGCGGCAGGGAGCGGCCACCAGGGTGGCCGGCTTAGGGTATGAATGTCCGGCCTCCCGCCGGGCTTGGAACGGCAGGGAGCGGCGGGAAGCGGCAGGGAGCGGCCACCAGGGTGGCCGGCTTATGGTATGAATGACCGGCCGCGTAGCCGGGCTTGTACCGGCGCGTTTCTCGACAGGTGGTCAAAATTTAGTGGTAAGGTTAAACCGTTCATTTTTGACGGTTTTACGGCAATATAACTGCATGTGTCACGCTGGGTGGCCATGTAATAAAAAACGCGAATAAAAATTCCTTGCAT
>DZDI01000336.1 GCA_022730455.1 Phycisphaera mikurensis | reverse complement strand
TGTCACGTCATAATTTTAGGGTAAACGCTGATGAGCTTTCTGCGGGCGTCTGCTATCTGCATGTGCCATTGGACGCCTTTTTGTTTTGCGTTGACATCGGACGACCACGCAGCCGTTTCGTGACGTAGTGTCTCAAGGTCACCGAACCGCCTTCCGGCAACCCATTGGCGCGTGAGAGAACTGAGTTCATTTTCCGCGATATTCAGCCAACTACCGTGCTTGGGGGTATGTCGAAACTCCAAACGGCTTACCAGTCGCCGGGCACGCTCAGGATCGAATATCTCGTAAAAAGCGCCCTTGGTATGCGTATTGAGGTTGTCGCATACCAGCACCACGCGCGGACAATCGGCATACCGCCCCTCCAATAACCGCGCCATCTCCTGGGCCCAATCGGCCTTGGTCTTGGTGGCCCGAACCTGGACTTCGCGCCAGCCCGCCAGCGGCTCGGTAAACATGAAGATCATGCCGGTGCCGGCCCGCTCGTACTCATAATCAACCCGACGCGCATGCGTCGCGGTTGCCGGAATCGGCTGGCGGGCCTCCTTCAACAGTTGCACCGGCTGCTCATCCATACATAAGACCGGCTTGGCCGCGTCATACGGTTGGGCGTAGGTGGCGAGCACTTCCTCCATGCGGGCGGTAAACTCAGCATCGGCCTCCGGAGGAATGACCCCATATTCGATCTTCCGGTTCGTCATGCCGTTTTTTTTAACGTCCGACGCACCGTCTCGTGGCTGATGGTTTCCACGCTCTCCAATTCCACCACACGGCGGGCCAGTAAACGCAGAGTCCAGTTGGCATATCCGGGAGGCGGTGGCCCCAGACGGGCCGCTATAACCTGCGATTCCTGCTGACCATCGAGTAACTTCGATGTTGAACTCGCCACCCGCTTGACACCGTTGAGCGCCTGCTTGAAACCCCGCTCCACCAAATGTTCCCGGACATTCTCCACTGTCTTGGTGCAACAGCCGAAGGCCTCGGCGATTTGCCAATCGGTCCAACAAGGCCCATCCGCGTCAGCCTTCAGAAGAATCTGGGCACGCCGTACCTTTTCATTCGTCCCTTTGAACTTGCGAACAACCTCTGACAACTCGCGACGCTCCTCATCAGAAAGTCGCACGATATATTTCTTTCGCATCCGAGCCTCCATGCTCTAAAACCTACAAACTCACCCGCTACCCTGCGGGCTACTTCCATATCCTAACATTTCCCGTTGACAGAGCACTAGC
>DZDI01000335.1 GCA_022730455.1 Phycisphaera mikurensis | reverse complement strand
TAACCTTGTCCCTTTGAGAATCAATTGATATCTGTTTTGTTTTGGGAGTTTACGGATAAGGCCATGTGCTCTGACCATTAAGAAAGACTATCTCGAACATTTACAAGTAAACACTACCGGGTAACACCTGCAACGTGCAGCCAGCCCAGAGAAAGCTCTTGGGCGGAGATATCACGAACCTCCCGCCGTCCCGCCTTCCAGTTGGCCCAGAAGATATATTCGACATCTCCGTTCGGCACGCCGAAGGTTTCATACACGGACTGCATGATCGGGACATGGTCGCCAAACCAGCATAAACTGGCCGGGTGGCTGCATCGCTCCAGTGTTTGGCGCAATTGGGCGATCATTCGGTCGGCATTGCGTAAGTGGCGCAGGTAAACCGTCAAATCCTCGCAGCCGGTGGGACACTGCTTGCTATGGAACTCGTCGATATCCAAAGGCTCCACCCGCTCGAGATGCAGCGGGCCGTGGTTTTCCATGGTGATGGCAAAGACGAAGACCGGGCCACTCGCCCCATTAAGGATGGAAGCGATCTTGTCGGCTACCGCCGCGTCGCCAATGTAGGGCCCGAACCGTGTCGCTCCCTCGAAGACACGGATATCCAGAAATTCATCGAAGCCCAGACGAGGATACACACGATCACGCCGATAGAAGCTCGCCGGATAGGGGTGAATGCAGACCGTGCGATACCCCAGGCGTTTCAGGTAAGACGTTATTGTCAAAACCTCCCAGCCGGCAGCAATCGGACGATAGGGGTTAAAGCGATGGACGCCCAGCTTGTCATCGCTTATCCCGGAAAGAAAGGCGAATTCCGTACGTACCGTATTGGCGCCCCAGGCAGGGACACTCAGTTTGCCGTGCGCGATAGCATCAACCTTGAGGCGGTCAAACTCCGACAGCACATCAGGGCGGATTCCTGGAAACAGCGATCGCGGATCGAAGAAAGATTCACTCTGTACCGCCACCAGATGCGGCAGGCCGGTCGATGGCTCCTCCGGTATCGGCAAATCGAAAGGTGAAGTTACCACTGGGGGATCTCGTTCCTCTTTGCCATAGCACCAGAGACTGGCCAGCAGGCCAAGCGCGCGAATATCCCGCTCCGGCTCAAAACTTACCGCAAGCGATTGCCGGTTTCCGGCCACCAAGAGCAGTACACCACCACCAAATACCACCGCAATTCCACCCAACTGGCCGGTCCAGACAAACCGCTGGTCAGGAGTTACCTCCCC
>DZDI01000035.1 GCA_022730455.1 Phycisphaera mikurensis | reverse complement strand
CAAAATCCGCGACAGTTATCCCTGCGACGCCGTGGCCATTGCTGCCGCAACCGCCGCCATTGAAGATCAAACCTATGCCCGCCAGACATGGGCAAAGGTTACGGAAGAACGCCAGCGGCTTAAGCATGCGCTCGCTGGCCTTGGATTTTCCGGGCCGGAGAGCTTTAGTAATTTTCTCCTGTGCACGGTACCACCGGGTACTTCCGCCGCGGATCTTTACGCCCAGCTCAAGGCCGCAGGCGTGCTGGTTCGTTTTTTCAATCTTCCGGGCCTGCGGGATAAACTCCGGATCACGGTTGGAAAACCTGCAGAAAATGAAGAGCTCATCCGGACGCTGCGCAGGATCATCTGTGATCACGATTCATCTTTACCGAGGACCGCATAATGTCAAAATCAGCCGTTGATCTGCGCCAAGCTCGATTAAGCCGCAAAACCCGCGAAACCGATATTACACTCGCGCTCAACCTTGATGGTACAGGCGCGGCTCAGTTGCAAACAGGCATTGGCTTTTTTGATCATATGCTCCACCACCTTGCCCGGCATTCCCTGATGGATATCGACATCAAAGCCACTGGTGACCTGCATGTAGATGCCCATCACACCGTGGAGGATGTCTCGCTGGTTCTTGGCGCAGCCATGGCCCAGGCGCTGGGCGATAAGCGTGGCATTCACCGCTACGGCTGGGCAAGTATCCCGATGGAAGATACGCTGTCCAACGTGGCGCTGGATTTATCCGGCCGTCCGGCGTTTATATTCAACGTGCAATTTCCCACGCCCAAAATTGGGGAATTTGATGTGGAGCTGGTGCACGAATCGCTTCGTTCCTTTGCCAATACCGCGGGTATGAATCTGCATGTCAACGTGCCTTATGGATCCAACAGCCACCACATTGCGGAAGCGATATTCAAATCGCTGGCCAAAGCCTTGCGACAGGCGATAGCGATTGATCCACGCCATGCCGATATTCCCAGTACCAAAGGCATCCTGTGAAGGTAAGGCAACTTTGGTGCGCATAGGAGTCTGTATCCCTGTCAATTCGCCCGGTAGCTAAAACGCGTAATAAAGGAAGGCGAAACGTCCACGGTACAAACTACAAATGCAGGTGAAGCCCGGTAACGCAGACATCTTGTCTGCACCATACGAGTGCCGGGAGGGCCGTCCACGCCCACCGCGTTGGGCGCCGTCGCCGCCGTGCTATGGCATGGACAGACTCCTATGGGTGGAAAAATCGGCGTTTTCCGGGATAATGCCGATTTGGTCGGGGCCTCGAACGACGGGGTGCCCGAATCCGGCGATCCCCGAAGCGGATAGTATGGGGGGAGGAAGATCGGGCGGGGGCGATGTGCAGCCCGGCTGGGTCGTGTTTGGCTCCGGATCAGGTAGATGAAAACGTCTGCCAGTGGCCGTTGGCTTAGTTTAAGAATGCTTTAGAGGTTAGTAAGAGGATGATTGTTATCTTAAAGCCGGATGCGGGTGAAGCATTGGTGCAAGACATCATCGCACAAATTGAAGCCATTGGACTTCAGGCGCACCTTTCAAAAGGGCAATTCCGTACGGTGATCGGTGTGGTGGGAGAAGAGGGTACCATCGATAAGGAACATCTGCTCTCCATCGCAGGTGTGGAACAGGTATTACCCATCATGAAGCCGTACAAACTTGCCAGCCGCGAGTTTCACAAGGCGGATAGCGTAGTGGAAATAGCCTGCCCGCAATCGGGAACGCTTAAAATTGGAGGCGGTTCGTGCCTGATGTTCGCCGGTCCGTGTGCCTGTGAAAATGAGGAGATGGTACATGCCATAGCGCGGCAGATTAAGGCGGCCGGTGCGGCGGTGCTGCGGGGCGGGGCGTACAAACCACGCACCAGTCCCTATAGCTTTCAAGGGCATGGTGAAGACGCGCTGCGTTGGCTGCGGGATGCCGGCCGGGAAAATAATATGCCGGTCATTACTGAAGTCATGGATACCCGCCATGTGTCAATAATTGAAAAATACACCGATGTTTTTCAGATCGGTGCCCGCAATATGCAGAATTTCAATCTGCTTTTTGAAGTGGGACGTACACGCAAGCCCGTGCTGCTCAAACGCGGTATGGCGGCATCCATACAGGAATGGCTTATGAGTGCCGAGTATGTGCTCAGTCAGGGGAATCGTCAGGTAATTTTATGCGAGCGCGGCATAAAAACCTTTGAGACGGCACTGCGTTATACTTTAGACATTTCCGCCGTTCCTGTGGTCAAGGCCAACAGCCACCTGCCGGTGATTGTCGATCCGAGCCATGCCAGCGGCGTGCGCGAGTTTGTCCCGGCCTTGGCGCAAGCGGGAATGGCCGCCGGTGCCGACGGGATCATGGTGGAAGTGCACGATTGTCCCAGCAAAGCCATGTGTGACGGTCCACAAGCGCTGTTGCCGGAACAGTTTGCAGATATGGTACGGACGCTGGAGCGTCTGGTGGCGTCCTTAGGCAGAAAATTTTGCTCGGTCAACGCCATGGCTCCTGTACCGGTATGACGACAGGGAACACGCTGTTTGAGTTGTTAATTATTAGTACTTTAGGGACATTATCATGCGGACCAAACTCATTGCCGGTAACTGGAAAATGAACCTCAGCAGGGTGGAAAGCGTTACGCTGGCGGGTGAAATCCTCCACCATACGCCCGCGATGACGCAAGCACAGGTACTGCTGATCCCCGCATTTGTGCATATTGACGCCGTGGCCCAAACCATCGGCAAGTCTCATTTGCTGCTGGGTGCTCAGGACGTGTACTTTGAAAGATCCGGCGCTTTCACCGGTGAAGTCAGCACTGAAATGTTGTTGGAATTGGGCGTCTCGCATGTACTGATCGGCCATAGTGAACGCCGCCATGTCATCGGTGAAACCGATGCCATGCTCAACAAAAAGCTTCTGGCGGCCACATCGGAAAAATTGGTGGGTATTTATTGTGTGGGTGAGACGCTTCAAGAACGTAACAGCGGTAAAGCGGCGGAAGTTATTCTGCATCAACTCCAGGCGGGCTTGGCGAACTTATCACATGATGTCATTGCGCAGGGGCACCTGGTGATTGCCTATGAGCCGGTATGGGCCATTGGCACGGGCCAGACAGCCACACCTGATCACGCACAGGAAACCCACGCGTTTATCCGATCGCGCCTCGCGGAGATCATTTCGCCGGACTTGGCCGAGCAAATCCGCATTCAGTATGGTGGCTCCGTGAAAAAAGCCAATGCCGCCGAATTGCTTGCCAAGCCGGATATTGACGGCTTGCTGGTGGGGGGGGCGAGTTTGATTGTCGAGGAATTTGTCGGCATTATTAAGGCCGCCGAACTAAAATAGGTTGGCAGCCACGGTTCAGGTACCCTGCGAAGCGCCCGCCGCTGCAGGTAGCCACCAGGCGGCAGGTTTATAGGGAATTGAATTCATGCTTAACACCTTTCTGACGATTATCTTCGTGCTCATCAGCGTTCTGATGGTCTTTATTGTCCTTCTGCAGCGGGGACGCGGTGGAGGCTTGGTTGGCGCCTTCGGTGCCGGCGGAGGGGGTTCCGCCTTCGGCACGAAAACCGGTGATGTGTTCACGGCTGCTACCGTGATCATCTTTGTTGTGTTTCTGCTCTTGGCGTTTATCCTTAACTGGCGCGTGGGCTCTACGAGCCCGGCCACGCCAACTGCCGCCGCAGCACCCCAGAAAACACCGGCAGCCGGCCACGGTGTGGCGTTGCCAGCAAGCAAAACGGCGGTCCAATCCGCCAAAAATAAGGCTGTGGTGTCGGCCGGTAAGCCCGTTGGCGGGCTATCTGTAAAGCACTCGGCGGCGCTGCCGAAAAAAACGACGACTGCCAAGCCGTGATACGTTGCAGTTGGTAGCGTCGGAACGCTATCCGCAGGGTGGGCGGTACAGAAATACTTCTTGGTCGCGGTGATGGACATCTGATGGTCAACAGCATGACAGGTTATGGCAGGGCGGTAAATGAGAGCGCTGCCGGTTCATGCCAGGTGGAAGTCAAGTCGGTCAATAACCGATCTTTAAAAATTGTACTCCATTTGCCCGAGGCTTTTGCGGCCTGCGAAGTAGAGCTTGAAAATATCATTCGACAGCGCGTTGAACGTGGATCCGTCAGCGTCAATGTGGCATTGAATATGGCAGGGGCCGATCAGGCTGCCGAAGTCAACCAGGATGTGGTATCGCATTACATTAAATCATTAGCCGCCGCAGCACAGGCGTGTCAGGAGTCAGGCATTAACTGCACGCTGGACCTGGGGCAAATTCTAACCCTGCCCGGGGCCTGCCAGAACCGCACGATCTCCAGCCAGGAGGAACTTACCTGCCGCGAGATGATTGTGGCCCTGACGACTGAGGCCATTGGCCGGATGCTGCAAATGCGGCAGCGTGAAGGCGAGACACTTTGGAAGGATTTGCTCAAACATCTCAATGATATCCGCACCGCCGCGAACGCCATCTGCACGCAGGCGCCGCTGGTGAGCAAGCAGTATCACGAACGCCTTAAATTACGCGTCAATCAGTTGGTGAATGATGCCAAGATGTCGTTAAATGATTCTGATCTGCTGCGGGAAGTGGCGCTGTTTTCTGATCGATCCGACATCAGTGAAGAAATTTCACGGTTGTCTGGACACCTTGATCATTTTGTAGAGGTGGCCGGCACGTCCAGCCAAGTCGGCCGCACCCTGGAATTCATCGCTCAGGAAATGCTGCGGGAAACCAATACCATGGGGTCCAAATGCAGCGATGGGCAAATTACGCGTTGGGTCGTGCAGATAAAAGGGTGTATTGATCGCATTAAAGAGCAGGTGCAAAATGTGGAATAATGCGGCTGTGGTAGGTATCAAGCGACGCGGAGGCCTATAATTTAAGCCATGCCATCGGGTGAGCTTATCTTTATTTCCGGCCCGTCGGGTGTGGGTAAATCAACTGTTTGCCTGCACCTAAGCCGGGAATTACCGGCAGAGTTTGCTCTTTCGGCCACCACGCGCCAGCCCTCAGCTCAAGACCAATACGGTAAACGGTATGAGTTTGTTGACCAGGTGGAATTTAAGCGTCGCATTGAAACGAATGAGTTTTTGGAATATGCTAACGTGTTCGGAAACTGGTATGGCACCTTGCGCCGACCGGTGGAAATAGCCCTCAGCGCCGGACGCCTGGTGCTGCTGGAAATTGATGTGCATGGCGGGCGACAGATTGCGGCCGCCTTCCCGGACGCGATTGGTGTTTTCATTTTGCCGCCGTCCCTGCCGGAACTGGAGCGGCGGTTGAAATGCCGCGGTCGAGACGAGCCCGAAGTTATTCGTCGGCGTTTGGATGAGGCCCAGCGGGAAATGGAGTTTGCCAGAAGCTTTAATGCGTACCGCTGTATGGTGGTCAATGAAAATCTGGATCAGACGGTGTCGGACATCGTCGCCTTTATTCGCGCGGCGCAGGCGGCGAAATTGCCGGTGTGCCGCACAAACCCGGTTAAGTAAGGAAATGGAGCTCTTCGTATGATTGAAGCCGTTAAAAGTGATGAAATTGTTCATAAGCTGGGTGGTCGCTTTAAGCTTTGCGCCCTGGTGCAGCAACGCTGGCGCGAAATCATCGGCGGTGCCCGCCCATTGGTTGAACGCAACGGACGGCCCGTGCTGGAAGTCATTCTGGATGAAATTCTTCAAGGTAAGATTCAGATTGACTATGAAAAAAGCAATGTCACCGCGCCCAACAAGGCGCTTGGTCGCGAATAAACCGGCTCCTGCGGCTGTTTTTTTTCTGACACGCTTCTTTACTTGGACAGCCCTTGGGCAAGCTCCGTAGGTGAGTATCATGGCGCATCGTGGTCATATCCTGATTTGCATTACCGGTGGCATCGCGGCTTATAAGATGGCGACTGCCGCCAGCACACTGGCGCAAGCCAATCTGCAGGTGGATGTTGCGATGACCGCGGCCGCCGTGAAGTTTATTGGCCCCGCTACTTTTGAGGGTCTCACGGGTCGCAAAGTCCACTTGGATATCTGGGATCACCCCGCCGATTCCAATCAGCCTCGACATATCCAGTTGCCGACTCAAGCCGATCTGGTCGTAGTAGCACCTGCTACCGCCGATGCTTTGGCCAAGCTGGCCGGTGGGCTTGCAGATGATCTGGTCAGTACGTTGCTTCTGGCTACGCCCGTTAAAAAGTTACTCGTGGCGCCCGCTATGAACGAGGGGATGTGGATCCATCCCGCCACACAGAACAATATTCAACGCCTCCGCGATTGGGGGGTAGAAATCATCGGTCCGGAATCCGGCTGGCAGGCGTGCCGAACGGTTGGGCCGGGACGCATGGTTGAACCTGATGTTATCGTTGCGGCTGTGCAAAACCGGCTCGGCAGCGGTGAAATAAGTACTACGTAAAAACGGGTGATCCAACGCCGGGCGGGCCACCAACCCTGCGGGGGCGGCAGAGGGCTGCATCACTGTGTGGCCGCCACCGAGTGATGGCCAAGGGCCGTAAACGCCCGATCCGCCGCGGCCTTCGCCTCATCCAGCGAGGCGGCCACGTGGATCATATGCCCTATTTTGCGGCCGGGGCGGGGGCGTTTTCCGTATAAATGGACACTTGCGGTCGATTCCGCCAGCACCGCGTCAAACTGCGGTTCGCCCCGCGACCATAAATCGCCTAATAAATTAGTCATAACACCAGGTGTAATCAAACTCACCGCCGCCATCGGCAGCCCCATCAACGCACTTATATGCATCTCAAATTGTGACCGTGAACATGTTCGCATCGTCACATGGCCTGAATTATGCGGCCGCGCTGCCAATTCGTTAATCCATACCCGACCATCCGGCAGCACAAACATTTCTACCGTCAGAAGCCCGACAAGATTTAGGGCATCGGCGGCTTCAACTGCCAATTCCTGTGCGGTGCGGATGACCGCCAATGGCTGTGGAGCCGGTATCTGTGTCTGATGCAATATGCCATTGCGATGCTCATTTTGCAGCACTGGGAAGACACATTTTTCACCGCGATGGTTTCGCGCCACGATGACCGATATCTCGGCGGTAAAATCTACCGCCGATTCCACCACCACGGCAGCCTGCCCGAGCGACCGCCATGCTGAGGGAATCTCATCTACCGAATGAATCCAGATTTGCCCACGCCCGTCATAGCCACCCCGTGCGGTCTTGGCCACTACCTTGACGCTGGTTTGCAACATGGCGGCCACTTGGGTACTGAATTCGTCCAGCGTCTCCGCCAGCGCAAATGGTCCGACGGCCAGCCCATGTTCGGCAAGAAATGTTTTTTCCAGACGTCGATCCTGCACGATTTGCTGCACGTGAGCGCCCGGCGAAATAATGCCCCGAAAATGACTCTGGTAAAGGGCTTCCGGGGCGATGCTTTCGGCCTCGACCGTGATGGCCGCCGCATGTTCACTCACCGACCCCACCAGCAGAGGGTCGCTCGGATCTCCTTTAATGTGCCGGTCGGCCCAGCGAGCGGCGGGGTCATTGTCATCGGGTGAAATGCAAATGGCGAAATAACCCATACGTTTGGCCGCTTCGCACAGCATCGCACCAAGCTGGCCACCGCCCAGAATGCAGATGCCGGGTTGGCCCGTCGCAGAATGCTGATTCAAGTGCATGTCAGGTCTCTCAGCCGTCAATGTGTGCGTTCTCCATGACTGTACGTGTATTGGCGTCGCGCCAGTCCGCATACTTCCTGGCAAGTACATCATCGCCCAGAGATAAAATTGAAACTGCCAGCAGGCCGGCATTGGCGGCACCGGCTTTGCCGATGGCCAGAGTCCCTACAGGTACTCCGCTGGGCATCTGGACAATCGACAGCAGCGAATCGATTCCCCGCAGCGCCCGGCTCTGAATCGGCACGCCAAGTACGGGTAAAGGCGTGGCCGCGGCCACCATTCCCGGCAGGTGCGCGGCCCCGCCCGCGCCGGCAATAATGATCTTAATGCCCCTCGCTTTTGCTCCTGCCGCATAGTCTACCATAGCCTTGGGGGTTCGATGCGCGGAGACTACCCGCATCTCATAAGCGACCGAAAAGATTTTCAGCGTATCGGCGGCCTGCTGCATCGTGGGCAGATCGGATCGACTGCCCATGATAATTCCCACCAGCGGATTAGTTGCCATCACACGCTCCTGAAACCTGTTTTTACGATACTATAAAAACCGGTGTGGCGATAGTGTTCCAATCGGCAGCACAACGGGTGACGCCGGGCGCGTCCGAGCTCGCCTGAGTCACGTTCTTGGACGCAAAATTGACATGCTGTGCCAATCGCAGAAAATCAGGTTGCCGTTCACGGCCCTGAGGAAAGAAAGGACGGTGTTGGTTTCCGGCGGCAGCGGTGCGTCATGAACCTCGTGGCAATGCGGCAATGCGTTGTTGATAGGCTTGTTCGGTACGCACATCCATGTCGCTTCGGCCAATCCTTTGAACTCAATTATCTTATCGGACGGACCGTGCGGAATGCTGAAATCTTATGCCCAAGATTTTTATGACAATTTATTTGCATTGCTTTCGGGGGGGGTATACTTTGCATATGGTTAGGCTCGTCGTGAGTCGACTGGCCAAAAGGCCGTGAACGGTTACAAAATTATTTTCCACGACGGCGCGACGGATACACATGGTGCCGCGCTGGCGCGGGGCCGCAAAATCCCGGCATGTGGTTTAGCGCCCATCGCCCGGCGATGGCGCTAAACATGGGGCATGCGGCTGAACGTGATGCGCGGTAACAGAACGGCGGGCGTACACGGAAATGCGATGTTGCTGGAGGTTATCACTGCGGGCGAGGCGTACGCGCCCGGCTGCCTGTCCGGCATCTTAATAAACAGGAAAAGATTGGTCATAATCCGGCGTAGCTCAAGGCACTTCAGCGGCTGCGTGGCGTCATCAATGACGGGGGAATTGGGGTCATCATCGGTCCATCGGGTGTGGGTAAAACGGCGGGCCGCGATATGCCCTCGTCGCCGCTTCTTGATGCCCGCCAAAATCTGTGCCGTCGCAGTCCTTGCTATTACTTGGACAGGCTCCCAGGGATCGTGATGGGGACAAATTTCTTTACTCCACATCAGCGTGTATAATGCCGACGATCCGTCCGCAGGCGGCTGTGGCACAGGTTTGTTTCGGGTCAATAAAGAGAGCGAGGAGAACCAGCGCCTCGTCCGTGGGCGGCGTGCGTTGGCAGCCGTACCGAAGAGTCATATGCTTAAGCCCGATCGACAAGGAGGTCAGACCTTTGAGATTATTATCGCTCGAACTTGCAGGCTTTAAGTCCTTTGCTGATCCAACCGTCTTTCAATTTGATTCCGGTATCACGGGCATAGTTGGCCCCAATGGCTGCGGCAAATCCAATGTGGTCGATGCCGTCAAATGGGTGCTGGGGGAAATGTCAGCTAAAAGCCTGCGCGGCGATGGCATGCTGGATGTTATTTTTAACGGCGCATCCAATCGTAAACCGCTTGGCATGGCGGAAGTGTCGCTGGTATTCAGCAATGAACAGCGGCGGCTGCCGGTCGATGAGCCACAGGTAAAGATTACCCGTCGGCTCTATCGCGATGGTACATCGGAATATCTGGTAAATAATCGAGAATCGCGACTGCGTGATATCCGTGACATGTTTCTGGATACGGGTGTAGGTGTCGATGCGTATTCGCTGATCGAACAGGGGCGGATCAGCGCCCTGCTGGAAGCCAACAGCATTGATCGGCGTGAAATGTTTGAAGAAGCGGCCGGCATATCACGTTTCAAGGCTCGCAAAAAGGAAGCGCTGCGCCGCTTGGAAAAGACCGATCAAAACCTAGCGCAAACCCAATTGGTACTTGATGAAGTACTCAAACAACTGCGCAGCATCAAAGTGCAGGCCGGCAAAGCCCGCAATTTTACGGAATATGAGTCGCGCCTTAATGAATTAAGGCGGTCGCATGCGCTGTATGAATTTCATCAGATGCATCATCGCCTTTCTGATCTCAATAATCAGCATGCCGACGCAGTTGACAGGCATGCCACCAGCCGGCGATCACATGAAGCGCAGCAGGCGGCTCTCAGCGATCTGCAGATTGAATTCGGTGCGGTGCAGGATTCTGTTCGGCAGGCGGAAAGGGCGCTGGCGCAGTCGCAAAATGCGCAGCAGTCACTGGTACAACAGGCGGATTTTGCCGAGCGGCAGCAGCGGCAACTGCAGGAACAGCGGCGCATGCTGGTGGAACGGCGGGCAGATATTGAAGCTCGCCTGGCTGGACTGGCCACCGCCATTGAGGTGCAAAGTCGATCCATGGCGTCAGCCGAGACCCAGCTCGCCAGAACCGATGCGGACCAAAAGGCAGCGGCCGCGGAACTCAACGCGGAAAATGCGCGGCTGCGGGAGCTTATTAATAACGCTGAGAAAATGAAGGTTGAAGCGGTGGATATGCTTCGGCAGGCGGCCGTCCTGCAGAACCAGCTTGCCGGTCTGGAAGTGCAAAAGCAAAACATCGCGCGTCAGCTCGAGGCGCTGGCCGGCAAGCGGGAACTGATTGTTCAGCGGCAGCAGGTCGCCGCCACTGAAATGACTGCTCTGGAAGCTGACATACAGTCGCACGATGCACGTCTGAAAGATGATCTGGCGCAGATCAATATTCTGGAAGCGGAACGTACCAGCAACAGTCAATTGCAGACGGTGGTGACGGCAAAATTATCGCAGGCGCGTGAGGCGCGGTCCGCCCTGCTCAGTCGCACGCATGTCCTTCAGGAATTGCAGAGCCGTCGGGAGGGCGTGGCCGCATCTGTTAAAGAAATATTAAAATCGAAAGAGGCCGGCACCGGATACCGTCAGTTGCGCGGCATACTCTCTGATGTGGTTGATGCCGATATGGACCATGCCCGGCTGGTGGAAACGGCCTTGGGTGATTACGCCGGTGGCCTAGTCTTTGATTCGCTCGATGCCCTTGGCGATGATTTTGACAAACTCCGCAGCCTTTCCGGGCGCATCCACGTCTGGCTGCTTGATCAAATTCCGCAGGTGCCATCGGGTGACACCACGGCTGAGGCGGTCAATTCCGGCAGCCATTCCGCCGAAGCGGGCGGCGAGCCGGCCGGTCACCTGCCGCGCGTGCTGGATTTAGCCCGCTGTGCGGATGAATTTCGTCCACTGCTTGAGTTATTATTGGCCCGCACGCTGGTGGCCCAGGATCTCACCGAGGCGCTCACGCATCGGCAGCGTCATCCCGGGTTCAGTTACGTTTTGCCCGGCGGCGAATTGCTGCGTCCCAATGGATTGATCACCGTGGGAAGGGGGGGGCAGGCGGTCGGGACGATTGCCCGCCGAAGTGAACTCGCACAACTAGCCGGTCAGGTGGCCACGTGCGAGCAGGAAGTCGCACAGTTGCAGCAGGATATTTCGGCCATAGACCAAAAAGCGGCTGAATTTTCCACCATGCTGAAAACCCGCCGTGACCAGCATCTGCAGATGCAGAATGAGGCTGCACGTGCGGCTGCAAAATATGCATCCGTCAAGCAGGAATCGGACCGCTTAGCGGGTGAAATACCGCTGCTGGATTTGGAACTCTCCGGTCTGGAGCAGCAGGCCGATCGATGCCAACACCAACAGGCGGATATGCGTGCCAAGGCCGCGGATATTGAACACCGTGCGCAAAGCGCGGAAGCCGTAGCCAGCGAATCGGCGGCAATGATTGAAAATCAGCGGCAGGTGGCGGCAAAAGTAGGGGAAAAGGCGACTGCGTTACGCGTGGATATGGGGCGGTTGCAGGAACAGCGTGCGGCCATTACGCGAGAATTATCCAGCGCGCGTCAGCAGCAGCAGGATTCCGGCAGCCGCCTCAATCAGGTGGATGTGGAAATGGTCGCCATCGACCAGCGGTCGCAAGAGGCGATTCAGGCTGCAGAGAAGTTCAGATGCGAGGCCCAAGCCAGTGCATCGCGGGTTGACATACATCAAGCGGCCGTCACTTCGTGTAATGAGCGATTGGCTCAGATTGCTGCCCAGCGAAGCGAGGCTCAGTCGGCATCGGCCGGGCTGCAGGGTGAATTGGACCAGGTAGCGCGGCGTGTGCATGAATTATCATTGGCGCAGAACGAGGCGTCCGTCCGCCTTGAAACACTGGTAGAGCGAACGGCAGAGGAGTTGGCATTCAATTTAATTGAAGCACACGGCAATTATTCACCGCCCGAGGATGTCAACTGGGATCAGGTTGATGAGGAAATTAATGATCTAAAGGGCAGAATCGCCCGTTTGGGAAATGTCAATCTTGACGCGATGGCGGAGCTTGAGGCCCTTGAAGGGCGCGAAACCTTTTTAACGGCGCAGATGGCCGACATTGTGGATGCTAAAAAGCAGCTTGAGGATTTAATCGGAAAAATTAACGAAGATTCAAAGATACGCTTTGTTGAAACATTTGAAGCGGTCCGACGCGAATTTCAGGAGACTTTTCGCCAGTTGTTCGGTGGCGGCAAGGCGGACATCCTGCTTGAAACGCCTGCGGATGTCCTTGAGTCGGGCATTGAGGTTCTGGTGCGACCGCCCGGCAAGGAACTACAGTCCATTACGCTGATGTCCGGAGGTGAAAGAGCACTTACCGCCATAGCGCTGATATTGGCGGTATTTAAATCGCGCCCATCCCCATTTTGTATTCTGGATGAAGTCGACGCCCCGCTGGATGAAGCCAACACAGGCCGCTTTGCGTCGATTATTCGTCAGTTTTTGGATCGCAGTCAGTTTATTGTCATCACCCATAACAAGCGGATGATGGCAGTGGCTGATTTGCTCTATGGGATCACCATGCCGGAGCAGGGTGTGAGCCGTAAGGTCTCGGTAAAGTTTGATGGAAGCGCTCGGCTGCAAGACGCTGGCGACCGCGCGCCTGGACGGGAACCGTCGGCTCAATTGGTGGAGTCCACCAAGTCGTAAGGGTCTGCCGCATCTGCGGCCCTTATGGTTCGCTCGATGCTCATCACCATCTCGGTGATGACTCGGCTGGTTCCCCTGACAGGTAGACCTGCCGTCAGCGCTAAACGCTCTGCATGGAAAGTGCTTCATGAGTGACCAACCTTCCATACCGAAACGACGCCGCCACTGGTTGGGGCTGGCCATCTTGTTTTTGATTGCCCTCGCGGTGCGGACCGAGCGCGCCGTGCTCACCACTGTGGTAAATCCCGATGCCATGCGCTTCATCGCCCAAGGCAAGGAATTTTTTATCAATCCACTCCGTGCCGTCCGGCAGGAGCTGTATCACCCGCTGCAATCGATTGCCGGGACGCTGGTGAACAATTGGTTCATGTGCCACATGGTGGCCGATGGACGGATGTCCTGCGTCTATTCGATGCAGGCCGTCGGCGTGCTGGCGGGGGCGCTGATTACGCTGGAGATATTTTTTCTTTCGCGCCGCTTCGGGGCGCCAGTGTGGGCGGCGTACTGCGTATCGATAATCTGGGTTTTTGGTCGTAAGACCGGTGCCTACGGTGCCGACGGCATCTCTGATATGCTTTTTCTAAGCCTGCTTGGATTATCCATTTTAACCGCCATGAAAACCGGCCTGCGCTGCAAGCCGTGGTATTGGTTCGCCGCCGGAATCTTGTCCGGTTTCAGCTATCTGACCCGGCCGGAGGGCGTTGCCGCAGTATTAATTATGCTTTGGGCACTGGCCATTTATCATGGCACCTATGTGTTTTCCGAATCCAAGGGCGTATCTGGCAATGCTCCGATGCCGTTTAGTAAACGCCGTGGACTCTTACCTGCCCTGATATCCGGTGGAATGCTGGTCGTCGGTTACCTCATTGTCGGGCTGCCGTACATGATCGCCATCGGTGGATTTACGCGCAAGAAAAAACTCGAACTGATGCGCTTTCCAACTTCTTCACATTCGGCTCTTTTGCAGCCACTGCTGGGCACGGGCGCATCGCATCACGTGGACATGGCATTTATCGGCCCATCGGCTTTTTTCCATCCATGGATGTGGATGAGGATTGCACAGGAAATATTTGAAACTCTCAGCCCCGCAGCATGTCTCGTCCTGCTATTTGCCGTGGCGCTGGCACCGCGCATCTGGGGGCGCCGGCGGTGGCGGCCAACGGTACTCGGATGGACGGGACTGTGGATCATGGTGATGATCTGGTTGCTGAATATAGCCGGCTATCTTCATGGGCGCCATACGCTGGTGATCGTGTTGGCTCTGCTGCCGATCCTGGCGTTGGGGCTGGACCGCATTGCTCATCGCTGGCGGACACTGCTGGTGAACCAAACATGTAAAGATAAATTGAGTAAATTACCGGCGTGGCTCCGAGATGTGCGGCATCCTGACCGCGTAGGCATTGTCTTGACCGCGGCGATTTGCATTCCTGGATTGGTGCATCTGGCCGATGCGCCTCAGCGCGGGATGCGATTCATTGAAACCGGGGCCAAGTGGCTTAAGGCAAATGCAAACCGGAAGGCAGTCGTGGCTATCGGAATTGGGGATGATCGTCGTGCCTTGGTGGCGTACTACAGCGGACTGGACTACATGTTTTCAAGTTCGCCTCCATTGTCGCAATCGCGACGTCAATTGCTCCTGCTCAGCAATCATCGGCCCATCATCGTGGACATGGTATGGCAAGGGGCGAAGGCGAAAAACATCCCGGCTGCCGTGGGGTCATTTCACCTGCTCAAATTGCATGGTCATACCGTGAAGTTCCGGGCCAAGGAGACCCTTGGTGCCAACGTCCTGGTATTTTATGTGCTGCCGCATGAGCGGGTGCTGAAACCCAATGCGTCGCTGCCGCAACTGCGAGATGCCCCGTGATCCAGCCACCATCCATCACGCCGGCATTGAATCCCTGGCCTGTTGTTGGCATTGTGGGGGGTATTGGCAGCGGAAAAAGTTTGGTGGCCCAGATGTTTGCAGATTTGGGATGCAGGGTGGTCAGCAGTGATGAAGCAGCCCATGCGGCGCTGCGCGATGCGAAGGTCAAATCTCAAGTCATAGCGCTATTTGGCCCCGCCATTGTAGATGATCGCCATGAGATTGACCGCCGTCGCCTGGGCGTTCTGGTGTTTTCCGATAAACAGCGATTGGAGAAGCTCAATGCCGTTGTTCACCCTTATGTTGCGGAATACCGGCGACGATGCATGAAGGAATACCAGCTCGATCGGAATATAAAAGCGGTCATAATGGATTCGCCATTGCTCGTTGAATCTGGGCTTCACCACCAATGTGATTCAGTGGTTTATGTGCTTTGCGGGAACGAGGGTCGATTTTCGCGAGTGCAAAAAACCCGGGGTTGGTCAGTCGAAGAATGGAAAAAACGGGAACTGGCCCAATGTCCACTGGACAAGAAGCTTGAAATATCGGATTATGTAGTAAGTAACGAGGGCGATATGCCCCACGCCGCAGAGCAGGTCAATTGGGTTCTCACCTGCATTACCAGAGATTTCCAGCGGAGTCACGGGTTGCGGGGTATGGTGAATTGAGGGCAGTTTTTTGCTCTCTCGCATTGAGAACTTGAGATTTTTGAATTTCTATCGTAGAAATTGATGTCGCCTTGCCGATAACGTCCATTGCCTAGAAGATCAACAAGCCGACGTATTTACCACGGAGCAACATTAAGGGTAGGAAACCTGATTAAAAGGCATTAGTCCATCAGAACCGAATGGCACAAGAGAGAAGAGGATTTACAAGGAATTTTGTAGGGAATATGGATGCCGCCAAGTCCATTCCTGATTGAATCATTTAACCAATATTTTGGAGAATAAACGCTATGGCACGTACATCCCGGTCGAAGAAATCCGCACCCCCAGCCGAGACACCTTTAATCAATGAAAGTCAAACGCAGGCCCCGGTCGAACAACCCGAGGCCGTGGCGGTTGCAACTCCCGCCGAAGCGCCGGCGCCTGAGCCGACTTCCAACGGTCAAGTGCCTGAGGAATCGCCGGCAGAGGCGGTTGCTCAAGCTGAAGTGCAAACGCGTCCAGATACGCCCCTGACCACCGAAGAGATTGTGGCACGTAAAGCCGCATTTGTGGATGGGTCTACGGTGGTTGGGGCGTCCGTTAATGACGGCAACGCTATGCCGGATGAAGAACTTTACGACGATGAAACGCATTTGAAGTATGAGCAGGTCAAGCGCAGCGAGTTGCATCTGGTTGACCTGCAAAAGATGACCGTCAACGAATTGCATGAAATTTGCAAGAAAGAGGGTATTGAGGAGTACATCGGGCTTAAGAAGCAGGATCTGATTTTCAAAATCATCAAAAAACGCATCACCGATAATGGGTTGATGGTGGGCGAGGGTGTGCTGGAAATCTTGCCGGATGGATTTGGGTTTCTCCGCTCACCCGAATACAACTATTTGCCCTGCCCGGATGATATATACGTGTCTCCTTCTCAAATTCGCCGTTTTGGTTTGAAAACGGGCAATATCATCACCGGGCAGATTCGCCCACCGAAGGAATCCGAACGCTATTTTGCCCTGCTGCGCGTGGAGGCCATCAATTTTGAAGACCCCAACATGCTCACGGAGAAGGTCAATTTTGAAGACCTCACGCCTCTGCACCCCAATGCGCGGTTATTTTTAGAAACCACCACAGCCGAGGTCAACATGCGCATCGTCGATCTGGTCACGCCGATCGGCAAAGGGCAGCGCATGCTGATTGTGGCCCCGCCGCGGACTGGCAAAACGGTCTTGCTGCAGAAGATTGCCAATGCCATATCCACCAATCATCCCGATGCGTATCTCATTGTTTTGCTCATCGATGAACGCCCTGAAGAAGTAACTGAAATGCAACGCGCTACGCAGGCGGAAGTTGTCAGTTCCACGTTTGATGAACCGGCCAGCCGGCACGTCAGCGTGGCGGAAATGGTGATTGAAAAAGCTAAGCGATTGGTTGAATACGGGCGCGATGTGGTTATTCTGTTGGATTCCATCACACGCTTGGCACGAGCCTACAACACCGAGGTGCCTCATTCGGGCAAAATCCTCACCGGCGGCGTGGATGCCAATGCCTTGCAAAAGCCCAAACGCTTTTTTGGTGCGGCCCGAAACATTGAAGAAGGCGGGTCGCTTACCATCATTGGAACCGCCTTGGTCGATACCGGATCCAAAATGGATGAGGTTATCTTTGAAGAATTCAAAGGCACCGGCAATAGTGAACTTCATCTCGATCGTCGCCTGGTTGAGCGCCGAACTTATCCCGCCATCAACATTGCCGCCAGCGGCACACGTAAAGAGGAATTGCTGCTTGACAAGCGGGAATTGGAATTGGTGTATCGCCTGCGCAAGATTCTTTCAGATATGAATCCTATTGAAGCCGTCGAATTGCTTAAAACCCGACTTGAGAAAAAAACCACCAACCGTGAGTTTCTTCTCACCATGAATCTGGACTGACAGACGCCGCTCCGTGCACCCCTCAATGGGGATTCACGCGTGATGTGCTGGAGAGCCTTCATCCAGGAGATATTTTCTCATGCTTGATTTGCCGATCTACCTCGCCGGAAAGCCGCTGCGGACGCCGCATCGCGTCGTCATTAAATCTCCGGGTTCGCGGCGCGTGGTCGGTCAGACGTTTAATGCTGACATGCATCACGCTCGCCAAGCGGTAGCGGCGGTTGAAAAAGGGCAGAAAAAACTGGCGGCGCTGTCATCTTGGCAGCGGCGGGATATCTGTCAAAACGTGTTGGATTACGTCCAAACCCACCGCGAACGGTTGGCACAATGCGTTTGCCTTGAAGCCGGTAAACCCATCACCGCAGCGCGGGGTGAGGTGGATCGGGCGCTGACGACCTTCCGTCTGGCGGTGGAAGAATCCACCCGTGTGGATGGCTATCAACCCACCGCGGATATTGACGCGCGATCCAGCAATTATTACGCCGTGGTGGAGAGAGTTGCCGCTGGCCCCTGCGTTTGCATCACGCCATTTAACTTTCCGCTTAATCTGGTGGCGCACAAACTGGCCCCTGCGATGGCGTGTGGTTGCCCTTTCATACTCAAACCATCTGAACGCACACCGCTGACGGCACTTTTGCTTGGTGAGGCACTGTGCCGATCCGGCCTGCCGCCGGAAAGCTGGTCTATTTTGCCTTGCGACGCCGATGTGGCCAGTTATTTGACCACTGCGGCTCCGGTGCGAGTTGTGTCTTTTACGGGTTCGGTGGGCGTGGGGTATGAAATTCAGCGTCAGGCCATTGGCAAAAAAGTGATCCTGGAACTCGGCTCGAATTCCGCTATTATACTGGAACCCGATACGGACCTTGACGACGCGGTGGGACGCATTGTGCCGGCGGCATTTGGCTTTGCCGGACAAAGCTGCATCAGTGTGCAGAAAATATTTATTCATGAGCGGATCGCGGGCGACGCGATTTCAAAGATCGTCCAAAAGGTGCGTCAATTACGCGTAGGCAACCCGGTTTTGCCCGCTACCGATGTTGGCCCTCTGATTGATGAAGCCAGCGCTATCCGGATTGAACAATGGGTATCTTCCGCCGTGGAAGCTGGTGCCAAGGTGCTTACCGGCGGCGTGCGGCGCGGAGCGTACTACGCGCCAACCCTGCTGGTGGACGTGCCGCCCACGGCTGAAATATCGCACAATGAAGCCTTCGGTCCCGTTGCCCTGATCATTAAATATGCGGGCATTGCTGATGCGATTAAGCAGGTTAATGCATCGCGCTTTGGACTCCAGCTTGGGATATTCAGCGACAGTGTTGCGGTGACGCGCCGGGTGTTCAAAGATGCCCAGGTGGGGGCTCTCGTGGTCAATGATGTCCCCACAACGCGCATCGATGCTCTGCCCTACGGTGGAGTCAAGGCATCGGGTATCGGCCGCGAAGGGGTGCGATGGGCCATCACGGAATTGACCGAATTAAAAACCATGATAGTCCGGCAGCACGGAATACCCGGCAGGCAAAAGCGGAACCGCAGGCCGCCCCGTCGTTGACGCGTTGGATTTTCACATTTAATAGAAAGGCGTAAATGGAAGTTGGTGTTGTCGGTCTGCCGAATGTTGGTAAATCCACGCTGTTTAACGCGCTGACCAGTGCCGGTGCGCTGGCGGCCAATTATCCGTTTGCCACCATCGAACCCAATGTGGGCGTGGTGAGCGTGCCGGACGAACGTCTTGCGATTCTCAATGCGCATATGCCTACTGAAAAAATAATACCTGCGGCGTTGAAGGTCGTGGATATTGCCGGTCTGGTAAAAGGTGCCAGCACCGGTGAAGGCCTGGGCAATAAATTTTTATCCCATATCCGGGAAGTGGATGCCATTGTCCACGTGGTGCGGTGTTTTGAATCGGGGGATATTCTGCATGTGGATGGCTCGGTCGACCCGCAGCGCGATATTGACACCATCGATACCGAATTGATGCTCGCCGATCTTGAAACGCTGGAAAAATCCGTTGACAAACACCGGCGGCTGGCAAAGTCCGGCGATAAAGCTGCGCTGGAACTCGTCGCTGTGATGGATCGGCTCATTGATGAACTCAAGCGCGGCGTGCCCATTCGGCGCCTTTCAGGGCTTAAACCGGAAGAACACGCCCTAATTCGCACTATGGGCGTCATTACCGCCAAGCGGGTGCTATATGTGGCCAATGTGGATGAAAATGATCTCCATGGCGGCAGCCCCCATGTGGAAAAAGTTCGCCAGCGTGCCGCCGCAGAAAATGGCGCTGTGGTGTGTGTGTGTGCCCGCCTTGAGGCGGAACTCGCAGAGATGGCGCCGGAAGACCGGGCGGAAATGCTCTCGGCCATGGGGCTTAAGGAACCGGCGCTTGCGGCCGTGGCACGTGAGGCGTACCGCATTCTCGGATTGCAGAGTTATTTCACCGCCGGCCCGAAAGAAATTCGCGCTTGGACCATCCCCGTCGGAGCCACAGCTCCACAGGCGGCTGGAGTCATTCATACGGATTTTGAAAAAGGGTTCATTCGTGCGGAGATATATTCGGTAGATGATCTGGTACGCTACAAGACTGAAAGCGCCATCCGTGCGGCCGGAAAGCTTCGAGCCGAGGGTAAGACGTACGTCTTTCAAGAGGGAGATGTAGCCCATTTTCTGTTCAGCTCCTGAATGTACTGGAATGAACCGCGACAGATGATAGCGGTGGCGTGGGCGGGCATTTTATCCCTGGAATGACGACCGGTGGTGTCCGCTCTGGATCGGCGGTGGCTGAGGAATAAAAAAACATTATGGCTAAAGACAATACACACAGATTCAAACCCGCATCCCGGAAAGCCTGCCGGATTGCGCTGCTGGGCTCCACCGGGTCGATTGGCTCCAACGCCTTGGAGGTGGCCAGACACCTGCGGCGCCAGTTTAAGGTGGTGGGTCTGGCCGCCGGCAGCAATTGGCAAAAACTCGCCCAGCAGGCCATAGAGACAAAGCCGGAGGTTGTGGTGCTATCCGATCCGCCGGACCAGGCCAGCCGGGAAGCTCTCGCCGCCAAGCTCAAATCCAAACGCATCCCGGTGCAGTTTGGCCCTGAAGCGATGGAATCGCTGGCCGCACGGGCTGATGTCGATATGGTTATTGCCGCTGTGGTCGGTGCCGTTGGGCTAAAGCCTGTCCTGCAGGCTGCCCGCTATGGTAAGGTCATTGCGCTGGCCAATAAGGAAGCCTTAGTGGTGGCCGGTGGGTTGGTCATGCCGCTGGCGAAAAAACATGGAGCATCGATTTTGCCTGTCGATTCAGAACACAGCGCGGTGTTCCAGGCGCTGCGTAGCGGGCAGCCTTCCGAGGTACGCCGCATCATCTTGACGGCCAGTGGGGGGCCGTTTCGAGACTGGCCAGCCAAAAAATTGGCCCAGGCAACCGTCAAAGAAGCCCTCAATCACCCAAATTGGAGTATGGGGCCAAAGATAACCATCGACTCGGCAACGTTAATGAATAAGGCCTTGGAGTTAATCGAGGCCCATTGGCTCTTTGGCCTGCCGGCGGATAGGATTGATGTGGTGATTCATCCCCAGTCGATTATTCACAGTATGGTTGAATTTATGGATGGCAGCATTATCGCCCAGCTTGGCTCTCCCGATATGCGTACGGCCATTCAATACGCCATGACACATCCGCACCGCTATGACGGATGCTCTCACCGCCTTGATTGGAGCAAAATCAAGACGATGGACTTCACACCTGCCGATGAACGATATCCTGCTTTGGGCCTCGGTTACGAGGTGATCCGCCGAGGTGGCACCAGTGGAGCGGTACTCAATGCCGCCAATGAGGTGGCCAATGCGCAATTCCGTGCGGGAAAAATGCCGTTTTCAAAAATTGTTTCCGTGGTTGGTGAAGTGCTCGCAAGTCACTTCAGTTCCGGTTTTGTGACCAAGCCCAACCTGCACCAATTGTTGGCTGCCGACCAATGGGCACGCCGACAGGCTGCAGAGGCCATTGATTTGGGTCATGGATATTGACGAGGTTGTTCTGAATGCGAAATGAAAAAAAAAGCCGCCGATCACTCTCGGGGCATCCACCGGTGGGCCGGGGCGTCCTTCTGTTGACGTTGTTTGTGCCGCTGTTTGTCGCCAGTATCCTGACGCATTTTATCAACGGTGTTGGTCAGGTGGCGCTGGTCATCATAGGGTTTGGTGTCCTAGTATTTTTTCATGAATTGGGCCACTTTTTGGCCGCCAAGTCGTTCAAAATCCGCTGCGACGTATTTTCTCTTGGCATCGGGCCCCGGCTCTGCGGCTGGAGAAAGGGTAAGGGATTCAGCTTCGGTTCCGTACCCATCGGGCCACCCGCAACCACTGATGGCGTAGTGGTCCCTGTGGTGGCCTCCAAGCCGCTGGGCGAAACCGATTATCGAATTGCCTGGCTGCCATTTGGCGGCTACGTGCGAATGCTGGGACAGGACGATCTCGACCCCACCAAAGTGAGTGCCGACCCGGCATCATTTACCAACAAGCCCATCTGGCAGCGCATGATTGTCATCTCAGCCGGCGTGGTGATGAACCTGATTCTCGCGTTTATCATTTTTGTTATCGTTTTCCGCGTCGGCGTCCCCTTTGAACCCGCTGTGATTGGCGGCGTGGAATACAACAGTCCGGCCATGAAGGCAGGATTGCAGGTGGGCGACCGCATTATTGCCATCAACAATCGCAAGCCGCTGGGATTCTTAGAATTTTCCGATCTTAAAATGGCGTCGGCGCTCGATACGCCCGGCAAACCCGTCAGGCTAACCTACGTTCCCGTCGGCGGGGCCACCCCAAAATCGGCGGATGTTGTGCCCACCATGTCCAAAGCTACGGGTTTTTTAATGTTTGGCGTCGCTGAGCCTCAATCTCTGAAAGTGCCCAATGTTAAAGCCAAACAACTACCGGAATTGGCGCTTTTTCAACCGATCCTGACCAAGGTTAAACCCGGCAGTACCATTTTGGCCGCCAATGGACAGCCTGTTTCGTCCTACGGTCAGCTTTATCAAGTGGCACAGCGCTGTGACGGCCGACCTGTCAACCTCATGTTGAAATCCCGCCACGGTGATAAGTATTCCGTAAACCTCATGCCGATCCTTGAACCCGCGCTGGGAATCATGCATTTTCCTGCGATATTGGGCTATCAGCCCCTGATGGAAGTTAGCGGTATTATGCCCGCGACAGGTGCCCAAAAAGCAGGGCTTAAGCCGGGTGATCTGATTATGCGCCTGGGTACCATCAACTACCCCGACTGGACGCAGATTCGCCAGATGTGCAGCGAAAATCCCAATCAGACCATGAGCATGAAAATTTGGCGCAGCGGCCAAACCCACACCACCGTCGTACACATCGGCAAACTCAATGGTAAAGGCTTTTTAGGTATAGAAGCGGTGCCCGCGTACGCCAGCAACTTTTTCGGCAGGGTCGCGGACCGCACGTCTCACGTGCAACCCGGAGAACGCTTCAGTGGTGTTGCGTTAGCCGCGCCAGGGGCCAAAAACGCCAGCGTGATGAAATACACACCGATAAAAAACTGGCTTGAGCTTTACAGTTTTGCCCGCGCCCATCCCGGTTCGCATCTTGCCATCCAGCTTGTGGGCCGCCATCTGCCTCTGATGATTAATAATTCGGGCCCGACTTGGGCCGCTTTGAAAGAGCTTCACTTCGGATTTGGCCTGCCTCTCAATCCGCTGACCCAGATACAGAAGACCTCCAGTTTGTCGACGGCTCTGGCCATGGGAATTGACCACACGATCCGGTGGATCATCAACACCTATTTGACCCTGCGCGGCCTGGGCATCGGTACCGTATCGCCGAGCCAGCTTCACGGCGTGGTGGGCGTGGCGGCCGTAAGCTATCAACTCGAATCACAGGGATTCATGTATCTGCTTTATTTTATGGGTCTGATTTCCGTCAATTTGGCGGTGATTAATTTCCTGCCGCTGCCTGTACTTGATGGCGGCATGTTTGTGATGCTGCTGCTGGAAAAGATACGCGGTCGTCCTTTGCCTCTCAAGGTGCAGGCGGGCATTCAGATTGCGGGGCTTATTTTAATCGGCGGCGTATTTCTGTACGTGACAGTATTCAATGATATTCCAATGATTTTTCACCATTAATACGCCGATGGGATTGGCCGACGGCGATTCAATCGGTGCCCGATCAAAATTGGCCGGAAAGTGCCGAAAATATTGACTTCCTGTGCTGAATTCACGCGGCGATAACTGGTCGTGGCGCGTTCTTGGTTATCAGCTTGACGGGGCGAGAGCCGCACCCGGACGTGCTGGTATGGCACGTGAAGTGCATACCGGGCGAACCGGTGCTGTCATGAGGGCCGGTGGGGATGAACTGCGGGCGAGAGGAGTCGAACCTCCACGTCTTTTGGACACTAGAACCTGAATCTAGCGCGTCTGCCAATTCCGCCACGCCCGCGGAAGAACTGCGATTATAAAAGATGGCAGCCCGTTTCGCCACAGCGCAGGCCTAGTGCTCTGTCACGCCTAC
>DZDI01000156.1 GCA_022730455.1 Phycisphaera mikurensis | reverse complement strand
CGTGGTCCTGGCATTTTCCTTTGGCGTATCTGGGGAAAGGGAAAGTGTAATCAACCGGCACTGCTTAGTGCGCCCAAAGTCAATGTCGATACCCCCACGCCGCAGATTGGGAGCCAAGCGATTGAGTTTGCTGCGTAAGGCCCTGGGGCTTAATGGCCAATCCCTGGGAGGCTTGGTTTCACTGATGTTGCTGAACCCGGCAGCCTTGTTAAGTTTATCCAATAATATCGTGGCGGTATCCTTGAACCGATGGTCAGGTTTTGATTGGAGAAGCTTTTTCAACGGTTCATAAATAGAGGAAGCATCCAGCACAAGCTCGTTGCCGCCGGTTATGTTTTCCCTATACACAGCCAGGAATCTGCCCTTGGGAATCTGCAATGCCGCCTCCCCGGCCACGCCCCAACGGGCAAAATCCGCCATCCTCGGCTTATTTTCAACCTTGACGTTTGACCCATTGACCAGGGCGGCGGATACCGCATCCAGCAATGCACCCAAGAGTGCCGGGTACAGGCGATCAAACTCGGCCTGGATGTCCTTTTCCTCGCGCCGGTTGTCGTCCGGCACAGCCCGTAGCGTCAGTGCGATACTACGATCAAGTAGATCAGCGCGGCCCGCCAGGTCTTCGATGCCGTTGATGATGATGGAACGTCGGCCGTAAAAGATGGCTTCCTCGTCGTCGCTGTACAAAGCACGGGTTGAGAATCCTGCGCCAGTGCTCAATCGGCATAGGGCATCCGCCATCGTCGGCGAAAGCCCACTTAGATTGTCAAACACCATAATCAACCCGTTGCGCGCACTGATAATCAAGTCACGCTCATCTTTGGGAAACGAACGCAGCAGAGCCTTATTAGGATCGATCAATTGTCGGAGTATTCTGCATAGGGTGCTCTTGGCTGAACCTTGCTCTCCATTGACGGCCAGAATGGGCAGGGGCATGTCCCCATTAAATGCCGACAGCAACCAAGCTTTGCACAATATCCACTGGTCACCGTCCACATTCAAAAGAGAACGCAGATCGTCAATATTCCCGCCGCGTGTAGGCATGGGTAGGGGCAATAAACCGTTCTTCCGAACCAGGCGCACGGGCGGCTTAGGGCAAAGCCGCCACCCTTGGCCATCGATCTCGATCATATTCCAAGCCGGGTCGCCCAGATCGAAGTAAATGCGTTCATTGACATGGATACGCCGCACGCCCACGGTATATTGCCCGGCGGCGCACGCTCGGTGTTCCAGAGTATTGACGGTGTTCTCCAAGGCGGAGGCATCGGGCGCTTTGTTATTACCCTTAAAATAACGGTGGGCTAAAAGCTGTTTATATTTTTTGGATGCCAGCGGCCAGTGCTCCCGATGCCTGCCCGAGGCGGGATCCGCTGCGTCCTGAATTTCAAAGGAAACATAGGTCGCGCCGTCAGGGTCATGGAAAAATTCGTCATCACCCGTTAGGCCAATGATCGCATCTGCCACGGCGGCCGATTTACCGCCGTTTCGGCGCTCCGTTTTCACCGCACCGGATGATGATGATGGTTCATCAGTGGACGGCTGGTAGGTTGTGGCTGTGTCGCAGAGTTCCTGCAATTTAGTTCGGTTAGTTCGGCGTTGGTCGTCATTTTCCGGCAACCTTGCCAGATAATCCGCCACATCTTCGTGCTGAGCTAGGCCAGGCAGTTCCACCACCTTCACTTCGCATCCAAGTGCACTAAGTAGGCTGCCAACCTCGGCGCTATATTGCCGCCCTGCATCATCGTTGTCCGGCCAAAGGTAAATTGACCTACCCTTCAGGGGCGTCCAGTCCGTTTTTTTCGCGGATTTTGCGCCATGGGCGCTTGTGACTGCGGGGAACCCGAGCCAGGCCAGGGCACCCGCACACTTCTCGCCCTCCGCCACATGAATTGCACCTGATTCACCAATGCTCTCGACACGGTAGGGATACCATTGGGAGGGGTCACCTACTTGCCAGCCGCCGGGCACTTGGTGCAGCGGCTTAAAGGCTTTTTGGCCCCGCCCGCTCGCCGCCGTCGGTAATTCGATCCGTACCACCGCGGCGTAGGCGTTGCCGGAAACATCCTTGTATACCCAGACGGGCCCGCGCTTCGCCGCTGAATTATTATTCTGTTGTTCAGACCAGACCGCCGCTTCAATGGCGTTTTCCATTAATGGATGCACGGTTTTTCCGCCCGAAACCGTTTTTGGGGGTTTCAATGTTCGGCCATCGCACCCGCCAGTCGGCATTAGGTCGGCTTTTTCCAAGTCCAGTGCTGCGATCACATCTTCAAGCTTACAGCCGGCATGGCAATACAGCAGAATCCGCCCGCCATCGCCTTCTTTGATCGACAGCGACGCCCGCCGGTCGTCGTGCGCCGGGCACCGGCAGTTGCCATTACCCTTGATCGGGTTGCCGGTCTTTCGTTCGTAGCGCTGTTTGAATGCACTAAAATTCATGCTTCGGCCTCCCCGCCGGATTGATTCACAACGTTCTGCCTCGCAGAATGCGTCAACCCTTCCTGCCGCGTTGGTAAGCGTTGCCGTCGCCCCGTTGCAGCGCGTGGGTAAGCTCCATGGCTGCCGGTCGGCAGAGGTAAATTGACCGGGCCATCCCAAGGTCGGCCATCCGTCCGGCTTGGATTGGCAAAGCCGATTCCGCCTGATGAATGCACGAACGCTATGCGGTGGCAGCCCCATGGGGGGCCGGGTGAGGTATGGTCGGTCAAAGCGAAATTGGGTAGCATTCTTTTATTCCTAACTTTCCGTCCGGTCGTATGGCTTTATGCGGCCGGACTTTTTTAACAGTTCCCAGCGATCACGCGGTGGGCCTCCGGCTTCCAGCCACGCGCGAAGTTCATCCTTCAGCCATAGCGTCCGCCGGCCAATGTGCACCGGGGCTGGTAACCGGCCAGCCGAATGCTGTGATAAAAACGTGCTGCGGGCGATGCCCAGCAGGGCCGCCGCCTCTTTGGCGTCAAGCGTCCAGCATGGATTGGCGGGGCTCTCAGGCATGATTGGCCTCCTGGCGGCATCGCCGGGCGTCCATCGCGGAAAGTTCATGCCGTACTTGGGCCACACTTTCTTTGGAATACAAACGTAAGGTCCCGGCCCTCGCCGTTGGCCTGATATGTGGCCGGCTGGCCAGTACATGCAACACGCGATGGATTGGCACCCCAAGTTCCTGGGCCATGATCCCGGGGGTCGTTAATCGTGGTATGGCTTTGACGCCTGGCATAGGGCCATCTCCAAGTCGGGGCACAAAAAACAGGGCCCTCACTTAAAGGTGCCTGGCAACCGGTTTCCAGCGGAAAACCATTTATTTTATTGACGAATAATTTTTTCCCCGGCAACTTGCCAAAAGGTTGCCAGCGAGGTTGCGGTGCTTTTAGACCTTAGACCGTGGGGTATACTCTGTCGGACTTGTCGTCTTTCGCTTGCTCGGCCGTAAGCTGTTCCAGTTCATCGACAGCATGTTTTTTATGGTGGGATGCATCCCATCGTTGGGCTTTAAGTTTTGGTGGGTTTTGTTCCTTGCGCCTCGCGGTTACAGCCTTGAAAGCCTTGGTCGTCTGTACGGTCGTGTGTGATACGTCTAACGCACGTCCAATCTCCCGTGATGAGGCATTGGGATGGCTCTTCAGGTGCTCAATAACAGCCTCATTGCCTGTACCTTGGGGGTACTGTTTTCCGCGTTTGGCATCAGCGTTGATAGATTCGGGTTGCTGTGCCATCAAACGCAATTTTTGGCTCGCAGAATCGATTAAATCACAAACGGCATCTAACGCTCCTTCAGCCTTATCGAAACGTATTTGAGCTAACTCGACGGGCCTATGAGCATTTTTACGCCACATATGTTGATCCAATACGCGTTTAAAAGACTTCACCGCGTCCGTCAGGTCGTCAAACGATTGTGCATGGGCAGCATCTTGGCTCTTTTCAATCAAAGCCAACGGCTTGGCCTCCAACGCTTTGGCCGTCTCCAGTTCCGCGTCGGATTGGCCGTATTCCCCTAAGATATCGGGTAATCGTTTTAATCCATCCTCCAACTCCACCAATACGGCGCGATCGCTTTTGTTGTCCGCGCGGTAGCCGATTTTGGCAACCTGCCGACACTGCACAATACAGTGCCTAATCAATGGTTGCAGTTCCGGGCCACCAGGTGGTGAAAGGCCCAGATCACCGTCTCTAACGGATTTTTTTATTCGCTCCAGCGTCTCGCATGCGGCGAAAGCCATGTCCGCCAGTTTGCCACCGGCTGCCGCATCGCCTTTCGGGGTCACTTTTTTCATGGTAGAACCTTAACTTTCGTGCCCGGGCATCCCCTTAAGCCCGCACTCGTGCTACGCCCGCCGAATTTTCGGCTTTTTTCCCGTTCTCTCCGCCACACGCAGTGCACGGTCGATTTTCTCAATGGTTTTAAGGGTCGCATTGGTCTTCCCATGCTCCAGGCGATTGAGGCTTTCCGCCGGGATGCCGGCCTGCCGGGCCAGCTCGCTTTGCGATAACCCCAAGCGCTTGCGGTCTCGGATGATTTTTCGGGCCAAGCTGATTCGGGCGTATTCCAACGCAGGGTAATTGCCGTCTGGCCCTGGCGGTGGCAATGGTGGCCAATCGGTACCCTCCAAGCCGCTGCCAGCCAGCCGGGCTAATTCGAGGCGAATGGGTGGGTGCCGGATTGATTTCACCCCGCCTCCAAGCCGCTGCCAGCCAGCCGGGCTAATTCGAGATATTCTTTCTCCAGCAGTTGCACGATCCGCTTGCCATTGATTTTGATAACCTCGATACTCACTGATCAATCCTCATAAAATCCATCGCGGTGCCCGATGCGTTCAATTACAACCGTCTGGCCGTCCGCGTGGAATTGCACCCGGTAATCGCCGGTACGCTTGCGGTAATGCCCAGCCAGTTTGCCCGATAGCGGCTTGGCTCCGCTTACTTCCGGCCAACGCTCCAGTTGCTCGATGATCGTAATCACCCGTCGGTGAATGATTTTAGGAAGCTCCTCCAGTTCCTTGGCCGCATCGGGCGTAAACCTCACCAAAGCCATCATCAACATCTTACCTTTCTTGACGTATAAATCAAAACCATCCGTGTGCCGTACAGGCTTAACTTTTATTCTTGCTGGGCTTGCCTGTGCGAGCCTGCGGGTTTGATTCTGCAGGATTCAGTTTGGTGCTATGGGAACCGGCGGATTGCACCAATGCTAAAACCGCCAGGCAGATATGGGTCGGCAGGCTCGGCCAAGCCTGGATCACGCTTGCCAGGCCAGCACCCATATCCGGGCCTAGGTTGCCGCGATTCAGGCGTTCCTCCCGCACCTTGGATGGGGGCCGTTGAGCCTTGGGATGCGCATCGTTGTCAAGATTTACGTCAACATCGGTTTTTGGGCGATGCGAAAACCATTGACTGTGGCTTGTTTTATCGTTTTGGCCTGTTGACTGGGGGTCAAGAGGTCGCAGGTTCAAATCCTGTCGCCCCGATGATGATGC
>DZDI01000334.1 GCA_022730455.1 Phycisphaera mikurensis | reverse complement strand
GTGGCGCGGTAGCAATTTAAACAACAATCGCCCCGTTTCCACACCCCCCTCATCGAACCGGACAGGCGGATCTCCCGCATCCGGCTCTCGGACAAGATGTCACACTTTCGCCCACGGAAAACTGCGGGTTCTTTGCGGCAGATTAACCAGTCCCAAATGTTCATGGAGGTACTGATTGGGGTATCGTGACCACCCCTTGCCTCGAACCTTGTGTTTCTTGCACAGCCACCGGCGGAGCCGATTCGTCACATGGGAATTGATGGCCCGATATGCCGGACTTACCGGCCCAAGGCAGAAGTAATTCGCCCAGCCGTTCAGTTTCCGGTTCAGCCCTCCCACAATCCTTTCGACATTTAATAAGGTACGGCGGCGGTCGGTCTCAGAGCTAATACTGTCCACCATTCGCTTGATGCTCTTCTTTGATGGCCGAGTGCCGATATAAGCCCGTCCGCTATCGTGTTTGTAGCATCGCCCGAAGGTGTATCCAAGAAAATCAAACCGCTCGTGCGGCAGGTCGCACAGGTGAGTTTTATCCTCATTCACCGTCAATTTCAGCGTGTTCATTATACTGCGCATCGCTGCCATCGCCTCGTTGGCGTGGCCTTTGCAACAGATAACAAAGTCATCTGCATAATTGACAATTTGTGCCGACAGGCGGCGGGCATGGCCCAGTGTCTTCCAACCCAACAAGAACCGTCGCATATACAGATTCGACAGCAACGGGGAAATGGGTGCGCCCTGCGGCGTGCCTCGTCCCGTGTCCTTATTGGTGGTTGTCCGTTTCCGGTGCCCATGACCATCATCCTCTTCCACCGGCGCATCCAACCATTGCTTGATGAGATGCAGCACGTTGGGGTCAACTATCCGACGAGCGACGCTTTTCATCAGTTCGGCGTGCGGAATGGAGTCAAAATAACCTGACAAATCCGCATCCACCACATGGGTATGGCCTGTTATCAGAAGGCGATGAACCGCCTTTACCGCATCCTGCGCCCCTCGTTCTGGCCGGTATGCATATTGCTCCGGTTGCAGATCGGCTTCAAATATGGGCTCCAACACCAGCATCGCCGCCGTCTGCACTACACGGTCAGCGATCGTCGGAATGCCCAATGGACGCATTTTACCGTTTGGCTTGGGAATCATGACCCGCCTCACCGCTTCCGGTCGGTAGCCCTTCTTCCTTAGGATTCATTACAAAATAACCTATGCAATTTTTCGTGGATGCAATATGTAA
>DZDI01000155.1 GCA_022730455.1 Phycisphaera mikurensis | reverse complement strand
CTCCTAGGGATTAATGGTCATATTTCGATAGGCCAGCGATCCTGCCTTCATGGGCGCGACGTGGCCATCAAAAAACAGTACATTGGCATACCCTGAAACCGGGCTTGGTCCGCCCGTCTGCCCGCCCGCGCCGTGGCGGTAACGCAATTCGGTCGGCGCCCAGATGGTCAGTGAGTCATTGTTGGTAAACCCTCCCGGCCAACCGGCCGGATAGGTTGTGGTCAGTGGAGGATAGCCCAATGCAAACGCACTCCAGTAGGAAAACAGATAGCTGCAGCTGCCTTGAGGAGGTGTCTGGTTGGCATCCCCAATGGCTATTACACTGGTTGGATCCTGAATATTGGAAATGGGCACCCACGACTGGGTAAATGGATCGCCTGCAGGGGACGGGGCGGGCACAATAGTGCCTACTGTGGGTTCAACCGTCGTGATGAAGGCATTGGGATTGGCCGCGTATTCAATGACCAAAGGGTATGTGGGTGTCACGGTAGCCGCCGGGCACAGGAACATGGCGCGAAATTCGGCGGAATAGTAAGCCGTCTGCGCCGGTGTGCCGTATCCATTCCATCGGGCCTGTGTCAACTGGTGAGATGGATCGGTGTTGCCGATATAATAGTCAAATAGTAAATCCGTCCAGCCGCTCTGGTCGCTCGTACAGACACCGTATGGCAAAATTCCCCGATACGTGCTGGTATACTCCATGAGAATCTGTCCCTGGGAGCGAAGATTGTTCGCACATTGAATGGCAACCGCCATCCTTTTGGCACGTGCTAAAGCCGGCAACAGCAATGCGATGAGAATGGCGATGATGGTAATGACCACCAAAAGTTCCACCAGCGTAAAGCCGCGGCGTTTCATGAGGCAACTCCTTCGATTCCGCACCAACTATCAACTTAACGGCCCGCTGCCCCGGCACATGCGTGTGCGGGGGCAATAAGCTTTTTACCCGTTGCTCTCATCGTTGGCCGACTACGGCGGTTGGTATCGCCAGTGCGACTGTACATCAACGCCTATTCGACGCCATCGCATCGGCCAAGCTTTTGGTGGACAGGCCAATGGTGCCAAATTGGCTCTTCAGGCCGTAACTGAACAGGCCCAGGTAACTCACCTTGCCCATGCGGGGGTACACCGGCGGCTTGGCGTCGCTGAGTGTTGCCTCCTGCGTGACGTCGCCGGTGGCAGTTCCTATGGGCGCCGCATTCAGCGTGGTCGCGGTGAGGTGCCCTTGGAAATGGGCAAACTGCGAGCCACTTAACGTCCATTCTGACGCAGCCACGGGGCCACTGGTGGCGTTGATCCCCGAAATCTGGAACAACTCGATGTAAGTCGTGTGCAATTTAAGTTTCCTGCCAACTCCGAACGCATAGGCGCCATTACCGTCCACCCCAACGCGGATGTATCCATTCGGAGTGCCGAACGCCGCATTGGCGATGTCGATATTGGCCGTAGCATCGCTGCTGGCGCGGCGGCCCAGCAGCAACGACGACACCACGTACCCCGCGACCCCGGTAAGCGCCTGGTGACGAAATACGTACCCACCATATAGTGTCGCCCCTGCGGGCAGGGCGGCATTAAGTTTGACGGAAAGACACGGCTTATCGGTCCCACCCGTCGATTTTATCGTGACAGAACCCTTCGGTTTGGGCAGGCCCTTGATTAACAACTTCGCAGTATTAAACACGGCATCATGGCGCGGATGCTTCCCTTTACCACCAGCCAGAACATATCGGCCTTTCAAGCCCAGGGCGTTGGCGCGTACACCGTCCATCACGGTACCGTTGGCGAGGTGATAGTTGAAGGGCTCATAAACCATGGGCTTGGCTTGCGCCACCGATCCGCCCGCTGCCAGCGTTCCAGCACCAATGGCCACACCCAGCAGCCACATACTGATTCGACGCGATGAAGAGAAAAACATGATGTACCTACTGTGAGCCTTATCTAGTGCTTTGTCACGCCTACAAATTAGGTAACCGTTCACGGCCTTTTGGCCAGTCCGCCGAACTCCTTAAGCCGTTTTCCGACGCTTGAGCAGCAACAGGCCCAATCCTCCAACCGCAAACAAACCGAGCGCCGCTGGTTCGGGCACAGGTGCCGCTTGGGCCAAGCTGGAATCCGAAAGACGGTAATCGGCAAAGGTCTGCGTATCGTTCGTTAAGGCGCCGCTGTATCCCCAGAAGGTGAGATAGGAATTTAGCGTTGGATAGTTACCGCTAATCGGGGTACCGCTGACGCTTCCTGCTTCCGTTACATCGCTGGCCCCCGTGCCCGTGGTTGCTGCGTTCAATGTGCTGGCGTTTAGATTTCCAGCCCCGGCAAAATAATTGTATTGAGCGGCATCCAGAATCCACTCGGAAGCCGAGACTGTACCGGACGTTGCACCGACGCCCGAGACCTGAAACAGGCTGATATAAGTGGTGCCAGCCGTCAGCCCCGGCCCGGAGAGAACTTGGGCTGGGTTGTTGTTGTTGATCCCAACCTTTCCGTTGGTACCTTCGCCGTACTCTTGTACCAGCGGGGCAACTTGCGAGTTATTGTCAGTTGCACCGGCTGGGCCTATCAGTGCTCCGGCTCCGTTGTTACTGCCGACTTTGCTGAGCTCAAACAAGTAGGAACCATAGAGTGTTGACGCGTTTGTGGTGGCTGAAAACTGTGCCGATAAGGAACCTGTGGTATAGGAGCTGGATCCCGTTTCAAAGGCGACACTGCCCCCGGAAACCGCCAAATTCCCCAGCGTCAGGCCGGCGGTCTGATACGCGAATGTGCCGGGTGTCAGGCTAGGCGGGGCTGTCGCCGAGTAAGTTCCCGATAGCCCGGTCCCGGTAGCGGTCACCCCATTCATGTTCGCACCGTTGGCGAGCGTGGGGTAATTAAAGCTTTCGTTGACCAGAAGTGCGGCGTGGGCCACGGGCACTGCCATCCCCAATGCTCCACTGGCGATGGCTGCGCTGGCCACCAACGCGGAAGTGCGATAACGACGATACGTTGCAAAACCTGCCAAACCCATAAAAAACTCCTCGCTCCGCTTGGGAGCCGCTTAGAATTCCCGCCATCCGAGCGGGGGAACATATCCGCTACCAACGTGGTGGCGGACAACAGTCGATTCAACTGTCCTTTTGATCATACACCTTTTAAAACGTCATTTTTTGCAATTCCAACCACATTTGTTGCATAACCTGCCCGTTGCCCCAGTGCATGCATCAATGCCACGGAATTTTCATCCGCGGCAGTGCCGCCCCCACCGCACTGGCAACAGCGCCCTGCGATTTCATTACTCGTGCGTAAAGGCTGTGGGCCGTGGTGACATAGAGCGTGTGAAAATTCTTGCCGCCAAAGCAGATGCCGGTAATCCGTCGGCTATATCCCAGGGGGATGGGTATGATCGCAGTACAGAATCCGTTGGCCTGATCGTCCACCTGCACCCCCATGCGTGTGGCGGCATAGAGATAACCTTCGCGATCAAAGCACAGTTGACCCGCGCCGCTGTTGGCGGCCAGATCCGGCTGGTAGAGCCAGTAAAAGGGGATTCCATAGCGCAAGGTTCCATTGGGCTCAATTCGATAGCTCATGGCGTAATGACTGCCGCTTTCAGCCACACACAACCACCTGTCATCCGGGGTGGGGGCCACGCCGGTGGGGCCATCAATGCCATGGGCGACGGCCAGAACCTTGCCATCACCGCGTATCAGCCAAACGGTGCCGGTTTTGGCGTTTGTTACATAAATATTACCGTTGGGCATCACCACCAGATTGTTGCCATGTATGCCTTTGGCGATCACGCGCGTCTGGCCATGGGCGTTGGTCTCAACAATCGTGCCATGCGCCGCATCCAGTGTGTACAAATGTCCATGCGGTCCTACTGCAACGCCGTGGCTGCCCGGACTGGCGGTGGCGTAGAGCCGGGAGGCACCATGACTGATGCAGAAAATTTTTCCCGCCCGCGTACTCTGGACAAACACGCGTCCTTGCCGGTCGCAAGCCATTTGTCCCAGCCCCATAGGATTGGACATGATCTTGCGCCAGTGTTGTGCCGGAAGATAAATTTGCTTCAACGCGGGGTTGCCTGAAATGCCTGCGGTGATCGGCTTGGGATGCCGGCCCTGCCACAACCAACGCAGGGCGGCAGGATAGGTGGCCGCGGAGATCGCACCGGTGTGACTGCCGTAGCCCCAGACATGATTCACCTGGTAGCCCGCAAATTTCAACCCGCTTTCCATGGCCCGTGAATTAAGCCACCAGTTGCCCATTTCAGCGCCCGGCCACCACTCATCATGCGAGCCATCCCCCATGAATATTCGCAGCGGTTCAGGTACGCTTTTGCGCACCAGTGACGGATAGTCTTCCGCTCCACGCATATCGACAAATGTTCCGTTGTAAATAAGAACGCGGCGAAACACATTCGGGTTGTCCCAAGCCACCGTGAAGGCAGCCGTGCCGCCCGAACTACCGCCCATGATCGCGCACTTGTTCGGATTTTTGGACAGCAGTATCGGCATACCTGACGGCGTGCGATGCCGTTCCACCGCCGGCAGTACCTCCTGGATGATAAAACGGCCCACATTGTCATTGAGAGCGTCAAATTCATAACTGCGCTCATAACGCGGGCTGTTATCGACTGGAACCGATGGCGTTACACCCGCCGGTAATCCGATTCCAATCGTGATGGGCATTTCTTTCTTGTAAATCAGGTTGTTGAACGTCGCAAATGACCACGGCCCAAACGCATCCGTCCGCACATACACACAGGCTGGCTTCTTCCCTTTGTATTCGGCAGGGATATAAACCTGAATTTGACGATGTGACCCGGGAAATATTTTGGAATGATTCATCGGGAAGGTAAAAATGACACCTTTGGGAACCCCTGCCTGAGGCACCAGATTCTTGGCCGCCTTGTAGTCGTTGTACCAACCAGGCGCGTTGGGCAGCATCTTGGTAACGCCCCGCGTGGTTGACAGCGACAACCCCAGCGCTCCCGTGAGGATGGCTGCAAGGTACCACCGGGCCATATTTCCTCTGCGTTGATCCATATTAATAAACTCCTTTATTTTATCGACCATTCAGGGCGTCATTGCCCATGCATCCGTTCCGCTGCCAACGCGATGCCCCGCTATTATACGGTACAGTTTTCATCATTTCTGGCAAAAAGGTCTTCATTTTGTGTACGGCCATAATAAAAATTAAATATATCTCCTGCGGACTTAGTAACCGTTCATGGCCTTTTGGCCAGTCAGACTCACGACGAGCTTGGCAAGATGGAAAGTTTACCCCCCCCCCGAAAGCAATGCAGATAAATTGCCATAAAAAAGGTTGGCGGAACGCTTCCGCCAAAACGGGGAATCCTATTTTCGATTTATCACCACACCGGGCCTCGAGCCAACCAATAATCTCGCTGAACAGACCATCCGCTTTGTCGTGCTGGACCGCCATGTCACGCAAGGGACCCGCAGCGAGCGGGGACGGCAATGGTGCGAACGAATCTGGACCGCCATCGCCACCTGCAC
>DZDI01000034.1 GCA_022730455.1 Phycisphaera mikurensis | reverse complement strand
TGACTGTGTATCGCATCGTGGTTCTCCGTGCAGCTCTTGATTATATCACGTTCATAAGAAACAACGAAATAGATATTTTGCAAGTGTTCCGCTGGGTGAGTGGCAATTTTTTCGGGCAGTGACACCGAGCAAGCCCGGTGCAATGGCGGGTGGGACGGCAATTTGCCGCCTGAAAATTATTTTCCACGGCCGCGCGACGGATGCACATGGTGCCGCGCTGCGCGGGGGCCGCAAAATCCCGGCATGTGGTTTAGCGCCCATCGCCCGGCGACCAGGACAAACTTTTGCCGAGACTGGTTGTTGGCCAAGCGAATGTGCCGTATTATTCGCATGAGTGAGGATTTAGGGTGGAATTGGCGAAGTGACGCTAGCACACAAAGATCAGCGCAATGACTACGAGCTGATGGCTGCTCTGGCCCGAGGTGATCACGACTCACTTTTTCAATTGTATGACCGGTATTCCGGTGTGATGTTGGCATTATGCCGCCGGGTACTGGGTGACGCGGCCGAGGCTGAGCAATTGTTGTTGGATGTCTTTACGGAAGTTTGGCAGCGTGCGGATCGGTATGACGATGGGCGTGGATCACCGCTGACTTATCTGCTGACGCTTTGCCGCAGCCGCGCGATCGACCGATGCCGAAGTCGGCGCAGCCGACAGGGTAAATGGGCGGCGCATGAGACTGCGACCGATAATTCACTTGGCAATGTACCGGATCCCGGAGTTACGCCAAGTGACGGGATGGTTTTGGGTGAACAGAGCCGATTGGTCCGCCAGGCAATGGATTCGCTGACCGAACCGCAACGAAAAGTCCTTGAATTGGGGTATTTTGACGGTCTGAGCCAACGTGAAATAGCCGAGGCTACAGGAATCCCCCTCGGTACGGTAAAAAGTCACGTACGGATGGCACTCATCCAACTGCGGCAAAAACTGCGTAATATGGAATGAAGGGGTAATAGGTAAATCACGTGCAGTGCGAGGAAATACAAGAACTGATTTATCTCGAGGCCGCCGGTGCAGCCGACTCCGCAATGGTTGCCGCCATCCGTGCGCACCTCGCCACTGGCTGCCTTGCTTGTCAAGCCACTAGGGCAGAGGCCATGCTGGCCAGCGCGCAGCTACCGCTTAACCTTGCGCCCTGTCCACCGTCGTCGAAGGTTAAAGATGAACTGATGCGGCGTGTGAAGAGTGTCGCGGCATCGTCTGGTGCTATGTCCGCTGGCCATCCCCAGGCTCCGACGCAAAAGCCGACCACCGGGAAGCTGGTTATGTGGCCGCTGGTGATTAGCTCATCCATTGCGGCGGCTTTTTTGCTGATTGCCGTTCTGGGTTTGCAAACCAATCAGCAACTTACCAATAAGGTTATCGGGGATGTGACGACATTACACCAGCTTAAGAAAAGCCTTGCCCACGAAGTGGCGCAGACCAATGCGATATCGGTGGCAATGAAGAACGCGATTACCTCGGAGCATCATAAAATCGCGGTGCTTAAAACGGAACTCACGACGGCACAAGGTGTGGAGAAAATGATCGGATCGCCTGCGATGGAGATGGCATCATTGCGGGGCATGCCTCCCATGCATTCCGCGTGGGGACGCGTGATGTGGAACGGCAAAATGAAAATGTGGAAACTGTGTGCCTTTAATCTTCCGCATTTGCCAAATTCGAAGACATACGAAGTTTGGATGATTACGGCCCATGGGAAAAAGATGCCGGCGGGTCTTTTTAATACCAGCAGCAAGACACAATCAGTCATGATGACGCCACATGTGCCTCCCAATCCACATGCGATGGCGGAGATAGCGGTAACCGTTGAACCGGCAGGCGGCTCGCCCCAACCAACTGGCGCGGTGCTGCTGACCGGACGCATTGGATAAGCCGCCGATCATCAATCACTCCACTTCTCCGTGGCCGTATTGGCAACCGACGCAATGGCCCATTTAGAATAGAAGGTACTGACTGCTGACAGGCAACCGATGCAAGGTCGTCGTCTGTTCTCTATGCGAGCAGGGCATGTTCCTAGGAGTCTGTCCAAGTAATAGCCAGCCTGCGATGTGCCGGAAATGCTCCGGATGCAAGGCGTGGGGCCGACGGCGACTCCGGTGAAGATGAGTCCGAGAACGCCGCAGACGGTGCATCGCGCGGAGCTGACGATGATTGCGGACAAATGTCGCCCGCCCGATACCATTTGCCGCCAAACCGCTTATATTTTCCGTCATGGCAAACGCCGCAGACGACAAAATGCGCGTAATCAACATGTTGATGCTGGAGGGAAAATGCGCCTCGGTTGAGCCGATTACTTCCGCCAGTGCACCGGCACGGTTAGATGTGTCGGGTGGAATGGCCTCGCATACCGGTGGCGTAGTGGCCCAATGCACCATGGGGATGAGGGCCATCGTTGCGGCAGCACGTCGAGAGGATGGCCAGCTATGGATTTGCACGTGCAGGGCCCATGAAGAGCAGAGAGCCCACAAGATGTTTGAAATGCGCACCATTCTGCACAGCCATGTACAGAAATATCTTTTTATTAATCAGGCAACCTCATCCACATGGTTTAATTTGGCTATTTCAGCGGTGCGCCATATTGGCAGGTGGATGGAATCAACAACGACACCGTTGCCACACCACGGCATATCGATCGGCATTTACAGCGATGTTGCGCTCCGCGGATCGATAGCGGGCTCCAATGCGGTGGCGACGGCGATCGTCCAGTGTCTTTGTGACCATTATAAAATCAGTGTAAGCCCGATTGAAAAAGCCAGCATGGTGGCGGGCATGCTGGTAGACATTGGTATTAAGCAGGCACACACCGTCGACGCATTAACCGCCCTCTGTGCGCCGGCGGGAACGGGGGCGTATCTGCTGCGATACCGTTGTCAGCCGCACCAGTTGCTGGGCCCCATTCCCATCGCGGGCGATGTCCAACTTCTAGCCATTGAATTGGCATCAGCAGATACCGCCGCGGTGGTTATCGCCCAGCAGATGATGACTGCGGGGCAAATGGGGATGCGCGTGATTCAAACAGTGTATCGAGATCTTGGGCTGGAACCCGACGCAAGCGGTTATTTAGGAAATATTTCACCGGGGTTATACAAGCGATACTTTCGGGCGTTACTGGCGCGACGTATGCGCGGACGGGATTTTGTGCGTACCTACGGCGAATTACAGGGTGCCGCGATTGACCTCGATCATGTTTATCACGTTCGAGCGGCCGCTGACCATTTAATTGGAGAAGGTGAATACGCCGAGAATTTTTTGCAGACCATGGAGCAGTTGGCACCCAATTCGGATGAACCACTGATCGGACCGGCGCGTATACTAAGTAAACAGCGGGCGGGACGTTTATTGTTGGCCTCGCAGCATAGTTATCGATTGCGGTTGGGGCTTTCGTCTGCCCATGCAGACTGGATCATTGCCCGCTTGACAGACGCCGCCACGGGGTGTGGCGCGTATGGAGCGCGTGTGACAGAACTTGGGGATGGTTCTTTAGTGGTCGCCTTGGCACCAAACTCATCAGAGGCGACGGACCAGCTTTTAGGGGTTATATCTGAATATGGTCGAGAGTTCGGAGCAAGTCCTCACATCTACCGCACTGGAGGAATGCGGAGCGGCGGTGCTCTGCTCAACTGACGCGCCTGAATGTTTTCAATACTCAGGCCCATGGACTGATTTGCCGATTTCAGATCAGCCGGAAGCCGAATTCATTCAGACATCCGCAGTAAAGTCTCAACTGGACTGCGTAACGACTGCGGCGGGCTGCGTCTATTACACCCGTCGTGGCAGGCTGGCGTTTGCGTTGGGCAGCCCAATGGTTGCAATCAATGATCAGTGCGATGCTGCCGCGGAATTTGAGGCCAGAATGGCCGCACAAAAACTGCGATGCGTATATTTTGGGGTTGAAAATCCGCAGGCGAATCGGCTGGCCGTCGGGCGGCGGCAGATGCTCATTGGCTCACAACCCATATTGACCATTAGCAGATGGCGAGAAATAAAACTGCGGCTATCCGGTCTCCGAGCGCAGATCAAGCGGGGAAAGCGCGGTATAACGATTGTTCCGATACCCATGGCAAAGAGGAATGCCTGCTCCGATATCCGAGCGGGGCTCGGTCAATGTCTGACTGCCTGGCTTGGAAGTCGGCCGGCCGTGCCGATGGGTTTTGCGGCCGATGCGAGATTGACCACGCACCTGCATTATTACCACAGTGGATATGCCGCCATTGATAGCCATGGTACGGTTCAGGCATATGTGTGTCTATCTCAAATAGCGCCGGGAGATCGCTTGCTTCTGGAACATATCATTCGCAGGCCGGAGGCGCCCAACGGGGTCGTAGAGGCGTTGATCGACCATGTGATTTCCGAAGGACTATTTGTCGCCAGTGCCAAAATCTCGCTGGGCCTCACCGCGCTAAGTGAACGTTACGTGGTTGGCGAGTGCAGCAATCCCTGGATGTTTCGGCTGATGCGCAGATGTGCGCGTCGATGGGGAAATCGCCTGTATAACTTCACGGGCTTGGAGCGGTTTCGGCACCGACTTTGTCCAGCTCCATGGGAACCAATCTATATACTGTCGGACCGGCGTATAACCATGCCGGAATTAGCGTTGGGTATGGCACGCCTATTTTTTAGAGCGCCCGAGTGGAGGGGTCGACGGCGAAGTGGTTGACGAGTCAATCTTTTTAAATATGAAAAGAAAATTGAAGCCGCGTAGGAAAAAGTTGCCCTTGATCGCCTCGGTCTGCCAATGATTGCGGGTCAACTTTCGGTTATGCCTTACCACAGCGATGATATCCACAGGTTGAAAACGCCGGCGCAGGAGAGAAAAGAGTTCAAAACCAATAGGCATGAACGGTTTTCCCTTTTTGAATGAATCGCTGACATAAATGGCAAGATAGCGGCGTGGCTTGAGCACTCGATCCAGCTCTTTAAAAATATCGGCCATGGCTGCATAGTAGGGGTTTTCATCGATCGGTCCATCCAGCGGCGCTGCGTCCAATTTCCCGATGCAGCGTTTGTCATCAGAATAGTTGACGTGCGTGCTGTATGGCGGATCGACGAAGGCGAAATCGACGGTGGCGCTTTTGAGCGGTAAATGGCGTGCATCGGCCTGCCGAATATCGGATCGCGTGGGGGCAAGGTCAAAACCAACGGGCGTCCGTTGAAGTTCAGCCGCGACATCAATTGTGGTGCCACTGCCGCACATTGGATCAAGCACGGTATCACCCTGGCGTGAGTAGCGTTGGAGAAGATTCCAGATGACCCACGCGGGCGTTGCCCCCAAAAAGCCCGTATCACCATGAGGGGAAGTTCCATAGTCCTGCGAAGGATATTCCCACAAGGTGGTCGGTTCGATGTGCAATGCGGGTTTGGCATGAAATTTTTTCATCGACCGTCCGGTGCACTTTATCGAAAATTGGTGAACTGTACCGGTACAGCCGGCGGACGGGCCTGGAGTTCCGCGATGACGGCCTGAAGGTCGTCAATTTTCGCTCCCGCCACGCGCAACGTTTCACCCTGTATGGACACGTTGACTTTAAGGCCCATATCCTTGATGTGCTGCTGAACACTTTTGGCGGTATCGCGGTCAATACCTGATTTAAGTTTGACGACCTGCCGGAGCGTTTTATGTGTGGCGGCCTCAATTTTTTGCCGGTCGAGCACGCGTGGATCGACGCCGCGTTTGACCATCTTGGATATCAATACCTCAATCACGGCATCGAGTTGCGGTTCATGATCGGCGGTGAGTGTCAATAATTTTTCCTTACGATCAAAATCGCCGATCCCGGCTGCCGATCCGCGAAAATCATAGCGGTTGGCTATTTCGCGACGGGCTTGAACAATGGCCTCATCCATGGCCTGGAGATCAATTTCGTTGACGATATCAAATGTATGATTTGACGCCATAACAATGTTCTACCTTTTTTATATATCAGACCATCGCAACCCATATTACCAGCGGGGTCTCGATTGAGGAATATCGGGATTTTTATGGGTTTGCAGCCACCGCTCAATGGGACCGGTCAATACGGCGACCACAAAAAACCAGATAATAGCCAGAAGGACATATCGGGCCCAAGCCGCCTCGACGGGAACCACCGGGCCATGCACCATGGGGGCCAGATGTTCAATAAGGGGCTTGGAAGCAGATGGATGGAGCATAAATCACTACCTCTAAGCGATGACTTTATTAAGCGGATAGCTGATCAGCCCCGTCGCACCGGCGCGCTTAAGTTTAGGGACCAATTCACGTTCCAGTCGCTCTTCAACGATAACCTCAACGGCAACCCAACTGCCGTCGGCCAACGGCGATATGGTGGGTGACTTTTCGGCTGGAAGCAAACCCAGGATGGTATCGAGTTTTTCCTTCGGGCTGTTAAGCTTGAGGCCAACCTTTTCCCGGGCATTGATAGCGCCCTGCAACAGCAGAGCCAGATTCTCAATTTTTTCGCGCTTATGCGTGTCGTGCCACGCCTGATGATTGGCAATCAGGCGCGTGGTGCTGGTCAGCAAGGTATCGACGATGCGAAGATTATTGGCCCGGATGGACGATCCAGTCTCCGTAATATCCACAATAGCATCGAGCAGCCGAGCCTTAACTTCAGTAGCCCCCCAACTGAATTCCACTTTGACGGGGATTTTTCGTTCATTAAAATATTGTTTAGTGACTCGTACCAATTCGGTGGCGATTACACCATGGGCAAGGTCTTCCGGTTTCTGGACCGTCGATTCCTGCGGTACGGCAAGCACCCATCGGGCCGGGCGACTGGTGGCTTTGCTGTATACCAGCTCGGTCACTTCGTGGACATCCGAGTTGTTTTCACATATCCAGTCGGACCCGGTCAGACCGACATCGACAACATTTTCCTCTACGTATCGCGACATTTCCTGAGCGCGAAACAGCACAACTTCAACCGTTGGATCATCGATCGTCGGGAAATAGCTGCGATCATTGATGGAAATGCGCCATCCGGCGCGGGCAAATAAATCGACGGTGGCGCTTTCAAGTGAGCCCTTAGGTATACCGAGTCGAAGAACACCCGGCGATGATTTGAGCATTTTTGTCTCCGTTACTTTGGCGTGGATTCATCCGATTCCACGATGTGCCATCCAGCACACTTATTTTTTGGCGGCCGGCTTCTTCACGGTGATCGGCTTGGGTTTGGTGGCACGCGTTTTGGACGGCCTGGTCGCTGCCGGTGCTACGGGCGGGCTGACAACCGCGGGCGGAGCGAGTACCGGCGATGGTACTTTGGCAACGGTCGGCCATACTTTGGGAGCCCAATCTTCAAGCTCTTTGCGAGTGCCGAGATAAAAATTATGCATTTTTTTGGCGACGATTTCACGTTCAAGTGTCTGCTGGGCTTCGAGTGGCGTGCAGTGCTCATCGAGGACACCCTTGCTGATAAGCCAGAGCAGCAATTTAGTGTCAACCGGGCAGGCGGCGACGTCAAAGCACTCCAATGCCACAACCGCTTCCACATAAGGTGTAATACCGCTAAGTGTGCGGAGGTAGCTGCGTACTTCGGTCTTTTTCATGGTTTGCAGACTGGCAAGCGACATCTGATTTTCACGTTCATAAATGGACTGAAGTGTCCGATGTAAAAGTGAACTGCGGTGCTCCGAAAATGGATAACGTGCCCCCAAAATGGCCGCGACCTCGATGGCAGGCGTTACCCGGAGCTCATTGAGGTCGACCATAGCGGTGACCAGGCGAGTCTCGGCAGCCTGGGTGCGGGCACTATCAGAGTCAAATTCAAGAAACGCGCGTATCATGCGAGGTATAGCGGTTTTAAGCCGGGCTTGCGCCATCGGCAATTTGGCCAGCTCATCGGCCGCACAAAACGTTGTACAAAGATTGGCCAGCGGGATGGCGTTTTCACCGGGTTTTACTGATCCGGCGCTGACCAAACGGTCAATAATTTTTTTACGGGCACCCTGCAAATTAGGTTTTTTTTTCATTTGATTTCCTCAACGGGCGGCTGGTCAGAGCCTGAAAATGGCAATTCAGACACGCTTGAATTTCGTGTTTGAGATGGTATGGCTTCGGTCGCAGCGGGCAGCGATGGAGAAGGCGATGCGGTAGCCGTTTTTAATATTTCAAGCACTTCAGACTGCTTTTTAAGCGATTCATCCAATACAAAATGCAGTCGCGGTACAGTTCGTGTCGCAAGGTTTTTGGCAAGCGTCCGCTGAAAGGTCGGCTGCGCGGAGTGCAACCCCTGCATCACGGTGCCAGTGGGGATATTCGACAAAATGCTCACATGCACTTTGCAATCGTGCAGGTCGGCGGCCAATTCAATGTGCGTAATGCTGACCAAACCCATGACGCGTGGATCAGCCACATCACGGATAAGAGCGGCCGAGAGCACACGCCGAATCTGTGATTCAAGTTTTTGTTTCCGAAAATTCATCGCAGGGTATCTGGTGCTCCATCACGTAGCCGGTTCATTGGTGTCATGCCAACTCACAAAATTTCAATTTGATAATCCAGCAGTTCCAGCCGGCGCTCTTTTTCAATGGAGTGCACCATCCGGGCGAGTGAGCTTTCCAAACGCCGCCGGTCTGCTCCAACCATCGCCACTCCGAGCAAGGCGTGCTGAGGATGATCGGCGTCACCCACTTCCGCAACCGAGACATTGTGATGATGATGCCACCGGTCTTTGACAGAACGTAGAATTCGACGTTTGTCGCGTACGGTCAGGGCATCACCCATCTTCAAACTCACCTGTAAAATTCCAATATTCAAGTTTCCAACCCGAACTCGCGGGCGAAAAGAACACTACGGACATCAAAGCGTACGCGCCACGTCGACAGTCTTGTACGCTTCAAGCCGGTCGCCCACCTTGATATCGTCATATCCCGCCAGTTTCAGACCACATTCCATACCGGATCGCACTTCTTTGATGTCATCCTTAAACCGTTTGAGTGAATCAAGCGCCAGATTCCCCACAACCACCACCCCATCACGAATGAGGCGATATTTATTGGAACGATTTAATATTCCATCGGTGACCATACAGCCGGCGATGCTGCCAATTTTAGTCACGCGGATCACCTTGCGGATTTCGCCTCTTCCGACAATCTGCTCCTGTTTTTCGGGGGACAGCATGCCGGCGAGGGCCTTACGAATATCGTCACTGATTTCATAAATGATGCGATAAAGACGAATTTCAACCCCGTTGCGCTCGGCCAGCTTACGCGCTGATTCATCCGGCGTGACGGAAAAGCCGATAATCATGGCGCCTGAAGCATCCGCCAGCAGCACATCGCTTTCCGTGATACCGCCGACAGCAGCGTGAAGCAGCTTCACCTGGACTTCTTTGGAGAGCTCCTCGGTGACCACTTTGCGCAGCACATCAACGGACCCTTGTACATCCGCCTTGAGGATGATGTTGAGTTCGCGCACCTCGCCTAGTTTGATGGTATCAAAAAGGTTATCTAGGGTCACCTTATTCCGACGGGCAATTTCCGATTCTCGCACCGCAACGGCCTGTTCTTCAGCAATCGCTTTGGCCTGTGAGATGTCGTCAATCACGTAGAAACTCTCACCAGCAGAGGGCGCTGCATCCAAACCAATGACCTCAATGGGCGTAGCGGGGCCAGCTTCTGTGATGGGTTGATTTTTGTCGTCGGACATGGATCGGACCCGTCCTGAAGTCGCACCGCACACCAATGCGTCGCCAATACGCAGCGTTCCATCCTGTACCAAAACGCGAGCTACTGCACCCCGGTTGGGATCCATAAATGCTTCGACAACCCGTCCGCTCGCGGGCAATGTTGGTGAGGCTTTAAGTTCCCGAAGAGAAGCCACGTAGTCAAGATATTCGATAAGTTCACGGACCCCCTGACCGGTGGCCGCACTGGTGCGTACGACTTCGGTTTCACCTCCCCACTCAGATGGATTCAGGCCGTTTTCGGCCAACTGACCTAGGACACGATCGGGACGAGCATCGGGCTTATCGATTTTATTCAGCGCCACGACGATGGGTACACCAGCGGCTTTGGCGTGATTGATGGATTCCACCGTTTGAGGCATGACGCCATCATCGGCTGCAACCACCAATACAACGACATCGGTCATGTTGGCACCGCGAGCCCGCATGGCAGTGAAGGCCTGATGGCCGGGTGTATCTAAAAACGTGACCCGCTTGGTTTTTCCATCGGACCCGTTAATTTTGACGGTATAGGCACCGATGTGTTGGGTTATGCCCCCAGCCTCACCGGCGGCGACGTTGGCCGACCGAATTTTATCCAGCAGACTGGTTTTACCATGGTCCACGTGGCCGAGCACCGTGACCACTGGGGCGCGACCTTCAGTCGGCGCGGTGGTTTTTCGTTCGGCATATTTTCGGATCATCACCTGGAGAAGGGATTCGCGCTGCTTTATGACAAGTTCAACGCCATTTTCTGCGGCCAGCAACTGGGCAACATCATCCTCGATGGTTTGGTTAACCGTCACGATGATGCTTTGAGCCAGCAGTTTGCTCAAAAGTTTTCCGGCTTGCACACCCATAGCCTGTGACAACTGGCGAATGGTGATGGGGGCGACGACTTCAATGTGGGTGGGCCGCTGCGTGTGGTGTAATGCGGCGTTTTGACGTTTTTGCTGATTTTGCTTTGCTTCGCGGCGGCGTTCGCGCAGAGCTCCCTGCCCGGCGGCGGCGATGCGTTCTGCCCGTTCGGCGATTTCCGCCTCCGTCCACTCGCGTATTTGCTCCAGACCCGCATCGACGTCCTGGCCATGCCCTCGCCGTCCAAGCCGCCCCTTCCGCTTGGCCTCGGCCTCCTCATCATCGACTCGGGGCGCGGTGGTAAAGCCTGATTTGCGATGCCGCGTATTATTTGTCGGCGGCGGAGGCATGACATCCCCTCGCGGTGCGCCAGGCGTAAACGGTGCCGCGGGCCGGGAACGCGGACGAATCTGCCGGACGGGTTCCGGTGTTTCGACGCGAATAAGACGAGGTCCCTGCATTTGCGCTGGTGCGGGAATATTTTTGGGTCCAACGGCGGTTACGACGGGTCTGGCGACCACATTAGGCACACCCCTTGGTGTAACTGGCGTTGTTGGTTTGACTGGTTTTTGCGGGATTTCAGGCGTCACAGCCTTAGCTGGCGGCGCGGGCGGTGCCACAGATATATCCGGTTCAGATACTGCAGCCTCTTCAGGTTGGACATGCGGCTCAGCAGCTTTAGTACGCTTTTTCGCAGTTGGGGTTTCGATTTTAGCCGGAGTAACCTCAGATACATCCTGAGCAGGTAAAACCGATGCACCATGTTCTACATCGGCTGATAATTCGGAGGCGTCGGAAGTTTCGATCCCGGAAACCTCATGAGGCAGAGACTCGGTCGCGGGTTCCGGCTCCATCACCGCCACGGATGCTTCGGTTTCCGAAGAGCCGGCAGAGTCTGAATCTTTGGCGGACGATTTGGACTTGGTGGTGCGTTTGCGGCGTACCTCCGCCACATCGACGTGGGCGGTCTTTTCCACAGCGGTCTTGGGGGCCCCGGCACTGAACCACTCGCGAATGGTAACCGCCAAGCCCGTCTTAACTGCGCTAAGGTGACTATCGACGTTTGGCACTTCCTCCTTCTTGCACTTGGCGATGATGGATTTGCTATCCACCCCCAATTCCCGTGCCAGTTGATATACCTTTAATGTGCTCAACGAGGACTCCAAAAATTCTACACCGCTTATCGACGATTCATTTCATCGATTTTTGATCGCTTTGGCGGCACCAACTGGCGGGCACGACGTTCAACGCTCCACCGAGGCCGCCACCACCATCTAAAACTTCTATCTTCAGGTCGAAGCATGCTCCTGCGATTCGGCCGGTGGACCATCTTCGCCGACCGCCTGAGCAGCCGGTTCAGGAGTGGTGCCATCCACCATCAAGTCGGCAGACGCAGTTTCGGCCAAGGTATCGTCGGCGATCGCCTCATCGGTTTGAGCGACGGCTTTGGCGGAGCGTTCCGCAGCCCGCTTTTTATCAGCAGCGGCTTTTTCCTGCAGATATACCCGGGCAATTTCGATCATCCGCTCGGCTTTTTCCAGCGGGATATCGAGCGTCTTGGCAATAGGTTCAGGCCCGACTTCTTCAATTTCTTCGGCTTGAATAATACCGAATTCCAACAAACGATCTACAAAATGTTCGGGAAGATTATCAATTTGCCCCGTAATGGCCGCCAAGTCGGTGCGGTGAGACTCAAGTTCTTCAGGGGTACAGATACTTAGTTCCCACCCGGTGAGCTTGGCAGCCAGACGGACGTTTTGGCCGCGTTTACCAATCGCCAGTGAAAGTTTGGATTCGTCGACGATCACCACCGCCCGCGCGAGCTCATAACTGCGGAAGATATTAACAATTTCCGCCGGTTTAAGGGCATTGACAATGAACATTTGCGATGATTCGTTCCAGCGTACGATATCGATGCGCTCGCCGCCGAGTTCATCGACAATATTTTTAATGCGGCTACCGCGTACGCCCACACATGCGCCGATACAGTCAACTTTTGAATCGATGGACGAGACCGCAATTTTTGTGCGATAACCCGCCTCGCGGGCCAACGATTTGACTTCAATTACCTTTTCCTGCACTTCGGGCACTTCAATTTCAAAGAGCCTTCGGATGAAATCAGGATGCGATCGCGAGAGGACAATTTTGACATGATTTCCGGCCGGCCGCACTTCGAGCACCAGCGCCCTGATACGCTGCCCAACATCATATTTTTCGCCCGGTATTTGCTCACTGCGAGGTAAAAGCCCTTCGCATCGCCCCAAGTTCACCGTCACCACGGGGATTTTGTCATCCGATGCTGAAACCGTGCCGGTGATAATCTGACCCTTGCGGTCGCTGAACTCTTCCATGATGCTGCCGCGCTCATCCTCGCGTAATTTTTGAATAAGCACCTGCTTAGCGGTCTGTGCTGCGATGCGACCAAATTCGCGGTATTCAATCAGGACACCATTTTTGCGGACTTCTATTTCGCCGCTCATCCGATCGATGGTGCATTGAACGTCGTCAGTTTCACCGTAGAACTTTTTGGCGGCCGACATCAGCGCCGCTTCAATATCCAAAAATACCGAATCTTTTTCGATATTTTTGTCCCGCGCTATCGAATCGATGATTCGCAACAATTCCTGATTCATACTTCATCCAATCCTTTTGGAGGCGTACCTACAACCAATGCCCGTGCCCAGCTCCGGCGTTCGTAACCTATTGCCAGCAGTTAAGGCCATGCCGGCATCGCGTCTCTCCGGGCGGCGCAGGAGGCATGTAAGTCGTGTACGCCGTCGCAAGAGCCGACAGCACTCACATCCAGAAAGCCGACCAATTAAGGCAACTAAACGCAGCCACACCAGGCAGGCATGGCTCGCAGAAAGGTTAACAAAAATCCTGCAGCCAAACCCCGGTGGACACACCGCGCCAATGCCCATCAGGCCGCCGTGCCGAGTGCCAATACGCAGCAAAAAACGCTAAACTTACACGCTGCGTCATGTGCCAACTCTATTGACGCGTAACGTTTGCACGTCGAGCCCCTATCCGAGCCACACACGCCGGTGAATAGCCACTCCACCGACTAACCGCCAGATTATACCGGTCAAAACGCAAACTACAAATGATTAATTCAGTGTGCCGCAACGCGAGGGCGCCCCGGACTAACTTCTAAAGGAGTCTGTCCCAGTAATAGCAAGGCAGCGATGTGCCGCAGACGGGGTGTTTGCGGCACATCGCTGCCTTGCTATTACTGGGACAGACTCCCTGTGGGCTTATCACTCCACCGCCTTGATTACGACCATAGTGGTGTCATCGACGCGACTGTTGAGACCCACAAAGCGGCGGGTTTCCCATATAAGCTGGCGGCAAATTTGCTCGGCCGGGAGATCGGCATAGCGCAGGTAAGCATCACGAAGGCGTTTTTTGCCAAAAGATTCGCCGCCGAAATTCATCGCGTCGGTAAGTCCGTCGGTGTAGATGAGGATGCAATCCCCCTTGCGGATATCGAGAATGTGTTTGCCATATTTTTCATTGGCATCCACGCCAAGCACCATGCCTCCGGAACCAAGTTCACGAATGGCGCCATCGCGCAGCAAAAGTGCGGGGTCGTGGCCAGCCACCGAGTAGGTCAACCGTCGAGTTTTAAATTCCAAGGTGCCATACCAGAGAGTGACAAATTCACCGAGCTGGGTGTCGGCGACAATTGCTTTATTGACCCTGCTTATAACTTCATCAAGATCGTAGATGTCGCTGGCATAGGCACGAATAGACGCGCGGGCCGAGGCCATGAGTATGGATGCGGGCAACCCCTTGCCTACGATATCGGCCACCGCGATCCCGAGAGCCTGCGGGCCGAATTCAATAAAATCATAAAAGTCGCCACCGAGTTCAAAACAAGGGACATACAGGGCGGCGATGTCGAATCCCTTAATGGACGGGGCGCCACGGGGGATCATGCGACGCTGAACTTCGGCGGCTATTTGCACCTGTCGATGCAGGCGTTCTTTTTCAATGGCTTCTTCCTGCAAGCGGGCATTTTCGATAGCCGCGGCGGCTTGGTTGGCGATCGACTGCAGCAGCCGCACTTCAAAGGAGGTAAATGTTTTGGGCGTATCGGTGTAGACGCGGATCACACCAATCGGATGGCCGTGATATGAAAGGGCGGTGGAGAGCACAGAAGCGATGCCCTCACGCCGCGCATCATCAGGATAGGCGATGCGAGGGTCAGTTGCCATATCCACCACCTGAACAACCTTGCCGCCGAGAGCCTCGCGGTCCACGCCGCTTTTGTCAACGATGATGGGCCCTTTTTTCAAGTATGCATCCGACAGGTTGTAACCGCTTTTAATAACCAGTTCATCGCGTTGATTATCAAGCAGCCGCAGTGAACAGGCCTTGGCGCCCATGGCTTGCGCGACACTCTGTGTAACCCGATCGAGTGTTTGTGCCAGGCCACGGGCTTCGGCGGTGATGGTGGAGATGTGAAACAGTGTTGATAATTCAACAATGCGGCGCCGAAGCTGCATTTCCTGCTCACAAAGCCGGGAAATCGCACTGGCCAGGAGTTGCAAAAACTGGATGCCGGCGGAGCGTTGCAATTCCGACTCAGATACGCAGAGCTGAAGCAATTCGCGGGCCTGAGCGGCATCAATCGAGAATTTTGCAGCGAGTTTTTCTACGCGGGCGGCGTCGAGGTTTTGGCGCCGAATCGACTCGATACTGATGCTGCCAAGCCGCACTCCTGCCACCATAATTGGGGCGGAAAAGGGCTGATGGATGGAATCCATGCCACCGTCCCGATGAGCAGCCGCAATGGCAGCGGAACGCGTCTGGAAGCGATGGCTTACAGTAGGTTCAGTGAGCGGCATGCCGTTGGCATCGCGGATACATGCCGAGACCTGCGCGACAGCCGCCAGCGAGTCTTGAATGTCCTGCAGGGTGTCGGCATCGATGAAATCGGTCAGCGATGTCCCCCTGAAAGAAACCAGGTCGGCGATGTCAGTATTTCCCGGTGCATCCGGGAGCGGGATAGGCGGCGGCGTACGCAAAGAGTCGCTGGCGGCGGAAGTTTTCGATTCAGTGCTGGTCAAGATTGCGACATCCTTGGTGAACCGCATTGCCAACTGCGTTTGAGCCGAGCCGACTCAAAGCGGAATTGGGTCGGCGGGAATACATCGGTTAATGATTTCTCGCGTTGATGAGCCAAGCCTTGTTCAAGATGGATGGCCACAGACTGCCTGTACCCCATGAGGTCCAGAGCGAAAGCAACTGCCGGAGCTTATTTTGATGACCTGTCTGGTAATAGGTGTAGGAAAGCAAAAATGCAGCGGCGTCGCTTTGATCAGGCAGCATTCGTTCGAGTTGTGCTTGGGTTTTATTCACGGCATGGGGAGGCAGCATGGTTTTCCAATCGTAGCGCAGCGCGGTAAAGCGCGGATGTCGGGCGAAGACTATTTTGAAATCAGCGTAGGCACTGGCATACATGCCACCCATTAGCTCAGTATTGGCTCTCGCAAGTCGGGCCAGTTGGTTGCCGGGATTGACTATTAAAGCTGAATTAAATCGGTACAGCGCCGCAATGTAGCGTCCCTGTTTAAGATCAAGCTGGCCGCGTTTCATAAAATGATTGAACATGCTGTGCGTTTTTCCGGCAAGGTTAGAAAGTGCGGGAACATGGCGGCCAGCCTGCAGCGCTTTCTGTTTCTCAGGCGTCAGCCAATTCTGGGAATTGGCGGGCGAAATAACTGTTGGAGCGCCAGTCGCCGCGTTAGGAACGGCAGCACCTGAGTTTGTCTGCCCCACCGTTCGCCTGGCCGTAATGGGCGCAATGGGCAAACCGGTTATGGGATCGATGATCAGTTGCTGCGCTTCCCTCTGGTTGACTGGTTCAAGTGTGGTGTTGGTAATCGCGGCGCGGCCGCCGATACCAGGCGCCACGATCTTGGAGCGATGGCCTGAGCTTAATTCCGTCAGCAATTGCCGATAGTAATCTCCAGACGGTACGTGTTTCCGTGGTACGTAACCAACCATGCCTCGATTGGGTTTACCAATTGCATTATTGGTGCGGCGCATGGAGGACAGGTCAAGGCTCCTGCCGGATGGTACTTTTCCATCGATCATCAGACTCGACTCTCGGCGGCTGGGATGGAGCGCGTTCGGACGCTCTGCGGCCGCCGGCGTCAGAGTCTCGTTCATCGGGCGCAGGCCGAAGAGAGGGTTGATCTGCCCCGAAGTCCCAATTGCCATACCGGCGTATGCCTGAGGATTCGTAGGCAAACTTACGTTCGTATTAAAATATGATCCGTACTGTCCATTGGCATTAATGGGAGCATTAACCTGGCTGATGGCACCGACTCCGGTAAGTGCCGAATTGACGCCCAAACCAGCACCAATTTGGGCCGAATACCCTTGATTTGGATTAATAGCATCGTTAATTGCCCGGCCAACGGCCAAACTTGAAACGCCTTGGCTTACCGCATTGACGCTACTCAAAAGCAACTGTGAGGGTGAAACCTGCGTGGAGCGGAATGAGGACTGTCCGATTACGGGTATCTGGGCATAAGTGGTGCCACCACCGGGAAGCGGCACCGGCACAACGCGCGAAAACTGCCGCATGCCTGAGGGATTGAAAGTAGCACCGGAGTTTTGCAATCCGTAGATATTCGGATTGCTCGGGACAAAACCTTGAATGGGTGTATTGCTTCCGCCGCTGCCCACAAGATTGTTGGCATCGGTGGCATTGCCGTTTTGTACGTAAACTTGGGCACAAACGGGGCCGGCGATCGCGGCTATGGCAGCAGCCAGTAAATAGGTGTGCGACAGTTTTAGGGTACGAGTCATTGGATACCTCCTTGGCCCTTCAATTCATTCCCCCGCTTAACAGTATACTGCCCCATCGACCAACTCCCATAGGTAATGGTAGTCGATTCCCGACGGGCGCATGCCATAATACGGAATATATTCGCAAAAATAAAACGTTTGACATATTTCTAACGGGTTGCGGTCGAGAAGTCGATCAACCTACGGAGTGGAGGGGAGCGTCACGCCGACAGGTTGACACATCCCCAACAAGAGGATATTCTAAGGTTAGAAACAGTTTCATTAACTGTTTATATATTTGGGTGGGGTATTTATTGTGGCATCCATAAGAGAACTTGCAAAAGAATTAAAACTTTCGCCAGCGACTGTATCGCGTGCGCTTAACAATAATCCATTGGTAGCTTCAGAGGTCAGACACCGCGTTCTGAACGCTGCGAACAAACTTCAATATGTTCCCACCATCGGGCGGCGTGAAACCATGAATATTGCATTTGCATACGCGGGAGACCGCAGTATCGGATCCCCATTTGACGCAGCTCTGATGGAGGGACTTACGGATCGCATGGAGGTGGGCGGGTTTGATCTGGTCATCTTAGACGTGAAGCGGGCCGTGCATCCACGCGAAACATTTTCTCATATGTTTCGGCGCAAGGGAATTCGCGGGGCGGTGCTTCGCACGACAACTACCGCCAAGGATTTGTGCACGCAAATTGCAGAAGAAGGCTTTCCATGTGTGGTGGTGGGCGAACATTTTGACAATGACAGCATCAGCGTGGTACGTAGCGATTCGCTCAGCTCCAGCCGCGATGCAGTCAATCATTTGATCGACCTTAAGCACGAACGCATCGCCATGGCCGTCAATTTAGTTGACGATTCCGATCACCTTGACCGCATCGCAGGCTACCGGGAGGCGATGACCAGTCGGGGTCTCCTCATGGACGAGCGAATGATATTCCGCATCGCCGCGAAGCGTGAAGGTGGCATTCAACTTATCCGGCGAATTGCAGCCATGCCAGAGCGGCCGACTGCGCTATTTTTTGCTGATCCGTTGCCGGCTATTGGGGCCATGATGGAAGCGCAGAATATTGGATGGAGCATACCGCGAGATTTATCCATCATCGGGTTTGATGATGCCGAACTTCGCTTTATGGTTCACCCCACAATGACTGCTATTTGCCAAGATGCCAAGGAACTGGGGAAGGTAGCTTTTGAGGCTTTGGACCTGCTCTTTTCGCGGAAGGGCCGCGAACTGCAAAACAGCGCCGTGCGACGCACACTGGCCACCCAGCTTGAGTGCCACGGGTCAACCGCTGCCCCGGCCGGCGTTGCCAACGGCCCTTGCTCCGCACAACGTTGACTTCAGGCTGCAATGACACAACGGCATTCGCGCCTCAGACAACTGACGCTTTGGGTCTGTTTCATGCGAAATAAGTACCGGCCCTTTCCCGCGCCGCGGCGGCCATGGCTGGCGTTATCCCAGAACCAATGTCAATGGATCCGGCGTCGTGGCCGTTACGCGTATCATGGGCCAATGGTGTTGTAAATTTTCAGCCAGAGCGCTCAGCACGGGCGTTTCCGATGCGGCGTGGCCCAAAAGCAAAACATTAATACCTGCAGCCCGATAGGCCAGCAGGTCATGATGCTTGAGTTCGCCAGTGATCAGCACGTCAAAGGGCTGTTTGTGCCAGGCGTCGAGCGCCATTTTCCCACCGCTGCCGGCGACCAAGGCGCAGGTGCGCATTAGACCATCGGCACGACCCGCTATCTGCACATGGGGTATGCGAAGCCGCCTTTTGGCATATTGTGCCAGATGATCAAGGCGCATAGGTTCAGAGAGTTCGCCCAAGCGTCCCATTCCCGGACCCGTTTGGGGATTGGCCAGCGGAATAACGTCATAGGCGGGTTCTTCATACGGATGTGCTAATTGCAGTGCGTCAATGGCGGCCCCCAGCACGGACTGCCCCACCACCGTCTCCCAACGGATTTCCGGTACCACTTCCAGACGGCCTTTCTTCCCGACAGCCGGATGCGTGGTTTCATCGCCACGAAACGTGCCTTCACCCGGTGTGCGGAAACTGCAAGAGGTGTAGCGGCTGTTTTTTCCGATGCAACCGGCCCCCGTGGCGAATAGGGCTGCTGCCACTGTTTCAACTGCATTCGCAGGTACGAAAGTAAGGAGTTTGAATTGTGGTTCGGCAGACCGTGATGCAGTCATGGATCGCACCCGCTTAAGTTTGAATGTTGCCGCCAACACATCATTGGTGCCGCCCTCGGCAACATCCAGCGCCGTATGCGGGCTGTAGATAGAGGTGCCCGCATGAAAAAGTTTCATGGCCAACGATTCAGCGGTGTCGCCGGAAGGAATCCATTTTATCAACGGTTTGAAAATCGGCGGGTGATAACAAATGAGCAGATTGGTTTTTCTGCGGCAGCAGTCCGCCCAAACGGTGCGGGTTAAATCCAATGCAATCAGCACGCTGTGTACCATTGGATTGCCACACGGCGAAGTGAGGAGCCCGACATTGTCCCACGGTTCGGCCGCCGTCAGCGGAGCAATTTGCTGCAGGTGAGTAACCACATCCGAAAGACGGGGTTTTGGGGCGAGCCTGGGAGCGGGCTCCGACCTACCGAATTTATTTGACATCGATCTGCTCCAGTATTTGGTTCATACGCGTGCGTAAGAGGATGGATAGTTCGCCCGGTCTGCCATTGTTGATCATATGCTGCTCAACCCGGCACACCGGCATGACTCCCATGATCATGTTGGTCAGGAACACTTCACGGGCATCGAGAACATCACGAATATTCAGTGGCGTCTCATCGACCGGCAAGCCCATGGATCGAGCGGATTCAAGCACCAAGCTGCGGGCAATTCCCGGCAGAACAAGCCGAAACTGCGGGAATTTATCCCACATCAGCGGCGGTGTGCGGATGGTACCGTCTTTTGATACCAGAAAAATATTACTAATCGAACCTTCCGCAAGTTGTTTATCAACTTCCGTGAACCAGAGTGATTCTCCGGCGCGGGCCATACGGGCTGTTTGCAGAGATGTCATACGGTCCAGATAACTGATGGTTTTGTGGCCACAGGTGGCCGATCGGGGATTTTGGAAGAGTTCCGAGATGACCACCAGCATACCCGATTGGTAAAGTTCTTCAGGATACGGTGTCCATGGGGCCGCGGTAATGAGCACGGTCGGTGAGGGTTCGGCGGTGGCATCGAGAGCCGACGGCCCGGTTGAGATCGTCAGGCGAAGACGTGCATCGATAAGGTCGCGAGCCTCAAGCAATTCCACTATGGCGTCGCCGATGACTCCCGCGTCGAGATGCAGTTCAAGTCCGATCGCCGATGCACTGGCATTGAGTCGTGCAATGTGGGTGGCCGTCTTGACCCCCCTGCCGTGATGTGCCCGCATGGTTTCAAATAATCCTGCACCATGCAGGTAACCAGCGTCAAAAACAGAAAGTTGGGCGGTATCTGAATCGATAATTGACCCATTTAGATATACCACGTCACTCATCACCGGAGGCTCCATAAATTCATGTCAAATTGCGGATGCAAATAAAGCCAATATCAGATTACTGCGAAGACAACGCCAGTTGATTCGCCAAAGAAATAAAATCCGCCGGGTGTAATTCGCCCGGGCGTTTTTCCAGCCAATGTTGCCCTTCAGCGGCCTGCGTCACTATGGGCGGTGGCAACCCCATAGAACTGTGTCGGAGTGCATTGCGTATGGTCTGCCGACGATGAGAGAACATTTGCGAAACAAAAGTTTCCAATACACCAAAATCACGGATACCCTCCGCCTGATCCGGCTGCGGAATGATTTCCACCAAAGCCGAGTCAATCTGCGGTGGCGGCCAAAAATGACCTGGAGGTATCGTGCGGATCAACTGCGCCTGTGCCATAGATGCAATGATAACCGTGAGGGCACCATAGGCACCCGTGTCAGGAAGAGCCGTCATGCGCCGGGCTACTTCCAATTGCACGGTGAACGTCAGGCGGCTGAAATGCACGCCGCCTGGCAGCCTGCGGTAATGCCGCCAAGCGAGTGAGAGCAAAATCACAATCAGCGGGCTGGCTATGTTGTAGGGAAGATTGGCCGCCAATTTAACCGGCCGCCCCCCCGCCCACTCCATTAATAATTTGAGCACGCTGGCCGAGAGCCGATGTTTTCCGTCCAAGGCATCGGCGCAGAGCCAGGTGATATTGGAATGGGACGCGAGCGCTGCCTGCGCGGCGGGAAGCAATTGGCGGTCGATATCGACGGCCAAAACACGGGCAGCCCGCTGGGCCAGCAGATGCGTCAGATTGCCGGGACCGGGGCCGATCTCCAGTACCCAATCGTCAGCGGCAATCTGGCTGCTTACCATAATCGCCTCAAGCGAACTCGGTTCGATCATAAAATTCTGGCCGAAACGATGGCGTGGCTGCATTCCGGCTTGCTGCAGCACGCGTTTAATGGCTGAATGGACTTCGGCTTTGGTCATGCGGGTATCTGTTTAAGCACCAGTACAATACGTGCTGGTGCAGGCGCACCCGAGGCGGATGAACGCCGCCCATGAATGGCGATGTGCACCAATTGCAACGTTCGCCCGCCAGCCTGCAAGGTGAGAGGAAACGGCTTGCCGTACATGGCGTGCTGAATGTATTTAAGAATGCGGGGCGTCTCGGCAGCCGCATAACGCGACCCGGCGTACCGCGCCAGCGTCTGCGTGATGAGTGGCCCTATTTCTTTTAACCGCCGATGTAAAACACCGAGTACCTTGGCTCGGGGAATGGGTATCAAACCCACGTGCACCGCCTCAAGCTCAACGTGCGCCTCGGCAACGCCGTTTTTGGAGACGGGGATGGAGCTCATGGCCACCGTGACGCTGGCGACGGAATGAAATGGCAGGTGCATATCGCGTATGGCAAGCGTGATACGCCCCCGTGTTAAACGTACGAAAGGCCCGACAAAGGCAACCTTGGAACGAGCCGACGGCGGCGTGGAATAGCGTACCGCCAGCAGAGAATTGATCTGTGCCTGCGTAATCGACCATGTGATGGTTTGGCGGGCGGGGTTGCCAATCTGGTTGCGGAGTTGCAGCAATACGCGTTCGGCAGTGTCGGCGAGGTTCAATACGCGACGCCGCCCGGCGTGCAGAGGGGCATACCAACTGGGGGTAACCGCCGTAAGCAACGCCACTACAGAACCCAACAGCAGCGATACAAGTAGAGCAATGCCGAGCCAACTTAATGGGTTTTTTAATATTTTTCGAGCTCGCTGACGCATATCCATTTTCTGGCCCGGTGCATTAATGTACGCCACGCATACTCCTGAAGATTAAATATGGTTCTGCATCAACCGCCACACCCGGTGAAACCTATTCCGCACTTACCGGCAGTTTGATTCGGTCTCCCGACTTGAGACCCAGTTTAGCACAAGTTCCGGCATTGAGTTCAATGGCCGCCGTCACGGCCTGTTTACTTGGATAGAGCAACTTGGAATTCATCGGCTTCATGGTGTAAATGCGCACCACCGTCGACCTGTTAAGAAAAATCAGATCCAGTGGTAAAGGTGTATTTTTCATCCAGAAGGCTTCGGGCTTGGCCTTGCGGAACAAAAAGACCATCCCTCGATCGGCCGCAAGATCGTGCACGTGCATAAGCCCTGCCGTCTCTTCAGCCGTGGTATTTGCCAGCCACAGTTTAAATGGATGCCCGGCAATGGACACGCTTATCACCGGCAAGGTGCTTAGGGCATTGCGGATGGTCTTTCTTTCAGGCGCGATCGTCTTCCCTGCATGGTTGGAGGCAGAGGTGGCCATTTCCCGTTGCTTTACCTGCTTTGCATTATAGCCCACTAAAAACAAAACAATCACCGCAAAAATCAACAGTCCAATAACTATTCGCGGCCTTAAAAGCCAACTGGTCATTTCACCCATGGGACACGCTCCATTACTGATACCGTTTTCAACACCGTCATCCTGACGACCGCCGATGCAATGGATTATCAAGGTACATAGTCGACAAATCAAAGCGTCGATACTGAATTGACGCGGCCCGTGACAGTTATTGTCAAAGTGCATGAAGACTTGCATAAGAGGGATGCACCTGCCGCCGGGAGTCGGTCTCAGTCAACGTCAGCTCGGGATAAGGCGATGATAACATTACATTATCCAGAGCGAATGCGGCCAGTTGTTTACGATGTTTTTGAACTTCACCATTCATGGTGAAATCAAGCATAACACCACTTACCAGAGCGCGCCAGCGCCATTATTGTGAATATTTGCCGCGGAGCGGTAAACAGTTACCTTTTTGAAGGCCATCGGTGCTCTGGCCGCTCAACATGCTGGCCGCAGGGCGGTATGATGGGCTATAATGGTGTCGGATTTTAAGGTGACTGCCAATGCCCGATATTATCCAAGGCAAATGGGACGACTTGGTCAAGAGCCATGACCTGCATGGCCATATGGTCCGCGTTATCGTGCTCGATCAGCAGCGACCTGAGAATCCATGGCTTAAATCGCTGCGAGCCTGGGCCGACAGCCACAAGCCCCTAGGCCATGGGGTAGATGACAGCCGCGAGAGTATTTACTCTGGGACAACTGATGATCCTCGTTGATACCAACATCCCCCTGCGCCTCGCCCAGATCGACCATCCGCACGGACAGATCGCCCTTGACGCCCTGCAATTGCTTACCCTGCGCGATCAGGAACAGTTCGCTATCGCATCCCAGAGCCTTTACGAGATGTACGTCGTCTGCACCCGGCCGGCCAAGGCCAACGGTTCTGTTCACCGCAAAGGACGCAAAG